>DASYLC010000195.1:0-2877 GCA_036009775.1 Chitinophagaceae bacterium
GAAAAAGTATATGATGAAATAAAGAACCACGAAGCGATCATTACCCGTGAAATGGGCTATTTCGAACTCAAGAATGTAAAAACGCCGGTCAGGGTCTTCGCGATCGCCAATGATGGTATCGTTGTACCGAGCCGTGAAGAATTAAAAGGAAAGACACAGGCGCCAAAGAATCGTTTGGCTGTCCTCCCATTTGTTAATATGAGCGCCGACCCCGAGAACGAATATTTCAGTGACGGGATCACCGAAGAATTGCTCAACACACTCACCAGGGTTGATGGATTGCAGGTCACATCCCGCACTTCCGCTTTTGCCTTTAAAGGAAAGAACAATGATATCCGCGATATCGCCATCCAGCTCAATGTGGACAAAGTGCTGGAAGGCAGTGTGCGCAAATCGGGTAACCGGGTGCGCATCACATCACAGCTGATCAATGCCGCCGATGGTTATCATATCTGGAGTGAGACCTATGACCGCAACCTCACGGATATATTTGAAGTGCAGGATGAGATCAGCGGCATCATCGCCAATAAACTACGGGAAAACCTGTTGCCCGCGCAGCAGGAAGAAAAACTGGTAAAGACACATGTAAAGAATATCGAAGCGTATACCTGTTATCTCAAAGCCCTTCATTTCTGGAATAAACTGACACCGGCCGACGGAAAAAAGTGTATCGAATGTTGCGAGGAAGCGATCGCTATTGAACCCAATTACGCACAACCTTATGCAATGGCCGCCTCTTCCTATGCCCACCTGGGTTCCGCCGGCCAGATGATACCCGACCAGGCTTTTGAGATCGTAAAAAAATATTCCGATAAAGCGATAGAGCTCGACAGCAACCTGGCAGATGGGTATATTGCCAAAGCCAGTATGCAGTTATTTTATGAATGGAACTGGGCGGAAGGATATAAATCGTTACAGGAAGCGTTGCGGTTAAATCCCGGTGCTATTGAAGCCTTCGACCTGCTCGGATTCTATTATATCGTCATGGGGCAAAAAGAAAAAGCATTGAAAGCTTTGCAGGATGCTTCCTTGCTGGATCCTCTTTCCCCCGGTATCATGCAGTCGCTCGGTAATATGTATATTTTCAATGAACGCTATGACGAAGCCATCGAACAGGCTGAGAAATTATTATATATGAATCCCCGTATGCGGGCCAGTATTGAAATGAAAGCCTGGGCCATCGGCATGAAAGGTGACTGGGCCGCAGCATTACCCCTTTTCGAAGAAGTGCACCGGCTCACCAATCATCCTTTGAAAGGATTGATGGGTATGGGCTTTACCTATGGAATGCTCGGACAAAGAGAAAATGCACTGGAATGTATCCGTAAAATGGAACAACGGGTGATAGAAGAACCCGGCGCTATCGTCGATGCCGATCTCGCTGCGATATGGTACAGCCTGGGAGATGCGGACAGATCGTTTTATTATATCAATCAATGTATCGATAAGCGGCTGGGGCCTGTGACCTATTTTACGGAATACCCTGCCTACCGCGGCGTTAAAGATGATCCCCGCTATTATGACTTATTAAAGAGGATGGGTATCCCTTCGCCCCAGGAATCTCCGTCGACCTGATGGGAAATTCGCTGCGCAAAATCCCGTGAATACGCAAGGACAACTTAATTTATTTTTTTTCGTTTATTTAGTTCGAACGTATCTTATTTTAAATGTGAGAAGATGGCTAAACCCTACCAGTTGCTTGTACTATTCATCGTTTCGGTTGTTATGGCCCTTTCATGCAGTAAGGATAGCGGTGGTGGTTTGGATTGCAGTACAGTGACCAACAAATCCTTTGCGGCCAATATAGATCCCATTATTCAATCCACCTGCAATGTTCCCAGTTGTCATGCAGCCGGAAGTGTCAATGGGCCGGGCCCGCTGACAAATTATAACCAGGTCTTTTCTGCCCGCAGCCAGGTAAGGGCGGCCATCGCCTCGGGACTGATGCCGCAGGGAAGCAGCCTGAATACTGCTCAAAAGAATTCGATCCTTTGCTGGATCGATGGTGGCGCCCCCAATAATTAAATAGTTTTCCCGGGATAGTTTTTCGCTGATGGCACCTTCTTTTGCATCTTTCCAATATATTTATAGCCTAAACTGCTGACCATGCAAAAAACCGGTATCGCTACCCTCCTGTTACTTCTTTCTTTCACTAGTTTTTCACAGGGCCCTTCCAAACTGACCGTTGAAAAAATAATGAGAGATCCTAAATGGATCGGCACTTCTCCCTCGGGTACATTCTGGAGCCAGGATGGAACGAAGCTTTATTTTTTGTGGAACCCGGAAAAAGCCCCTTCCGATTCGCTTTACTATATCACGATCACGAATAAAACACCTGTCAAAGCCACCGTAGCAGAAAAGCAGGTTCTGAATGCACAAGGCAACCCCAATTATAACCTGTCAAGAACACAACAGGTCTATGTAAAGGATGGCGATATTTTTTATACCGACATAAAAACAGGGAAGATCAAACGCATCACCCAGACGGTCGACGTAGAATCCAACCCGCAGTTCTCCTTCAATGAAACAAAGATCGTTTACAGCCGTAACCAGAATTTATATGCCTGGGATATCATGAATGGTGAAACTATACAACTGACGAATACGAAAGCATCGGATGGTGGCGGCAGCACGGGCGGGGGTGCAAGGGGTGCTGCCGGCAGCACAGGTTCCGGCAACCAACAGGAAAACTGGCTGAAGAATGATCAACTCCAGTATTTCCAGGTATTAAAAGAAAGAAAGGAAAAAAGAGAAGCGGGAGAAGCCTACACAAAGAATTTACCAAAAGAAAAAGAGCTCCGCACGATCAGCCTGGAAGATAAAACCCTGCAGGGACTTGGTGTCAGCCCCGACGGACGATTTGTAAGTTACCGTCTT
>DASYLC010000196.1:0-17803 GCA_036009775.1 Chitinophagaceae bacterium
CAAAAGCTGGGAGATATTGGAAAAAGGATACACAGCGCCCGCAGCCGTAACGACCAGGTATTGGTGGATGTAAAACTCTTTTTACGGAATGAACTGGAAGAAATCGTGAATACCACACACTCCTTCTTTGCCCTGTTGCAAACCCAGAGTGAAAAATATAAAGACCATCTGCTTCCCGGCTATACCCATTTACAACTGGCCATGCCTTCTTCTTTCGGGCTTTGGTTTGGAGCGTATGCAGAAAGCCTGGTTGATGATACTATCACGATAAAAGCCGCATACGATGTGGTCAATAAAAATCCGTTGGGCTCCGCGGCAGGCTATGGTTCTTCCTTCCCGATCAACCGCAGCCTTACCACAAAACTGCTGGGCTTTGACGACCTGAACTATAATGTAGTGTATGCCCAGATGGGAAGAGGAAAAGTGGAACGGATCGTAGCACAGGCCCTGTCCAACCTGGCTGATACCCTGTCAAAACTCAGTATGGACGCCTGTTTGTACCTGAACCAGAATTTCGGCTTTATCTCTTTTCCGCAGGAATTGACAACAGGAAGCAGCATCATGCCGCACAAAAAGAACCCGGATGTATTTGAACTGATCCGGTCTCATTGTAACCGGATCAAGGCCCTGCCAAACGAGATCACACTGATGACCACCAATCTTAGCTCCGGTTATCACCGCGACTTGCAGTTGCTGAAAGAGCATTTATTCCCGGCATTCAGGACATTGAAAGACTGTATGGAAATGGCCGGCCTGATGCTGTCCAACATAGAGATCAGAAAAGAGATCCTCAGCGAAGAAAAATATAAATACCTGTTCAGCGTGGAAGAAGTAAATAAACTGGTGAATAACGGGATGCCTTTCCGCGATGCTTATAAAAAAATAGGGCTGGATATCGAGTCAGGCCAGTTCCATTATAGTACCGCTATCCAACATACCCATGAAGGAAGTATAGGCAATCTTTGTACGGCTGAAATAAAACAGCAAATGGACCGGGCGGTTGATTCTTTTCCTTTTGTGAAGGTAAATGAGGTCATCGCTGCATTGATCCGTTAACAGCTATTGGTATACGTTCTTATTATGCCTTTACATAAAACGTTTACGGGTATCCTCATCCAGCACGGTCCAGCCAAACTGTTCATACAAGCCATGTGCATCGCTTGTCCCCAGCATCCAGCGACGCAGGTTCTGTAGCTCGGGGGTGACTGGATCACCCCTATCAGCCATTTTGCTAATCCCTTCTTCCGGCGTTCTTCGATTATGAATACATCGGCCAGGTAAGCGAATGTTGCCCTGTCGGTTACCAGTCTTGCAAAACCGATCTGTTTATTTTGCCAATAGAGGCCAAAACAAAGAGAATTGGCGATGGATTTCATCACGGTTTCCCTGGGAATATTTGCCGCCCAGTATGATTGGTTGGAAAGATAATGATGGACCATGTCGATATCCAGTAATGCAGGATCCGTGCTAACCCGGTACTCCTCTTGTATCGCCTCATAATAAGGACTCATAATCCATATTTATCCGCGAGATAGATCAATGCCGCCATATTCACAGCACCCAGTTCCAGTTCTCTTTTATTGACCGCTTCGAACACATCGCTCCGGGAATGATGAATATCAAAATAACGCTGTGTGTCAGGATTAAGACTGGCCATCGCGGTTTTCAGTAACCGGTTCAAGGCGCCGATATCGGCTCCGCCACCGCCTTTATTGAATTCAGTGCAACCATACGGAGCGATCAGTTCCTTCCAGGACATGAATTTCTGGTATTGCTCATCGGTCCCGGTAAAACCCAATGCCCTGGGTGTAAAGCCACCCGCATCGCTTTCGATCGCCAGTATATGTTTTTCATTCTTTGCCTTTGCTTCGTCGGCGTATTTAGTACCGCCTCTCAATCCATTCTCTTCATTGGCGAACAGAACAAACCGTATCGTTCTTTTTGGTTTATACCCGATCGCTTTGAAAGCTCTCAATATCTCGATCGTCTGTACACAACCCGCTCCATCGTCATGAGCGCCTTCGCAGTTATCCCAACTATCCAAATGCCCTCCTACTGTAATGATCTCATCCGGGAACTCGGAGCCCTTTATTTCTCCGATGACATTATGCCCGATCGTATCCGGAAGAAAGCTCCCATTGGTTTTAATAAATATCCGCATCGGCGAAGTGAGTGCCCGTTTCTGTGTTTCTATGGCATCATGTAACCAATCAGCATCGCGCAATCCAATGGCAACTGCGGGGATCTTTTCATAACTGGAATCATAGCGTGTAGCTCCTGTATGCGGATTGTTGTCAGTAGCGTGTGATAAACTCCTGACAATAACAGCGATCGCCCCATATTTCGCAGCGCGGCTGGGTCCCTGGCCGCGATACTGACCAGCATCACGGTAAGCCAGGAAAGTATTCACATAGGTATCATTGAACTTATAATTGTAAAAAACAATTTTCCCTTTGATATTATCTTTCACTTTTTCCAGCTCCTCAAAAGAATTCACCATTACAACTTGTGCTTCTTTCCCATTTTTTCCGGTGCCTGTTGAATTGCCAAGCGCCACCACATCCAGTACTTTCGATTGTTTATTTCCCACTCCATATTTCGCTTTGGCCTGGTCTGTTCCGCCCCTCACCCAATGCGGCACCATGCACTCTTGCAGCCAGGCCTGGTCAGCCCCGCTTTCCTGCATCGTTTTCAAGCCCCATGCTTCCGCTTTCACCATTCCCGCCGAACCGGCCAGCCGGCCTCCTATTTGCTTGGTCAGGTGGCGCAGGTTCTCATAAGCTTTCCCGTTTACCAGTATCTCATCGGAAATGCGTTTGATAAATGTGGAGTCTTCTTTTTGTGAAAAAGCAGTGGCGCCTGCCAGGAAAAGGGCCAGCAAAACAAACAATTTTCTCATATATCTCAATTTTGATAAAGATAACCGAAACTGAAAAAAACAGCATAAAGAATTAAGGTAAATGGCAAACCTTCCTGCCTCAAAACTGTTACCTTCGGTAGCCATATTCATAATTTATGCGGATCGGAATTGTTTGCTACCCAACATTCGGCGGTAGCGGTGTTTTAGCGACTGAACTGGGTAAAGCCCTTGCCCAAAAAGGACACCAGGTACATTTTATCACTTACCAGCAGCCGGTCAGGCTCAATGGTTTTATCCCCAACATTTTTTACCACGAGGTGCAGGTCCCGACCTACCCTCTTTTTGATTACCCGCCTTATGAAACGGCCCTGGCCAGTACTATGGTGGATGTGATCAGGAACAATAGTCTCGACCTCTTGCATGTACATTATGCTATCCCGCATGCGTCTGCGGCTTATATGGCAAAAAAAATACTGGAAAAAGAGGGAAAGAAGATCCCTGTCATTACGACACTGCACGGAACAGATATTACCCTGGTGGGCCGCGATAAAACCTATGCCCCGGTAGTTACTTTTTCTATCAATGAAAGCGATGCGGTTACTGCTGTCTCGCAAAATCTTCGTGACGAAACATTCAAACATTTTGCGATCACCAAAGAGATCGAGGTCATCGTCAATTTCGTGGATGTAAGCCGCTTCCAGCGAAAACCGATCGACGCATTCAAAAAAGTGATCGCACCCAATGGAGAAAGGGTCTTATTGCATGCTTCTAATTTCAGGAAAATAAAAAGGGTGCAGGATGTTGTTAAGATTTTCGCGGAAGTAAACAAACAAATACCTTCCAAACTCTTATTTGTGGGTGATGGCCCCGAACGATCCACTGCCGAAGACCTGGGAAGGGAACTCGGTGTCCAGGAAGAGATCCGATTTGTTGGGAAACAGGAACAAATGGAAGATATTCTCGCCATCGCGGACCTGTTCCTGCTTACTTCAGAGTATGAAAGTTTTGGATTGGCCGCACTGGAAGCTATGGCAGCAGGTGTGCCGGTCATTTCCACGAATGCCGGTGGTCTGTCAGAAATAAATATTGATGGGAAAACAGGTTTTATGAGTAATGTCGGTGATATCGATGCTATGAGCCGGCAGGCCCTCAGCATTTTAAAAGATGATGATACCCTCCAGCAATTCAAAAACAGTGCAGCCCTGCACGCAAAGCAGTTTGATATCACGCATATCATCCCCATCTATGAAAAACTGTATGAACGCTTCCTATAAAAAAATCCTCCCGTTTTAAGAGGAGGATCCTTTATCAATATTATTTACCGGTTTATTAACGACGAAGCCAGGGTTGTGGATTCACATTCTTCATTTCTATCATCAGGATAAAATCGATCTGCCCGCCATTTCCATCATCATCTTTACCTGCTTTACCGATCGACTGGCCTGTTTTGACGGCAGCCCCTTTACTCACACTCACCGAAGTAAGATTACTGTACGTAGTAAAATATTTACCATGGCGGATCGTAACGGCCATCCCATCACCCAGGTTATAGACACTGCTCACTTCTCCATCAAATACAGCTTTGACAGGCACACCGGATGACGGTGTAGAAATGGTCAGCCCGGGATTATCAAAAGTGAGCAGGGTATTATCAATTTTATTAGGCCCGAAATGCAGGGTGACAATTCCATTGTCAACCGGCCATGGCAATTTGGCTTTGTTCAATTCGAACTTATTATTCAATGCGATATCCGTTGCATTAAAGTTCAGGTAGCTATCGGGTCTCTTGGTAGGTTCATTTCTTTTGGTGGTGGAACCTGTTGGATTGTCGGCAGGGTTTACGGCCGGCTTTCCGACGGTGGGATTTTCCGCAGGCTTATTCCTTTTGGCGACATCATCTGCTTTTTTCTTAGCCTCGGCATCTGCTTTTGCTCTCGCTTCAGCTTCTTTCTTAGCGAGCTCGATCTCCCTTCGTACAATAGCCATGATAGCGTTTTGCAGGTCACGGTCTTTCTTCTTTTTAGCGGCAATTTCTTTGGAAAGATCTTTTTCTTTTGACTTCAGCTGGTTGACGACAGCGTCTTTCTCCTTTTTCTGCACGGCCAGTTCCTGTACCTGTTTGGTCTGGTTGTTCAATGCTACATTTTTCTGTTCTTTCCGTCCCAGTTGCTGTTGCTTGCGTTTGGCGATCAGGTCCTGTGTTTCCAGGATAGTGCTTACCTGTTTTTCGCGGTAGGCTCTGTAACTTTTCAGGTAAGATATCCTGCGAACAGCATCATTAAAACTATTAGCAGAGAATATGAAATTCAGGTAATCATAATTGCTGCGGTTCTTGTAAGCATACACAACCGTTTTTGCATATTGTGATTTCAGGGTATCCATTTGTTTCTGGAGCCTGTATATTTCCAGGTTGCTCAGGTAGATATCGTCATCAATACCCCGGATCTCCTTGTTAATATTACTGAGATACTGTTCCTGGAGATTGATCTTCCTGTTCAGCACATTCAATTGACCCAATGTTTGCTTCTTCTGCCCCTTTACTTTATTGTAGAGACCCTGGATCTCGCTGAGCTCTTTTTGAATTTCCTTGCGCTCTTTCTCCAACTGGCCCTTATCAGTAACGGGTTGCGCGGCGATCATGGCTGATAAGCCGGAAAGCAATAAACCAAAGAGGATCTTTTTTCTCATTGTTAAAGGGATGTGGGTTAAAAAACAGGGTGCGGGATCGTGTCCTAGATAACGGCAATATGCAAAATAAATTTTATTAATCTAATTCTGCTCATAATTTTTAGGCACAGAGAAGGGAAAACTTAACTTTTCATTAAAATCGATCTGTTTAAAATCCATTTTTATATCGAGTTTCTTCTTCTCGGCAACATGGATGGTCCGTTTGGTAGAAAAATTGACACGGTAGCCATCGGGGCCTTTTTTATCCTCGTAATCAGAATAGGTAAGATAACAGGTACGGCTCCTGAGCATATCGATATCATCCAGCTTACTGGTCTGTACCAGCTTATCGCTCTCTCCGATCGTGAACAGGTTCTTGAAAAATGTCCCGTTGCTTTGTAAGGAGATCGTGTTGCCGCTCCGGCTATACGATATAATATTGGAATCAAGAAAGACAGGGTTGCCCAATAGAAGATCCTGCAGGGTGGCCAGGTCAAGCGGGAGCGCTGTTACTTCCTGGAGAAAAGAAACACTTCTCGGCATGTAGATCTTATTCTGCTTATCCAGCAATTTTACCGAATCGGGGGTGATCAGTACCCGCAAACCTTCGATCCCGAGAATTGCCGTAATAGAGATCCAGATCACACTGTCCTTATACATCCTTACATGCGCATTGACATTATATTTTTTCCCGTCGGCATCTTCATAATCGAGATCGATCTTGCCGGAGAACGTGGTAAAGTCTATATAGTTTTTCCCGATCCCCTGAAAGATCTCTTTGATAAAAGCAATGGAATCTTCTTTTCCATGATCAGGCGGCAGGCTCATCACTATGGCAGCAGTATCCTTTTTAGCCACCGCGGTCTGGATCTTTTTGGTGGATCTGCATGAGCAGAACAGGCAGATGAACCCAATAAATGCTGTAAGGCTGCTCTTCATTTTTTTACTGTTTTCCTGTATGACCAAATCCACCCGCATTCCTTCCGGTGATCTCCAGTGATGTTACTTCTTTCCAAAAACCCTTCTCTACTTTTTGAACGATCAGCTGGGCAATGCGGTCACCGGGTTGTATGACCTGTTCTTCGCCTGAAAGGTTGATTAAAATGATCTTAATTTCTCCGCGATAGTCAGCATCGATGGTACCGGGTGTGTTCAGGCAGGTGATCCCCTGTTTGATCGCCAACCCGCTCCGTGGGCGAACCTGGGCTTCGTACCCACCCGGTAATTCGATAAAAAGCCCTGTGGGTATCAATGTTCTTTCCAGTGATCGTAAAATGACCGGTTCATCCAGGCTGGCCCTGATATCCATTCCCGAAGAGCCGGCTGTTGCATACTCCGGCAAAGGATTGGAAGAATGATTGATAATTTTTATTTCTATTCCTGGCATTCCTGTAAAGATAATTAATACGATCAGGGATTCTTCTTCAGTAAAACGGTCGCATAAGCCATTAGCCCTTCACCACGGCCAACAAAACCGAGTTGTTCGGTTGTTGTCGCTTTTATCGCCACATCTTTTTCCGGGATACCCAGTATGGCAGCGATCGTCTGTTGCATCTCCGCTGCATAGGGTTTTACTTTGGGGGCTTCGAGGCAAAGCGTAGTATCAATATTCACTACGGAATATCCTTCGCTGTTTATCAGGGCGGTCGTTCTTTGCAACAAGATCTTGCTGTCAATATTTTTATATGCCGGGTCCGTGTCAGGGAAATGAGTACCGATATCCCCGAGGCAAAGCGCCCCGAGCAAAGCATCACAGATCGCATGAAGCAGTACATCTGCATCACTATGACCCAATGCTCCTTTATGAAAAGGGATCTTCACTCCACCCAGCCAGAGTTCGCGGCCCTCCACCAGTTTATGAAAATCGATCCCGGAACCTATACGGTATGACATGCGATGATTTTATGCTGCAAATATCCTTAAACTCGGGTTGAATGCTCCTATTATTTCCGGTAACTACGGGACATAAAAAAACCGTCCCGCCTGAGGCGGGACGGTCATATATAAATTATATGATGATCTTATTTGGTTTTGTTACCACCATCCAGATCAAACAGAACTGAGAAACGCAGTGTGTTTGATAATGGGTTGCGGTTAACACCACTTCCTGAAGGCAGGAGGTAAGCGAAATTGAAACCGAAGATGTTGTATTTAAGACCTAAGCCCATTGTGAAATAACGACGGTTACCTTTTTCTTTGCTTTCAAAGAAATAACCAGCGCGGAGAGCGAATTGGTTGTTATACCAGTATTCACCACCCAGAGACACCTGGAATTCTTTCAGTTCTTCACCGAATCCATCAGGAGCATCACCGAAAGAGCTGAACCAGCTTCCGATAACACCTTTTTTCCTGTATTCAGCAAGACCGGCAGCATCTCCTTCAGCAGGAGGAGTAGGAACTAACAGTTTGTTGATCTCAACACCAAAAGAGATAGAGTTATTGGTATTGATCCTGTTTCTATAGTTAAAGCCAAGGCCTAAGTTAGCAGGGATGAAATCCTTAGCATCTGCATTATCAGTATAAGAGATCTTAGAACCGAGGTTAGATAAAACAGCTCCCCATGCGAAACCATCACCATCAGCTTTTACACCATCATGATAGTATCCGATATCAGCAGCAACTGCATTACCGGTTTTGTAAGTTGTACTTCCAACTGTAGTACCACCAGCCAGGTTAGAGCTGATGAATTTCAATGTAACACCGATACCGCTTTTAGCGCTCAGTTTACGGGAGTATCCAACATCGATACCAAATTCTCTTGGGCGGAAGCTACCGAAGTCGTTTCCGAGGTTATCAGTAAACGTGATGTTACCGAGGCTGAAATAACGCAATGAAGCGTGTAAAGCCTGGTTGTCATCAAATTTATAATAACCTGCGAGGTTAGCAAGATATACATCGTTTACCAGGTCTTTCAACCATGGAGTATAAGTGGCGCTGATACCACCTTTAGATGTGTTGAAAGCTACTTTACCCACATTCCACAATCCAGAAACAGCATCAGGAGAAGTGGCAACACCCATATCTCCCATACCACCTGAACGGGCATCGGGTGAAATACGCAGAAAAGGAACAGCAGTTGTAACAACGTTGATTGGGTCAACCTGGGCTTTTACAGTGGATGATAATCCACAAAAGAGCAGGAATCCGGCAGTTAGTTTTAAAGCAGTTGGTCTCATTAGTAAGTTTTTAATAATGGTGTAAATATAGAGCTTTTGATTAAATACAAAACTAAAATATAGAATTTTATCGGAAACAAAAAAATTGGAAATTTTCAGGGTTTTTATGAGGTAAGTTGACCTATTCTACCCCCCGATCCTGCACTATTGTCAACTTGAAACCTTGAACGTTTTCGCCTGTTTTTTATTGTATTGCCACCCAAAAATATGGGTGCAAACATACAGGATATCCGGTTTTTACCCATCTTTTTTTATCAGGCGGGCTCTTTCCAGCAATTCCGGGTCTTTTGAGCCCGTTTTCAACGCAGTATTTAAATATTCCCGGGCCTTTTCCCCTTCATTTTTTTTGTAGAGGGCCCAGGCCAACGCATTATTTATATCTATATTAAGCGGGCGTTGCCTGTACTCTTTCATTACCTGTTCAACGGCAAGCCCGTATTGACCAGTTTTTGTGTAAATCCTACACATTTCAAGGGATACCGAATGACCAGAAACCTCATCTTGTTTCAGCATGGACAGAACTTTTTCATATTCATTGCTGGCTTTTTGGGTCTCACCCTGCAGTTCATAGATCCCGGCCTTTTCCTCGTTGAAAGAAAATTCCGGCATGATCGCTGAGGCCTGTTCCAATAATTCCAGCGCACCGGAATAATTTTTCCCGGACTTTTCCACCCTTGCCATTCCTTCGAGGGCAAAAGCATAGCTCGGACGGGTCACTAATATTTCTTCATATTGCTGACCGGCCTCATTCCAGCGGGAAGTCTTTTCATAAAGATGTCCGAGTGTCTTTTTACTCCAGCACCAGGGTTCTGATCCCGGTACCCCTGCCTGCACTGCCATCTTCATCGCATCAATGGCGCCCGGGTAATCACCATAGATCTCCCGGAGATAAGAAGCTCTTGAATATGATTCCAGCGACGGTTTAAGCGCCTGCATCTTATCCGACATTTTTACGGCCTCTTCGTAATTGCCCAATTCCACATTGGCATCCACCAGTACACCATATACATAAGCATTATCAGGATTGATCAGCCTTGCTTTCTCCGCGATCTGTTTTGCTTCAGCAAACTGGTGTTGCGACATTTTTACGGAAGACTTGTAGACCAATGCTTCAAAATTCTTACCGTCAAGTGCCAGTACCCCATCCAGTATCTTAAGGATAGCAGGATAATAATAAGGATGCTCCCCGGTGATCCTTGCCTCACTCATATAAATGACGGCGAGTTGCAGCCTCGATTTCAGGTCATTGGCATCTTTGCCGATCTTCTGGTTCAGCTCAGCCACTTTTTCTTTTGTCTTTTGCCATTCGGCCGCTTTGGACAGTTCACCCTTTCTTTCAAACAAGGCGGGGATGGCCAGGTCGTTTGATATCGTGGTATTATTATAATCAGCCGCTTTCGATCTGCAACTGCTGTTCACTGCCATGATCAGCACTGATCCTGCACAAAGCAGGACCAGGTTGATACCATTTATTTTTTTCATTACCGTTAACATCTTATTGAAATATTGTGGTTAAACAATAGGTGACACGATCACAGGGTCTTTAAGACCTGGACCGCTTTATATATTTTTCCATTTACTATCAATCTTGCAAAATAAATCCCTGTTGCCAGCCTTGCTTCATTCACCGTTACGTAGTGCATACCTGCGGGACGTGTGCCCTGACTGACCTCCTTTACTACCTGTCCGGATACATTACTGAACCGAATCTTTACATCACCCGCAGTTGCCAGTTTATAATGGAAGGTCACGGATGTGGTAAATGGGTTAGGATAAGCAAGTAATGATCCTTCCGGTAAACTAAGTCCCAGGGTTGGGTTTTCCGGTGCCGCATAACTGGCTCCTGTAAAACCTCTCCATGGATTCTGTACGAAAGGAAAACTTGTTTTCAGTGCTGTATCATTCTTCGTTACACCGGCATTGAAGGAGAGAACACTTAAAAGATCAGGTGTAACAGGACTGCCGCCGGTAAAATCATCATACCACAAACCGATAGCAGCGAGTGCTACTCCTGATACGGCCTGCAATTCGATCGTAGTCACATCATCTTCCAACCTCCGGCCATTCGGGAATCCATCCATATTGGGAATGAACTGGAGATTTGTATTACCGTTATAAGCCGGGTCGGTCAACCCCAGCACCGCCGCCTGTACCAATCCGAGTGAACTGAATTTAGGATCGGTCCTGGGTGTAGCCGGTACTGCCATATTCAGCCGCAGTGCATCACTCAAAGAGGGCAGAAAATTATTGACCCAGGGTTTACCGGCAGCTAATGGATTGCCGCCTTTTCCTGTAGCTAATTGATAAGGACGAAGGTTAGGTACGCCTGTATAAAATATAGGAAGTATATCAACGGCCCTCGGGCTGGAATTATTCGGCAAAAGAATCGTTCCGAATATCGCATCATCCAATGCAGTACCGGTCACAGCAGCCGTACCTTTCAACGGCCATAATCCCTGTTTGCCATTCCTGAAATCAAATGCTCCCAGTGAATTGCTTTGAATACGAAGCGGGGCCAGTCCCGGAACGGCACCACCAAAAGCAGAGTTGTCCATATATAATGCCAGCTCCGGATTCCGGAAGAAAGGAACAAAAGCACCATCGCCTGTATAAGGATTGGTTCCGTTCCAGGTGTCTTTGGTTCCGATAGGAATAACGGCTTCATTGGTCAGTGGCATACCCAGTCTTGATACCTGTATCCAGTTGCCGGAAACAGCGGGAGCAGCGCCTGTCGTGCTCAACGTGGTCATTTGCGGACGGCTGGCAGATGCCCACACGCCGATCACATAATCACCATCAAGGATATTCGCCGCTTGTGCGACGGTCTTCGCGTCTTTCTGTAAAGTAGACACAGGAACTTCCAGCACAATGGAATGACAATTGAATTTTGCCAGTCCATCTCTAGCACCCTGCGCTGCTGTACGGAATCCACCTACATCGAATGCACCGCCCAGGTCAACGAAGAAAGGATCATCAACAGGACCGCAGAATATTTTTTCACCGGTAGTAGCCGTGGTTATCGCCGACTGCACCAATGATTGGTAACCGGGCGCATTTAATCCTACGGCCGATTGAACAGAACGTGGACCAATATCGGGAGGAGGGACCAAACCGCCTGTTTTAATGGCAGTGAACGTAACACCACCATCCATACTGCGTTCACAGGTATAGGTTGTTTTAATATTCTGCTTGCCTAAACGGATATTGAAAAAAGTAGAAGCGTCTTCATTCGTTTGCTGAAAAGTGAAACGATAAACAATATCATCACCCGCAGTGGATGTTTTATTATCGATATGGATCTCGTAGCGGATATTGGTCCCGAACGAATACCAGTTAGGACCACCAGCCGGATGCTCGAAGGGAATATAATTAGCAATCAGAATAATTTTCTCCGCATCGGTCGGGCTCTTGAATGCATAGAGGTCCGTATTATCTGCAAGCGGGTCGTTGGAGATCAACGGTGCCTCGCGGTGTGAAGAAGCGATCGCCGCCTGCAGGATACAAAGCATCAGTACCAACAGGAGCGTTTTTATGTTTATAATTTTTTTCATATTATGATTGTTACAATTAATAATGGAGTTGTGCAGGATCAGAATCTTGCTTTTAAGGTGTAATCATAGCCTCTCCACGGATTCTGTACATACGGGAATGATGTCCGGAATGTAGTATCGTTCGTGGTGGGTCCTGATTTAAAACTGATCGTACGAACCAGTTTATTGGTAACAGGACTTCCTGTTCCCGTAAAATCATCATACCAGAGACCGATCGCTGCCAATGCCACACCACCCACTGCCTGTAGCTCGATCGTGGTTACATCATCTTCCAGTCTGCGACCATTTGGAAATCCATCCATATTGGGAATGAACTGCAGCATCGTAGAACCATTGTAGGCAGGATTGGTGAGACCCAATACCGCTGCCTGTATGATACCGAGTGAACTGAAGTTAGGATCGTTCCTGGGTGTGGGCGGAACGGCCATATTTAAACGAAGCATATCACCAAGCGTAGGAAGGAAATTATTGATAAAGGGTTTCCCGGGTGCAAGTACATTGTTATTCTTGCCTGTCGCCAATTGATACGGAGCGAGATTGGGGACACCGGTATAAAAGATCGGTAACAGGTCTACCGCACGCGGGCTTGTTGCATCGGGTAATAAGACCGTACCAAAGATCGCATCATCCAGTGCTGTACCTGCCAGCGCCGGTGATCCTTTTAATACAAACAAACCGGGCTTACCATTCCTGAAATCATACGTACCTAATGAGTGGGTTTGGATGCGCAGATCATTCAGGGAAGGAACGGCACCACCGAATTGTGAGCTGTCCATATATAATGCCAGCTCGGGATTGGCAAAGAAAGGTGCGAATTGCAGGTCATTGCTATTGTAAGGAGTGGTCGCATTCCATTTGTCTTTACTTCCCAGCGGGATGACGGCTTCATTGGTCAGTGGCATTCCCAGTCTTGATACCTGTACAAAATTTCCTGAATAAGCGGGAACGCCTGTTGCGCTTAATGTTTTTATCTGGCGACGGCTGGCAGATGCCCATACACCGATCACAAAATCTCCATCCAGGATATTCGCGGCCTGCGAAACATCTTTGCCATCTTTTTGCAACAGGCCGATCGGGATCTTTACCGCGATGCTGTGTACATTATATCTTGCCAATCCATCTTTGGCAGGATTGGTAGTATTTCCTTCGGGCCTGAAATTACCAACATCAAATGCCCCGGCCAGGTCCACAAAAAAAGGATCATCGGCGGGGCCGCAATATACTTTTTCCGCGGTGGTCGCGGTTGCAATTGCATTTTGTACAAGTGTATTATAATTCGCTGCGCCAAGTCCAACCGTTGCATTTTGAATGGAACGGGGCCGATATTCGCGGGCGGTACGGTACCATTGGCTACGATCGTGGTAAAGCTGGTGCCACCATTGGTACTTTTCTCACAGACATAATTTGTTTTTATGTTCTGCTGCCCGAGCCGGATATTAAAAAATGTGGTGGGATCCTGGTTTACCTGTGAAAATGTAAAGCGATAAGTTATATCATCACCTGCTGTTGTTGTTCTGTTCTTGATATGGATCTCATAGCGTATATCCGTACCAAACGTATAATAGTTCGGCCCTCCCTCCGGCAATTGAAAAGGAATATAATTGGCAATAATAGTCACCGTTGTGGGATCATCAGGACTGCGGAATGCATACAGGTCTGTATTGTCCGCCAGCGGATCATTGGAGATCAGCGGGGCTTCCCTGTGACTGGAAGCAAGAACGAATTGGGAAAAAAGAAGTAGTCCCGGAAACAACAATAGCATTGTTGCCCGGCGAAATGTAAACTTTCGCATAATCACTTTTTTAATTTTTGTTTAGAGCGGGAGGGGCAACGTTAAAATATACGGTAAACGGTAACGTACAGATTTTTTGAAAATAAAAAAGGCCTTCATAAGAAGACCTTGAATTTTGTTTGATGTTATTAAAACAATCTTTCCTAAAAGTTAAACGTAATGCCCGCTTTTATAAAAGAAGGTGTCCCGGGTGTGTAATGAATTTCAGAAACAGGATCGGTCTCAAATTTCAATTTTGATTCTGTATCGAACTGCGCTTCTCTCCATTCACGATTGAGCATATTCTCTACCGAAAGCTGGAACTCAAATTTTTTGAAACGATAAGCAGCTACCATATCCAGCAGGAAATATCCTTCTGCTTTCACCGAATTATCTTCATTGGCCGGTCTTTCACCGATCAGGCGGTAACGCAATGATCCGCTGAAACCCTTACCCGTCCTGGCCGTAATACCACCGATGCTGGTGAGAGAAGGAGCCAATGGCACATAGTCTTCTCCTTTTGTCTCACCGATCGCACGGGCCCTGGTGAAATTCATATCGATATCGCCGAACAGCCATTTATTGAACTGGTAACGGGCGGAAACATCCAGGCCCATTCTTCTTGTCTTACCACTTGGCTCCACCACACCGGCATCACCGACATACACAAATTCCTGTTGAGAGTACAAATGCCACAATGCTGTTTTTAAAACAAGGTTCTTACCGGGTTTAATGATCATACCAAGATCGGTACCAATGACCCGTGGCAATATTTCTTTTGCATCATTGGCCAGGATCAACCTTGTATCATTGGAATGAAAACCGAATCCATTATTCAGGTAAAGTTTTACTCTTTGATTTGGCGCATAGCTGAGATTTAGTTTGGGACTAAGTATCCCTCTTTTTTGTTTACCGAATGCCGTAACGCCCGCCAGTTTGTCCTTGTACTGAAATTTGAAATTATCGTACCGCAGCGCCGCATTCAGGTTCCACTTGTCGCTTAATTCCAGGTCCTGGTTCACATATACATAACCATTGAACTCTTTTACATCACCCAGCTGAATATATTCCTTGAATATGCGGGCCGGAGCTTTTGCCAGTGCGATATCTTTTACATCATCCATTCTGAGACCGGCGCCAATTTCTGTCGTGGCTTTTTTATTTCCAATGAAATACGATTTCGTTTCCGTGGTAGCGAACCCGAAAATATTCCGTCCCTCCCGCTGGTTGATCATATCGCCATCCACAGGATCTTCCAGGAAGAATGTGAAATTGGAATAGAGATTGAATTTATACCGGCTGAAATAAAGCTGGTCCGTTGCTTTCCACCCGCTCTTCCGCTGGTGATTGTATTTTATAGTGATATTGGTACGGCTGGTATTGCCGCCTTCCGTATTATCGATCGCTCCGAAGCACCCGATGATACCGGCTTTTACAGCCCGGTCAGGTACTTGTCCCGATGCATTCCATTTACTGTCAAAGGTGGAAGCCAGTATGGTCAGTTGCGACTGGTTACCAAACCAGGCACTGTATTTTCCCATCACATTGAAACGATGAAAATCCTGCGGGCTTTCGAAATAACCATCCGTAGTGGAATATTCGGAGGCGATATAAAATTGCTGACTGCTCTTTTCTGTTTGCTTATTGAAAAGTTTCAGCTGGCCAAATGCTCTTTGAGTATTGAACTGTCCTGCTTCAATTTTAAGACTGTTATGCTCCAGGAAATCCTTTGTGCTGAAATCAACAAAAGCAGAAGTTGCTAAATTTCCTTTGGCCGCATTATAAGGACCTTTATCAAAATTTACTTTTTCCACTGTTTCAGGAATAAGAAAATGCAGATCCGCATAGCCTTGCCCATGTGCATGACTCACCATATTCACCGGCATACCATCCACGCTGATGCTGATATCCGTGCCGTGATCGATATCGAAACCGCGCAGGAATATTTGTTCAGCCTTGCCGCCACCGGCATGCTGGGCGATGAACAGACCCGGAACGATACGCAACACATCCTGTGATGTATTGACGGGCCTGAGTTTTATATCTACAGCGCTGATTGTATTGAGAGCGCTGCTTTTCTTAGCATTCACTTTTACTTCCGACAGGTCGAGATTAGCTTTTTTCAGGTTCACATTCACACTGGAGAGCAGGTCCGGTCTTACTTCCACGTTGATGATCTCTGTTTTATAACCAATATGCGAGACCGTCATTTCATACTGTCCGGGGTTCACACCGGCAATGGTAAACATCCCGAACATATCCGAATTATCGCCTTTACTGCCGGAAATATTTACACTGGCCCCGGTTATAGGAACTTTAAGGTCCGCATCGTTAATATAGCCGCGAATAGAGCCCTGTTGCGCAGAAACTGTTGCCGAAACAAAAAGCAAGATCAATACAACATAAAAAGGACGCATAAAATAATTTCCATTTATATACGGCAAAAGAAAAGGAATGGTTCTGCCCGGTAAAATGATTTTCGATAAACGGAAGCACTAGAGTATCACCAGCTTTTCAATCACTTCTTTTTTCTTTTTATCCGGGGAAACGACACGGAGTTTGTAAAGATAAACGCCACGGCCGAGTCTGTCACCATAATCATCTTTCCCATCCCATTCGATCTCTGCGGAACGATTGCCTTCAGTGGTGATCATCCGGCTGAATGATTTAACAGTGCGGCCGGTTATCGTCATGATCTGCAACTGAACCTGCAATGGCTGTCCGGGTTTATTATGTTCGAACCAGAAACTCGTATGAGTAGTAAAAGGATTGGGATAGTTGAACACATGGCTTAATTGCAGTTCCTCATCTTTAGCCACCGTGAATTCGAGCACCATTTCATTCGAATTATTCAATACATCCCATGCTTTTATTTTCAGTGAATGCGGGCCTGCTTCGAGTTCGGGTAACTGGAAACGCACCGTTCCCTCCTGGTAGCTGTTCAGTTCGCTTTGATAAAAATCATTCAGCAGGTAATACCGGCGGTTGTCATTATCCAGTGTGGCAATGATATCATGCCCGATACCCGTACCCACGGTATTGATCCCCGATGAATCGGCCAGCTTCACGATCAGGACAGGATTTTGATTCGTGATCCCGCCATTGACAAATAATTCATCATTGAGATAAGATTTTATTTCCGGCCCCTGATTATCGTTACCCGGGTTATTCGCGGTGCCCCCGATGATGAAGTTGGAAAAAATCCCATTGGCATCTGTTGCTCCGTTATCGGCATACAAACTGAGTTTGCCGTTCCCGAACTGGTAGTTGATATCTTTTGGCACTTTGAATGTGAAACTGAATCGTCCATTGGTTACCGAAGCCTTACCCTTGAACAATGCGTTGGTCTGTGATTGAAAAGCGGCGACCTGGCTTCCCGGGTCGTTGGCAAGGGTGTTGACCGTTTGGGGTTTATCAAGAACGACCGGGTATACAGTGCCATTGAAATTGGTCAGTACATTCCCTGCTATATCTGTTACCTCTCCTTCCATTACAATTTTCTCCGAGGAGCTCAGTGTATCTGCGTTGGCGACGGGTATCCCATTTACTTTTGTCGCTCTTACTCTTAATGCAGGGAAGGCGAGTTTCAATGCGGGATCACCAAGCAATGTGAATTTCCTGTTATTGGTGATATCCCCGGAATTCTGATAAGTGAAATTCTTGGCTGCCATCACGGCTTCGCCCAGTGTCTTATAATTGCCATTGGCCTCCGGTTGTAAGGCGAATTGCAGGTAGTTATTATTCATGATCCGGTTACTGAATGCAAACACCACCCTTG
>DASYLC010000197.1:0-21968 GCA_036009775.1 Chitinophagaceae bacterium
AAAGGCGGTTTCATGTATATACACAATGAGATCAACCGACAGAAAATGAGCATCAAACAGCGGATGCTGACCGAAGTAGGCAAGAGTATCGAAGTGGCGTATGCATTGTGCAATATCTTCTCCTGGTACAGTGTGGATATGGAAGTGCATGCCGATATCAACACCAACCCGAACTTCAAAAGCAATGATGCATTGAAAGAAGCGATGGGGTATATCGTGGGAATGGGTTTTGCCTTCAAAGCCAAGCCGGAAGCATTTGCGAGTTCAAGCTGTGCGAATAAAGTGGTACAGTAGCGGGGCAAAGACCATGAAGGATGACAAATCTATGCTAAACAGTGTTTTCTTAAACTTCTCCCGGAACGTGGAGTTTAGGAAAACCAAAAAATAAAAAAATGGAAAATTTATACAACCAGAAAACGATTAATGCCAACAATGTATTCGATGACACATTCCTGGATGCGAAAATGCTGTACCTGTATTGCTTTAATGGATTGCCCTGCATAAACTTTATCAGTAACGTGGACGGTGAGAAGGCTTTTGAGGCATTCAGGGAAAAACATGCTGGCAGGATCGATCATATTCACCAGTACAAATGGTACAAGCGAAAAGCAAAGAAGTACCAGTTCGACAGGACGGTCCTTATTTTAAAGAATAAATGTATCGTGGAGTTTGACGACAATTACTGCCAGTTTTTCCACAGTGGAAACGACGATGAATTTGTGAACGAAGTGACGGAGCTGGCGAACCAGTTCAAGGAAAGAAGCAGGCGACAACCACTTGAGATCAACCTCATTGTTCGGAGCAGGAACTCCCTGGAATTGAAGCCGATGGAAATAAAGCGGACAAAACTGGACCTGGATCTTTTTTACGAGGATGATTTTAAAGAAGTGGATGAGCTGGTACGGAAACGACTGGGTCAGAAAAATGATAAGGGGATCGTGTTGCTGCACGGCTTACCGGGAACCGGTAAAACAACGTACCTGCGTTACCTGGTGGGAAAGATCCGGAAAAGAGTGTTGTTCGTATCGCCTTCGGTGGCCGGGAACCTGATGAACCCGGATTTTATTGAATTGCTGATCGACAACCCCAACACGGTACTGATCATCGAGGATGCGGAGAATATCATCATGGAAAGAAAGCACGATAGCGGTTCGTCGGTATCCAACTTGTTGAATATTTCAGACGGGTTGCTGGCAGATTTCCTGAACGTGCAACTGATCTGTACGTTCAACAGCTCACTGGCAATGGTGGATAGTGCACTGATGCGAAAAGGCAGGCTGATAGCGAAGTATGAGTTTGCGAAGCTTGGTGTAGAAAAATCAAAACGGCTATCAGCTCATTTTGGTTTTGATACGGAGATCGTCCAGCCAATGACCATTGCTGAGATCGCCAACCCGCATGATAAAACACCTGGAACATCTTCTATTAGTGTCGTTGGTTTCAGACGTCAGGAAGTAGTGATGAATTAAGGTTCTTTACAATACTGTTAAATTACTTTAGTAGGCTAATAAAAATGGAACAAAGAGAGAGCGGAACTTCATATTGAATGTCACCCTAGCGCAAAACAAATGAAAATGATTAAATTAAAAATAACAGGAAAAGAATTACGTGCTATCGGCTACCCGGAAGGACCGGTGATCAGCATAGCCATGAATGTGGTGCAAAAGAACTATAAGCACGAAGCAAAGGAGAAAGTGATGGAACTATTAAGGAAAATACTGGCAGCGCCGGTGGAGTATGAAAATGACGCAGTGCTGGGATTGATCGCACAACAATTGATGCCCACCCTTCGGCACACTCAGGGTGACAGTGGCACAGAGACATCATTAAATCAACAAGGTATTCAATTCAGTGTCTTTGGACAGGAACATATAGAGGAAGGCGCCATGCACCAGATGTACCAGGCAGCGAAACTGCCGATCAGTGTGGCGGGTGCTTTAATGTCCGATGCGCACAGCGGTTATGGATTACCGATCGGCGGTGTCCTGGCAACGGAGAATGCTGTCATTCCTTACGGAGTGGGTGTGGATATCGGCTGCCGGATGTGTTTGAGTGTATTTGATATCAACCCAAAGGACCTGGTAGATAAAGAATCATTCTTTGCAAGAGAACTGGGAGAAGCAACATTGTTCGGAAGCGGTGCGCAATTCGACCAGGCGTCCAATCATGAGATAATGGAGAACGAATTGTTCTACAAGTTACCCTTATTGAAAAAATTGCATGGAAGGGTATGGAAACAACTGGGCTCATCCGGGTCGGGAAATCATTTTGCCGAGTTTGGAATTATTGAGATCGAAGAGAAAGATCCGGTACTGGGTGTTGATGCCGGGAAGTATGTTGGTTTCTTAACACATTCCGGCTCGAGGGCATTGGGTGCGAATATTGCCAACCACTATACCAAACTGGCGATCAGCAAAAGGCGTTTGCCCAAGGATGCAAAGAACCTAGCCTGGTTATCGCTGAATGAAGAAGAAGGTATCGAATACTGGAACGCCATGAACCTGGCAGGTGATTATGCATCGGCTTGTCATCATATTATTCACGACAAGATCGTGAAGCAACTAGGACGGAACCCGGTCAAAGTAGTAGAGAATCATCACAACTTTGCGTGGAAAGAAAAATGGGAAGGAAAAGACGTGATCGTTCACCGTAAGGGAGCAACGCCTGCAGGAAAAGATGTACTGGGAATTATTCCCGGGTCGATGACCGCAGATGGATTTATTGTAAAAGGGAAAGGCGAATCAGCATCTATAAATTCCGCTTCGCATGGGGCCGGAAGAAAGATGAGCCGGACAAGAGCCATTGCCTCAGTGACCGATAAACAATTCAGGGATGAACTGAAAAAATACGGTGTGAAGTTGATGGGCGGAGGATTGGACGAATCACCATTTGCATATAAAGACATCCACGCGGTAATGCAATCGCAGAAAGCACTGGTAGATGTGGTGGGAAGGTTTACGCCAAAGATCGTGAAGATGGATGGAGCAAAACACAGGAGCTGGGGAAAGAAAGGGCAGGAGCAAGTAACAGGTGAATAGTAATGTGCAATAGGCAATAGACAATAGGCAAGAGGCAAAGCGATCTCACAATGAAACGCATGTCAATTGTCTATTACCTATTGTTTACTTTGATTCGTCGGTGAATTCAAGTAACAGGTCATTGCTGTTATAGATCAATAAAGTTTTATCTTTTATCTCATAACGGGTCGCTTTCTCCAATCCCCTGAAAAATGCATCTTCTGTTTTTTGAACACCTTCACAGTATATTTTGGTAGAGAAGACATTCATAAAATTTATTTCATTTCCTTTGATCTCCACGGTACTGCCAAAACTATTACAGCTGCCGTTCCCGCCCGCACTTTTCTTCGTCTCATCGAATTTTATAAATGCTTTTGTATTCACGTCTTCCACACCATTTTCAGTATGAATTTTACGGAGCAACCATTTTGTTTCATACAATGATCGTTGTTCAGCATTTTGTTTTTTCATCACCATGCCGGCAAATACAATAAATATCCCGGCACTTATAAACGTTATTAGTTTCATATGTATTGATTTAGAACATTATCGTGATGCGGAATGAGCATTGTTTGCATAAACGAAGAGATCATTTATGCAATTCTTTAACAGTTTGCATCCGCTTATCAAATGAGTGCTTATGCAAAAGTTGATTTTTACCCTGTTCGCCGCCATCCTCTTCAGTAATTACGGGATCTCCCAGGCCTGGAACCGGCATATGGCCGTGAAGAAAATGAGTATCGCTGTAAAGACCGATGCTTTTACGGCCACGACCTCTATTGAAATAGAGTTTTATAATTCGAATGATACGGAGATCGAAGGCTTGTACACGTTCAAACTGGAGCCCGGGCAAGCTATTACAGCTTTCCAGCTTGACCTGTTCGGGAAATTCAGGGATGGTTCCATAGAAGAAAAATGGAAGGCGACCAATGCGTATAATACTATTGTCGGTAAAAGGGTTGACCCGGCATTACTGACCCTCGACTATTACAATAACTACAGCGTGCGTATCTATCCTGTTCCCGCGAGAGGCAGCCGTAAGATCACCATGACGATACAGCAATTGCTGGTATTGGAAAAAGAAACAGCAGTATATAAACTTCCGTTGGCTATTACCGATATGATCGAAGAACTGAATGTGCATATCGATATTAAGAACAGCAGCGGCTTTCCTTCCGTTATTAAAGGCTTACTGACCGACCAGGTGTTCATGCCACAGGGCAGCAATTACGGCCTGGCCTGGCAGGAGAAAAAATTAAAAGCGGATAAACCGCTTTCTTTTTCTATCCCCCTGGCAGTGCAGCAACCTGTTCTCTGTGTTAAAAATGCCGAGAGCAAATTTTTTTTTGCATTGCGGCTACAACCAGGAATATCCAAAAACTATACTATACAACCACAAAAGATCGCTGTATTCTGGGATGCATCAACTTCCGGCAGTAAACGGAATATTACCAGGGAGATCAGTTTTCTTAAGCAATATGTCGCGGCCAATAAGATCAGTCAGCTCACGATTATTTCTTTTAACCAGGGTATACAGGATACAGCCATTTTTTATACAGGTAATAATTTCAACAGCCGCTGGGTCGACTACCTGCATTCTATTCAATATGAGGGAGCCACACAGTTTGGCGTGCTTGATTTTTCAACGATCAGCGCAGATGCCATTCTGCTGTTCAGCGATGGAAAGAATAGTTTTGGAAGATCGCTGCCCGTGCCCGGCCAGACGCATGTCTATTGTATCAATTCGGCCGCTTATCCCGACCCTTCACATATTGAAAAGATCATCGGCCAGACCGGCGGACAGTATATCAATCTTGCCACGACTTCTTTTGAACAGGCATTGGCAATCGCAGGCAAAGCAGAGAATATCCTGTTGGGTATTGCTGCCGGTAATATGAAACTGCCTTTTGACCAATCACCGCAGGGATTGAACGAAAAAACATTGTTCCTCACAGGATCAATACCTGCGGAAGAGAAGATCATCACGCTTTCCTATGGCAACAACGGTAAGATAAGAGAGGAAGAAAAGATAACCATAACAGCCGATAATATTTGTGATGGCTCGGCGGTTGACAGGATCGGCATGCTTACTGTCTTCGACAGTTACCTGAAAGGCTATTACTGGATGGATGTATTGAATTTTGGAAAAAGGGAGAAAGTGGTTACCGCCAGCACCGCTTTTATTGTCCTGGAAAAAATAGAAGACTATGTCAAATTCAATATCACACCACCCAAAGAGCTGGAGTCGCAGTGCGATATGAATATGTTTGTTAAAGCAGATGAGCAACGGAGACTGCAATACCGGCAAGTGGGAGAGGATGATATATTTAGCTATGTAACGCAATCGTACAACGAACGGATCGCCGCCTGGGATATCGGGCAGCCCCTCATCAATTTTACAAGGGCGAATGCACAGGAGCGCTTTGAAAAGGATAAACAAAAAACAGCGGCATCGGGTGGTATAGCTGATGGGATCAAGAGCAAGGGAAGTGGCTTTGCAGGAATGGATGATGCGGTTATGGAAACAGAAGTTGTGGTAACCGCCCTTGGGCAAACAAGACAATCCAGGGAACTCGGTTATTCCGTTCAGAAGGTAACTGCCGCGGAACTGACCCAGTCAAAAGTGGTTAATGTACAAAATGCGTTGACAGGGAAAATATCGGGACTCAATGTATCGACCATCAACAGCGGTGTATTTGGCGATACCAGGATCACCTTAAGAGGAATCCGTTCACTTACGGGCAATAACCAGCCGATGCTGGTGCTGGATGGCGTACCAGTCGATCTCCGGTTTATAAATTCTATCAATCCCAATAGTATCAGTGATGTAACCATTTTGAAAAGCGCAGCGGCCACGGCGATCTATGGTCCCGATGGTGCCAACGGCGCATTGGTGATACAGACAAAGAAAAAAAGCTATGGTAAGTATTCCTATTACTGGGGCACCTATAAATTAAAGGACCAGCAGGATGAGGATTATCTCCAGGAAATGAAAGAAGCACCTTACGGTGAAAAGATCAGCCGCTATAATGATCTGAAAAGGACGTATGGTGATGCGGCCGCTTTTTATTTCGATATGGCGCAACACCTGTATGAAGCAGGATTCCGGAAAGACGCACTTGCTGTTCTGTATTCCGCGGCAGAAATAACCGGCGGCGACCCGCAGGTATTAAAAGCAATGGGGTATACACTGGAAAGCTGGAAAGAGTTTGACGAAGCTATAAAAGTGTACCTGGAAATGTTGTTCTCCGATCCCAAGGACCTACGGACTTACCGTGACCTGGCGCTGGCTTATTACCAGCATGGCGAATACCAGCAGGCCATCAACAGCTTTTATAAAGGGATCCTCACGAGCCAGGATAATTACGAGTACGTCAAAAGAGATATCAAATCGATGATGCTGCAGGAAATGAATGCGATCATTTCATTGCACAAGGATGTGCTGGATATTTCAGCGATCAATAAACAACTGATCAGGCCGATCACGGTTGACCTCCGGATAGTATGGGATTGCAATACACAGGGAATGTATAACGCTGTTTCGGTCGTTGAACCCGATGGCAAACGTTGCTATGAATGGGGAGCACAGACCACAAAAGGAAAAATGAGCAGGTTTGCCTACTATGAAGATCATGCAAGGGAATACCAGGTAAAGGAAGCAAAGGAAGGTATCTATAAACTACGGATAAATTACAATGACTATTACTATAAGAATAATAACGCACTGAAGATCCCCACCATGATACGTATCACTACATTCAAAAACCTGGGTAAGCCTGGTCAGTCCCTTAGCGTGGAGAATGTCATAATGGATAACCAAAATGGAGATATTGAGATCGGCGAAGTAAAATGGTGAGCAGCCTGATTACCGGAAAAAGAAAACCCCTGTGGAAACAGGGGTCGAACCAAAACTAACTGCTTATGAGAAAAATTTATAGAGACTTAATCTATTTTAAGTTTTAGGTGATTAGTGAAATTAAGAGAGCCGAAAAAACCGCCTTCTCTTTCTTCCTGGTCCGTGATAACAAAATCTTCCTTGTACCCGGAGAAGCGGAATTTTTTGATCTGTTCTTTATGCTCTTTCAGTTTCCGTAATGAATCGTTCAAAAATTTTCCAATAGACTTTTTCATAATCAACATTTATAGTAATACCTATTTTCAATTTTCATGCCACAGCTAAAATGAGGTGTTAAAAGGCTGGATGCCAGAAGAATAATCGGGACAAACCGGGGTATTTTGCCTTGCTGTTTAAGCAGCGAAAAAAATTCCCTGAAATGGGGTATAAACATCTCCGGATGCGGGGATGATCGTTATACTTTGATGTAGATCTTCTTTTTATCCATCCAGTAACAGATAGCCCACATTAAAATGATCACACAAATGGCATAGGCCAATGATCCGTTTTCTTTTGCCCCGGGAATATGGATCAGTACTTTTTTATAGAGCCAGTTCCAGGGATTTACGCCCTCTCCTAGCCGGATAAGCGCCAGTCCCTTGGGCAGGAAAGCACTTAAAGCAAAAACAAAAAGAGCGTTCTTGCCAAACACATCAAAGAAACGGGCAAGTCCTCCCCGGATCTTTTTTATCTCGATCAGGTAGATCATCACTGCAATGGTGATGATAGCGAGTCCTGTTGTATATACCGTATATGAACTGGTCCATATTTTTTTATTGATCGGGAAAACCGTATCCCAGCAAAACCCGGTAACGATAAAACCAATACCGATAACAAAAAGCCCTGTCAGCATACGATGCATCCCGTTTTCAGGAGCAGCGGGAATTCCTGCTGCGAGCTGTTGTTCCGGCATTTTAGATTTCTGCCGGATATAATCACCGACCAGGTATCCAAAGATCACCTGGACGATCGCCGGGATGGTGCTCATGATCCCTTCCGGATCAAAAGGAATCCCTTCTCCTTTATATATATGAGCGATGCCAAGCACCGATCTGTCGACTTTATTGCCGAACCAACCCGTCATACTATACGGATCAGCCGGGTCTCCCAGTAAAAAACAAAGCGTCCAATACAGGAGCAATAAGACCATGCCTGCAAAAAAGGCTGTTCTTGCTTTCAGGTAGTAAATAATAACGGAGGCGAAGAAAAAGCAGATGGCGATCCGGGCAAGAACACCTAAAATGCGCACTCCCTGCAGGTTTCCCTTATCGTCGATATAAGACCATTGTTTAAATACCAGCCCCGCATCTGTCCATTTTACAAAAGGCCACCAGGTAAGAAAGAGACCGATCCCGAAGATGAGTAAACTTCTTTTTACTATTTTTCTCCAGAAAACCGCGTCCCCGGCGGCTTCCAGCCTTGGCATCACGAAGGCCATGGCATTTCCAACGGCAAATAAAAAGAAAGGAAAAACAAGATCGGTGGGGGTTAACCCATGCCAGGGAGCATGTTCCAGCGGCGCATAAATATGTCCCCAGCTGCCGGGGTTATTTACCAGGATCATCAAACAAACGGTGGCGCCACGAAAAACATCAAGGGAATAAAAACGTTGGTTCAAATCAGGGATTTATAAAACTAAATGTAAGGATTTGCCCAGTAATAGTTTAAGATAAAAAACCTTATTGCGCAGGATACGAATTCGAAAAATTCCCGGTTTGGTCACCGTATACTCCGGGCCGGGGACAGGCGGATCAGTAAAGTAGAAAACGATCGTAATTCTACCCAAGTATTTATCAACTCCTGGGGGTAAATCCTTCAAAATCTGCACATTTTATTCTCTTTCCACTCACATCTTCCACTATATTTGCAAGCAAAATTCAAGGTGAGGGATTCGTAGTATTCCCCGAGCACCATAATTCAATGAAAGCCAATCAGATAAAATTATTTTATGTGATTGAGATGGCGAAGCTTTTCTAAAAACTGCCAGGGTTTGAGTCGTAAATGGTTAGCCGTATATACACGGCCAAGATGGGAAAAAAAAGTCAACCAGCTTCTTACTGAAAAGGGGCTCGAAAGCTATTGTCCCCTTAATAAGGTAAGACGAAAATGGAGTGACAGGGTAAAGCTGGTGGAAGAGCCTTTGTTCAAGTCCTATGTATTTGTAAAGGTGAATGAGCAGGACCGGAGTAAAGTGAGGATGACGAACGGCGCGATAAATTTTGTATACTGGGAAGGGAAGCCGGCAGTGATCAAAGAAAAAGAGATCACCGCCATCAGGCGATTCCTCGATGAATATGAGAATGTGGAAGCAAGGCCGGTAGAATTAAAAGTAAACCAGCGGGTACGTATCACCAATGGCTCGCTGATGGATAATGAAGGCAAAGTTTTGGACCTGCGCCACAAGACAGCCAAGGTTGCTATCGACAGTCTTGGGTATATTTTGGTGGCCTATATTGAAAGAACTAAATTAACTTCGGCACTGCCTAAGTAAAACCTAACCTGATTTTTGCAGCTACGGCTGCATTTATATTAAAGATGCATTATCAATGAAATTCACCTGGATTTTATTACTGCTGATTTTCCCCCTTTGTTTTGTATCCTGCAAGATGTATCAACGGCTTCCGAATTACTTGGAGCATGTAAATGATACCACCGGAAAGGGCGTTGTAAAGATCCCCGAACTACGAATACAAAAGGGTGACCTGCTGTCGATCCAGATCAACAGCCTTAGCACGGAACCCAAAGCCGATGAAATATATAACCTGCCGATAACGAATACGATGGTCGCTTCGCAAGGACAGGCCCCTACGGTAGGTTTCCTGGTGGACAATAGTGGTGATGTAGAACATTTTCGCCTGGGAAGCTTTCATGCTGAAGGACTTACGAAGCATGAACTGGCGGCAGCGATCAAAAAAAGACTGACTGAGCCTGTTGAATTACTCAGAAACCCGACGATAACGATCCGCTTCCTCAATTTCCGGGTAACGATCCTGGGCGAAGTAGCCAAGGAAGGACAAGTGACTGTACCGGGCGAACGATTGACCATCCTCGAAGCGGTGGGACTGGCGGGAGGCATTAAACGTTCAGGTAAAAAGGAATATGTGAAAGTAATGCGTGAAATCAATGGCCAGCGGGAAACAGGATTGATCGATCTGTCCTCAAAAGATTTTTTTGAATCGCCGTATTATAATCTCATGCAAAATGACGTCGTAGTGGTGATCCCTAACAGGCAAGGCCTGAAAGACGAAGACCAGCAACGGGCTTTCCAAAAGATATCCATGGGGCTTACCCTGGTATCTGCCGCGGCCTTATTGTCCAACATTTTTATTAAAAACTAATCCTTCTTAAACCAGAAATCCTTTCAATGCAAGAACCGGTTAGCAAAAACACTAACGAAGGCAAAAGTGAACTGTGGAACCTGAGTCTCCGCGATGTATTCTTTAAATACGTACGTTTTCTCCCGCTGTTTGTTCTGTCTGTTGCCTTCGCTCTTTTAATTTCTTTTTTATACCTGAGGTATGCCGTTCCTGTATATAGTGTAGGAGGGAGTATAATTATCCGGAGTGAGACACAGGGAAATTCAAGAGAGAACGAGTTGGAAAGCCTGATGGGAGGTAATAAAGCTTCCAATATACAGAACGAGATGGAAGTGCTGAAATCGATGCCGTTGATGCAAAGAGTGGTGGACAGTCTCGGGTTGCAATTTAGCTACAGCGCCAAAGGCAAAATAAAATCCGTTAATATTTACAGGCAGGGACCTTTCCTGATAAAGGCACTGGAGATAGCAGACAGCAACCAGTTTTTTTCTCTAAAGATCAAACTGGTGAATGAAAACCAGTTTACCGTAAATGAAGAAACCAAAATATTTTCATTCGGACAGTCGTTTGCTAATTCACATGGGGTGTTTACATTGATCAAGAACCCGATCGCGGCGGGAAGTAAGGAATACAAAGTAACATGGACCCCAACTTACGCAGCAGCCGGCGGTTATGCCGGTGCGATCCGGGTAAATGTAAAGACACCCGGCACCGGGATACTTTCTATCGGAATGCAAACACCTAACGGTTTGATGGGTGCAGATATCATCAACCGGTTGATGGATGAGTATGGGAGATACAGTGTGGAACAAAAGGAAAAGACATCGGTCAAAACACTGAAATTCATTGATGACAGGCTGGTTGAATTCCGTTATAAGATAGACAGTGTACAGGCGATCCTGAATGATTTTGAGCAACGGAATAACCTGATCGATTCAAAAGCACAGTCGGAGAGCTATTTCAATAACATCACTGACGCTGATAAAGCGATCAACGAGCAGAGCCTTAAATTGAATATCCTGGAGATATTAAACACGTACCTCGCTGATAAAAAGAACCAGTTTGAAAAGGTTCCCACCACCCTGAATATCGATGACCCTACATTGAGTGTGCTGGTGATAGACTATAACAGGACGCAGATGGAGAGGCAGCAATTGCTGGATGCCAATGTCCCGCCGAAAAACCCGCTGGTGATTGAAGCCGAACAAAAGATTGAAAAACTCAGGGCCAGTATCAAAGAGAACCTGAAAAATATAGGAGGTTCAGTCAGTTCGACCATCCGCACTATACAGGGGAAAAGCAATCAAAACCAATCGCAGTTGCGTTTGATGCCGGAGAAGGTAAAAGAGCAGATCCAGATACAAACCCAGGTAGAATTATTAAGTGAGCTGTATAAATTTTTGCAAAATGAGCGGGAACGACAAGCTATATCCAAAGCATCCAATGTCTCCAATTCGGATATCATCAACAAGGCCTATCCTTCCGGCGTACCGGTTAAACCTAATAAAAAAGCCATCCGTATCCTTGCGATCCTTTTGGGTCTTGGAATACCGGCGATGATCATTTTTGCCAGCGAAATGCTGAGCGATAAAGTGCAGACACGTTTTGATATTGAGAAGATCACCCAGGCTCCTATTTTGGGAGAGATCGGTCATTCCTATTCCGACAAAGTGCTGATCGTAAGTAAAACGACCCGGAGCATGGTGGCGGAACAGTTCCGTATCATCCGCTCTAATCTCCAGTACATCCTGAATAAAAAGGAAAAATCAACGATACTCATTACTTCTTCCTTTAGCGGAGAAGGAAAGTCATATGTCTCTACGAATATGGGAGCTGTGCTGGCACTGGCAGGAAAGAAGACCATTATTCTCGAATTTGATATTCGAAAGCCAAAAATTCTTTCCGGGTTGGCAATAGCCAAGGGTCCCGGGATCACCAATTATCTCGTTGGCAAAGCAAATCTCGAAGAGGTCATTAAACCGGTGCCGGGCCAGGATAATCTTTTTGTCCTGGGTTGTGGTCCCGTACCACCCAATCCTTCCGAACTTTTGCTGGACGCCCGGGTGGATGAAATGTTTGCATGGCTCCAGGCTAATTTTGACGTAGTGCTGATAGATACCGCTCCGGTTGGAATGGTAAGCGATGCGATGACGCTGAGCAAGCATGCCGACTGTACATTATACCTCGTCCGGCAGGGACATACTTTCAAAAAACAGATCGCCCTGATCGATGAATTTTACATCAACAACAAACTTCCAAAAGTTTCGATCATCATCAATGACGTAAAACTAAAACCGGGATATGGTTATTATGGATACGGACGTTATGGATATGGTTATGGTTACGACTATGCGAGTTATTACGAAGAAGAAGCGCCGCCCCGTGGATTTTTTGAACGAGCGCTTGATAAACTCGACATCAGAAGAGCTTTCCGTAAGTCAAAAAAGAAATAAAATTTTAGGAGCATGAGAATACTGGTAACAGGTGGAGCAGGGTTTATCGGCTCCAACCTTGTTGAACATTTGCTGATGGATAAACGGGTCACTTTCGTAAGGGTGCTCGATAACCTGGCTACCGGTTCACTAAAGAATATTGAACCGTTCTTTCCCAACCCCCGGTTAGAGTTCATGGAAGGAGATATCCGCAGTTATGATACCTGTCTGGCTGCCTGCGATACTATAGACCTTATAACCCACCAGGCAGCATTGGGTTCAGTGCCCCGCTCCATCAATGACCCACTAACTACCAATGATGTCAATATCACGGGGACACTCAATATTTTTACAGCTGCCAAAGAAAAAAAGATCAGGAGGGTGGTGTATGCAGCCAGTTCCTCTACCTATGGCGATCATCCCGGTCTGCCGAAAGTGGAAGAAAAAATAGGGAACCCTTTATCACCATACGCGGTAACAAAGTATGTGAATGAGTTGTACGCCCGTGTGTATAGTGATTTATACGGGCTGGAGATGATCGGGTTACGCTATTTCAATATTTTTGGTCCTAAACAAAACCCCAACGGACCTTATGCCGCCGTCATTCCTCTTTTTGCAGAAGCGCTGATACAGCAAAAATCGCCCACGATCAATGGCGACGGAAGTCATAGTCGCGATTTTACTTTTGTCGACAATGCGGTACAGGCGAATATCCTTTCCCTGTTCACAGACAATAAAGCCGCGGTCAACCAGGTGTACAATATTGCCTGTGGTGACCAGACTTCTCTGCTCCAGTTATTTGACGGGTTGAATAAAGAAGCTAATACTTCATTAAAGCCCGTGTTTGGCCCGGAAAGGTTGGGGGATGTAAAACACAGCCTTGCCGATATCTCCAGGGCAAAAGAATTATTGGGGTATGCTCCCGCTATCACCGTAGAAGAAGGATTGAAAAAAACATTCAGCTGGTACAGCGCAAATAGTCAATGAATATGAAAGGATCGATCATCATCACCGGTGGAGCAGGATTCATCGGCTCACATGTGATCCGTTTATTTGTAAACAAGTACCCCGGGTATACCATCATCAACTTTGATGCACTTACGTATGCCGGAAACCTGGAGAACCTTCGCGATATTGAAAAAGCACCTAATTATATTTTTGAGAAAGGGAATATCCTGAATACCGATGACCTGGAAAGGGTTTTTTCGCAGTACCGGCCGGACGGTGTGATTCACCTGGCCGCCGAAAGTCACGTAGATCGCTCCATACTGTCTCCCTTGGATTTTGTCTACACGAATATCGTTGGCACGGTTAACCTGCTGAATACAATGAAGAAACACTGGGGTGCTGATCCTGCAGGTAAAAGATTCTATCATGTTTCCACGGATGAAGTTTACGGCGCATTGGGCGATACGGGTTTCTTTACGGAACAAACGAAGTACGACCCTCATTCACCGTACAGTGCTTCCAAGGCTTCCAGTGATCATTTCGTACGTGCCTATCACGATACTTATGGTTTGCCGGTAGTGATCAGCAATTGCTCCAACAATTACGGTCCCAATCATTTCCCGGAGAAACTGATCCCGCTTTTTATTAATAATATTTTGCAAAAAAAACCACTGCCCGTATATGGCGATGGATTATATACCCGCGACTGGCTATTCGTGAAGGATCATGCGCAGGCTATCGATCTTGTTTATCACAAAGGAAAGAACGGAGAAACGTATAATATCGGTGGGTTTAATGAATGGAGGAATATTGACCTGGTCAAACTGATGTGTAAACTCATGGACGAGCGGCTGGATAATCCGGCGGGAACCAGTGAACAACTGATCACCTATGTGAAAGACCGCCCTGGTCATGACAGGCGCTACGCGATCGATGCATCAAAGATCAATAAAGAGCTTGGCTGGAAACCGTCGGTAACTTTTGAAGAAGGTCTTAGCGAGACGATCGACTGGTACTTTACCAATAAAGAATGGCTGGATCATGTGACCAGCGGTGAATACCAGCAGTACTACAAGGAAATGTACAACGACAAATAACAAGTCGGCAATTATCCTTTTCTACCATGTATTTCTCCCATCCCACAGCTGTCATTGATGAAGGCTGCACAATAGGTGACGGCGCTACTATCTGGCATTTCTGTCATTTGTCCGAAGGATGCCGCATAGGAGAGGGGTGCAGTTTGGGCCAGAATGTTTTTATTGGCTGCAACGTAGTCCTCGGAAAGAAAGTGAAAGTGCAGAATAATGTTTCCGTGTACGAAGGTGTGGAATGCGGGGACGAAGTGTTCATCGGGCCGTCCGCTGTTTTTACCAATGTTATAAATCCCCGGAGCGCTGTAAGGCGGAAGGACGAATACCGGAAAACGGTGATCGGGAAAGGCGCCACGATCGGTGCCAATGCCACGGTCCTCTGTGGGATCACCATCGGTGCGTATGCATTTATCGGTGCCGGTGCTGTAGTCACTAAACCTGTTGCCGCTTATGCGCTGGTGACCGGTAATCCTGCGCAGCAGACCGGCTGGATGAGCGAACAGGGATATAAATTATTATTTAACGGGAATGGCCTGGCGATCTGCCCCGGGAATAAAGAGGAATACCGTTTGCTGAATAATATTGTTTCAAAAACAAGTTGAATATTTCCTACCCGATTAACCGAATGAAAAATTTTGTCTTGATAGGCGCTGCCGGTTATATCGCACCCAAACACTTCAAAGCGATAAAGGAAACAGGAAACAACCTTTTAGCTGCATTAGATAAACACGATTCGGTCGGGGTACTGGATAGTTATTTTCCGGAAGCTCATTTCTTTACCGAGTTTGAGCGTTTCGACCGTCATCTTGAAAAATTTAAAAGAAACGGCATAGCGATCGACTATGTAACCGTCTGTTCTCCCAATTACCTGCATGATGCGCATATCCGTTTTGGATTAAGGATCGGCGCGGATGTGATCTGTGAAAAACCATTGGTGCTGAATCCCTGGAATGTGGATGGATTGGCAGAGATGGAAAAGGAAACGGGGAAAAAAGTATACAATATTCTTCAGTTGCGGCTTCACCCGGCGATCATAGCGATGAAAGAACAGGTAGAAGCCGCTCCTGATACATATCACCAGGTCGATCTTCGCTATATAACGGCAAGAGGAAACTGGTATCACTACAGCTGGAAAGGTGAGCATGAAAAAAGTGGCGGCATCCTGAGCAATATCGGGATCCATTTTTTTGATATCCTTACCTGGATATTTGGAAAAAATAAAAGTCTTAAAGTAGATCAGCTGGATGCGGTAACGGGCAGCGGATCTATCGAGTTTGAAAACGCAGCGGTGAACTGGACACTCAGTATTGATGAGAAGCTATTACCGGCACAGGTGCATCAGCAAGGCCGGCGATCATTCCGTTCCCTGGTCATGAATGATAAAGCTATCGACTTCAGCAGCGGTTTTGATGATTTGCACACCAGGTCTTATGAGGAAATACTGAAAGGAAACCGCTGCCAGCTAACTGAAATAAAGGAAGTTATAGAACTGATCCATAGCATACGCCATTCAAAAAAATAAACTTCAGTATGAGATGACTCATAAAAGAATACTCACTTTCCAAACAGGAGTGAGTATTCTTTTGTGACGAATTACAGCTGGTCCGAAACATACAAAAGTCTCCCATGAAAGGAATTATATTGGCAGGTGGCAGCGGAACCCGTCTTTACCCGATCACTAAAGCTATCTCCAAACAATTGATGCCGGTCTATGACAAGCCGATGATCTACTACCCGCTGTCCACGTTGATGCTGGCTGGTATCCGGGAAATATTGATCATCACTACCCCTGAGGATAACCCGCAGTTCAAAAGATTGCTGGGAGATGGTAGCCAGTGGGGTTGTTATTTTGAATATGCAGTGCAGGCAGTTCCGAATGGGTTGGCGCAGGCATTTGTGATCGGAGCATCTTTCATTGGCAATGATAAAGTAGCGTTGGTGCTGGGGGATAATATTTTTTATGGTGGGGGATTCAGCCCTTTGTTAAAATCTGCAACCACAATCGACGGTGCCGTCATCTTCGCATACCCTGTAAGTGATCCGGAACGATACGGCGTGGTGGAATTTGATGCAAACTATAATGCGATAAGTATAGAAGAGAAACCCGTTCATCCAAAAAGCAATTATGCGGTACCGGGTTTATATTTTTATGACAATGATGTAGTGCGTATCGCCAGAAGTATAGAGCCAAGTGCCCGGGGAGAATACGAGATCACTACAGTGAATGAAACTTACCTGAAAGCAAAGAAATTAAAAGTAGCTGTGCTGGGCCGCGGTTTTGCGTGGCTGGACACGGGCACATTTGAAAGTCTTAGTGATGCCAGCGAATATGTACAGGTGGTGGAAAAAAGACAAGGCCTGAAAATTGGCTGCCCGGAAGAGATTGCCTGGCGGATGGGTTTTATTACCCATGAACAATTAATGGTGATAGCTGAAGAGCTGAAAAAAAGCGGATATGGAGAATACCTGAAGCGTGTCAAGAGCTAGCCCAAGCGAATGTTAAAAAGAAATTCCTACAAAAAAGGTGTCCTCTGGATGCTGCTGTTCAATTTCATTGCGCGGGGGATCAGTTTTGTTCTGAGTATCCTGCTTGCAAAGAATTTTTTGCTCAGCGATACAGATGTTTACCTGTATGTATGGAGCCTGATTAATGTCGTGCTCGTGATTATTACTTCTGTCAACCTGATGGCGGCAGGACCAGAATACATCCGCCTTTGCGAAAATGGTGATGAGAAAGAAGCTGCTAAACTGAGCAGCGCTTTTTTGAACATCTACCTCGTACCCTTGCTTATATTTACTGTTTTTGCCCTACTGACTCCCATCGGTACTTATAAAGCCATTTCCGGGTTTAATGAAACACAATTATTGCCGTTTTCAGAAATGCTCAGGTATTCAGGATTGTGGCTTATCCTGGTAATTGTCAATAATTTCCTCGGCAACACCCTTTTGAGCAGGAAATATTTCAGTGCTTCTGTACTGGGACAGTTCCTCGCGGCCGCCATTACCCTCCTGTTTATTATATGCTTCAAAAAAGATCTTGGTATCGGCAGTTTTTTTATAGGACAGATCGTGGGTAACCTCGTTTGTTTTATTTTTTACATGTACCAGACAAAAATTAGGATTAAAGAGAAGCTGACGCTCTTTTATTTCCGGATGCGTCCCAAGATCCGGAAAGAAATGGTGGCATCGCTGCTGATCGCTCTTCCTACACTAATCACCAACTTTATACTGGTTTACCTGCTGAGCCAGTTAGTGACAGGAAAATTAAGCGCCTATAATTATGGAACAACCCTTGCCAACCTTCCCGATGTTATTTTTCTTTCACAGATCATATCAGTGATCGGTGTAAAATTTTCGGAGATCGGCGCTACCCGCCAGCAGGATATTTTATTCAATGCACTCCGTTTTTTCGGCTATCATCTTTTTTTCCTTATGTCCGGACTTGCTATCATTATCACGCTGACGAGTCCGGCTATCATCCAGATCTTTTATGGAAAAGAAAGCCTGGGTGAAGCCACTTTTATTTCGGCTTCGTTCACGCTGACACTTATATCTGCCACGCTTGCATTCAAAGCGCTGGACTCCCTGCATAACCGTGTTTTTGCCTCCCTGCAGGCGCTGTCTGTACTGATGAAATACACACTTCCCGTAAAGATCCTGAGTATAGGGCTGTTGGTTTGGCTTTCCTCGCGTTATGGTTTTGAAGGTATACTGGTGCACCAGTTGGCAATGCCCGTTCTGATGGTCCTGCTGCAATTTTACCTGCTCTCAAAATATTTGCCTGCTCAAAAGATCAGGTCGTACATCATTCATTTATCACTCTTATTTACAGGAAGCCTGGCCGTATATGCCGGGTGTCGCTTTTTATTGGCCTATGTCTTTATGACCATTCCGCCGGTGATACAGGTACTGATGCTTTGTGGTATCGTGATAGGGATCGGGGTCGTCTTTGAAAAATTATTTAAGATAACCATGTTCTTCAAAGAACTGGCCAGGTGGAAAAACCGTCTTTTCAAACGTTCGGTTTAAAAAGAATACAGATCGGAATGATTGAGCACAAGACCCGGATTGCCATCGTTATCCCTACGCTTGATAAAGGAGGGGCTGAAAGAGTATTGGTGAATCTTGTCAACCATGTCGACTATTCAAAATATGGTATAACCATTCTTTGCCTGAAAAAAAGAGGCGGGCTTGTAGAACAGGTTAATAAGGAAGTGGAAATCATCGATCTCGATCAGCCCCGGGCCTACCTTTCGATCCCACGGATCAATAAAGAATTAAAAAGGATAAAACCAGCTGTGGTAATAGGATGGATGGGAGACATCAACGCTATACTGGCTTTTTTAAGACGGATGTTACCCAAAGGGATCCCGGTGATGTGCCGCGAATCATCCATTCCTACATTGAATTTCGACACCTATCATTATCCGGGTGTGTTCAAATACATGTACCGTTCCTATAAATGGTTTGACGGTATCATTTGCCAGTCGGAAGCGATGAAGGCAGACCTTGTGGAAAATTTTGATGTAAACCCGGAATCGGTCCGGGTTATCAGTAATCCGGTGGTGGAACCACCTGCTGGCTCTTTTTTGCCTGATGAACAGGTGAACTTTATCGGGAAGGATACCAAACTCCTGGTTTTTGTTGGCCGTTTCAATAAGGAAAAGCAAGTAGAACAGTTACTGGATACGATGCCATTACTTGCACCCCACTACCGTTTATTGCTCATCGGATACGGAATGCTGGAAGAAACGATCAGAACAAAGATTTCAGAAATGGGTTTGGGAGAACGGGTGATGATCGTCACCGGTTGCAGCGAACCTTCGGCTTATTATAAACGTGCAGATTGTTGTGTACTTACTTCAGCCTATGAAGGATTTCCCAATGTATTGCTGGAAGCCAATCTCCAGGGATGCCCGGTAGTGGTGAACCAAACGAAAGGCGGCGCCAGGGAGATCATCACACCATTGAACGGTGTCTATATTGAGCCAGGTACTCCCGGTGGGTTACTGGACTTTGCAGCAGCGATCACTGAAACCTGTGAGAATCCGGGTAAATATGACCGGGCGAAGATCGCCAGCCAGACGAAAGAGATGTACGGTATTGAAAAAACCGTGACAGCTTATCTGAAATATATACAGGATACCATTAAAATAGGTCCAATAAAAATGAGCACCATCAATTATAAGTCAGATCCATTAAATGTTTACCCGGGCAATAAACCTATTGCTGACTTTCTTGGGAACGAAGAGATCGCTAACGGAGATCCCCAAGTCATCAAATCCTTTGGTGAGGAGTGGCAGAAATTCGACTCGTTTGATGAAAGGGATTTCCATCGCCTGGGGGAAATGTATTTTGATATTCTCCCACCCGAATTATTGAATAAAGAAAGCAATGTCCTGGATGTCGGTTGTGGTACAGGACGCTGGTCGAAATACCTAGCCGATAAAGTTGGGTTCATCGACTGCGTGGATCCCAGTAAAGCCATTTTTGTCGCAGATAATTTGTTAAAGGAAAACAACAATGTACGATTGACCAAGGCATCTACCGATACCATACCTTTTGATGACAACCAGTTCGATATGGTGATGTCAATTGGCGTGCTGCACCATATACCCGATACTTTGCAGGCCATGAAGGATTGTGTGAAGAAGGTAAAGCCCGGGGGCTATTTCTACACGTATCTCTATTATAATTTTGAGAATCGCAGCCTGTTTTACAAGGGAATGTTTGAAGTGACCCATCTGTTACGTAAAATGGTCTCAAGCCTGCCGGCCAAAATGAAACGGATCGTATGCGATATCCTGGCGGTGACAGTATATATGCCCTTTGTATTATTAAGCAGGTTTTTTTACATGATCGGAATGAAGAAATTTTCGAAATGGATCGTTCTCTCTGATTATCGCGATAAAAGTTTTCACATCATCCGCAACGATTCACTGGATCGATTCGGCACAAAACTGGAACAACGCTTCTCCAAAAAGGATATTGAGTATATGATGACCCAATCAGGTGTAACCAACATTGTGTTTTCTTCCAAATCTCCTTTCTGGCATGCCATAGGAGTTAAGCCTAAATGAAAACAGTGACCGGTCAAGGCAACAGCAAAAAAATCATACAGCATTATCTCTACAGTGGATTGGGCGGCCATGGCTCCGTTTTCTTTTCACTCGTGGGAGCTGATAATGAACCGGCGTTTGAATACCGGGCTTTTTTTTGTGGTATTGAAGAACTACGGGAGGAGTACAGGAATAACTGTCTCCGATTGAATATACCGTTCACTTATTTAAAAAAGAAAAGAGGTTTACATTTAGGCGCTTATTTCACGGTATTCAGGGCATTCAGAAAGAATAGACCCGATGTTATTTTTTTGCACGGGGTTGGTTACAGCATCATTCCCGCACTTTGGTACAAAATAACCAGGCCCCGTACCCGGTTACTGGTCAGGGATACACAGGCACATCACCTGAAAAGCAAAATGGAATGGTTCTGGATGTTTTGGTGCCTGTTGATTGCTAAAAGGCTCGTGGTACTAACAGAGGCATCTGCCAATGGGATAAAAAATAAATTCGGTTGGTGGGCACCTTCCCGGAAACTGGTAACCATTTCCAATGGCCTTGATATAGAAAAATATAAGCCGGGGAATAGCAGAAGGAATGAAGGAAAGTTCATTATCGGGATGCAGAGCCGTCTCCAGCCGATCAAGGACCATCCCACCCTGTTAAAAGCATTCAAAATGATTAAAGACCAGCTGACAGGGATTTCGGTTACCTTATATATTGCGGGGGACGGAGAAACAATGCCGGCCATCAAAGCGTTGGTTCGGGAACTGGGCATAGAAAAAGATGTCAAGCTGTATGGAATGCTGAACGAACAGGAACTGCTATCTTTTATGCAGTCGCTGGATATATATGTGCATGCCACATTCGGGGAAACACTCAGCAATTCGATCATGCAGGCGATGGCATCGGGTTTGCCTGTTGTGGCGTCGGATGTATGGGGAGTGAATAATATGGTGCAACATGCAAAAAACGGGTTCCTGTACCCTTCGGAAAATGCTGCGGAACTTGCCAGCTGGCTGAAAGAATTGCTGACCAACGCGGCATTAAGAAAGGAATCGGGTAGCAATGCCCGAAAATTTGCAGAAGATCATTATAGCAATAAGGTGATGTTTGAATCCTATAAAAAATTGTACTCTAACTAATCCAAATCAACTTCCATGTCAAAACCAATTTTTAGGGTCGATGAAATACTAAAGTATTGTAAAG
>DASYLC010000198.1:0-3822 GCA_036009775.1 Chitinophagaceae bacterium
GCCGTACGATTCGCTTTCTTTGGGAAGGAAGCGAGGAAGATTTCAGGGCTCAACTGGAAAAGCTCGGTGAAACACCTCTGCCGAAATACATCAAACGCAAACCTGACGAAGAAGATAAAGAACGTTATCAGACCGTTTACGCAAAGCATGAAGGTGCGGTAGCTGCTCCTACAGCCGGCCTGCATTTCAGTAAAGAGCTGATCAAACGTCTCGAGATAAAAGGTGTCCGTTTTGCCGAAGTGACATTACATACCGGTTTAGGTACGTTCCGCCCGATCGAAGTGGAAGACCTGAGCAAACATAAAATGGATGCGGAATATTATCATATTGATGAGACCGCCTGCAAGATCGTGAACCGTGCCAAAGAATATGGTCACCGTATCTGCTCTGTGGGTACTACGACGATGAGAGCTTTGGAATCATCTTTCACTGCGCAAAAATTATTGAAACCATCAGAAGGCTGGACCAATATGTTCATTCACCCGCCCTACGATTTTAATATCGCCGATTCACTGGTCACCAATTTTCATTTACCCAAGACCAGCCTGCTGATCATGACTTGTGCTTTTGCCGGGTATGAGTTGGCAATGGAAGCCTATAAAAAAGCGATCAAGGATAAATACCGCTTTTTCAGCTATGGCGATGCCTTGCTGATCATCTAACTTACACCAACTCAATAAATAACAAACCCCGCACTGCGGGGTTTTTGTTTTCAGATATCCGGCACAGTTCTTTCAGTATAATAAATCGGAATTGTGCAGGCATTGGCTATGTGATATCTATCTGTCTTATGTGTGATATGGTTCAGATGGATGCATTTACCGGTCGAAAGGTTAACTATCCTCTAACAACATTATTAAGTAAATTACTGATGGAGGGACGTATATGAAAAACTTAATCATTATCATAACAGCGGGACTATTCAGCTTTACAGCTACCGCACAAACCTACAAAGGCACATCAGCCTCTTCGCAGGAAGAAAAACTGAACGAGGAATATTGTTCAGGTTTCTTCAAATCGACAGACGGTACGATCATCGATGTAGCCGCTTCGAAAACCGCTTCCGTGTATACAAATATCCTGAATTGGTTACAGGGCCGGGTAGCGGGTTTGCAGGTTTACAATACAAGGACCGGTGTCAGCATTCCTGTAATTCGTGGTGGTGTACCGGGTATTTTCGTGGATGAGATCCAGGTCTCAGCATCTTACCTGGAATCGCTGAACACCAATGATATCGCTATCGTCAAGATCATCAGGACCCCATTCTTTGGCGGATTCAATAGCGGCTATGGAGCCATTGCGATCTATACACTGGGTGGTGAAGAAGAGGAAGAAGAAACCGGGAAATAGTTTTTTACCGGCCCGGTTCATAATCCAACGGAAGGGAATTGGACATCTTTTCATCCCAACCCCAATACGCTGAGGTAAGAAAATGTTGCGGGTTATAATAATTCCCGCTCTTATCCAGTGAAATAAATTTATCACCGAGCAAGAGGACATAGGATCGCTGGAAAGTAGCACGACGGGGAGGGTATTGTGTTACCAGGTAATCTGCATCTTCCAGCTCCTTTTTAAAGGTGACATAGATATAGTCATCAAAGCCGAGTATCTTATATCCTTCTTTTTCGAAAATGATCAGGCTGTCGGCATTTAATATGTCCGCACCGATCAACTCTTTATAATTATCCTGTTTCATCACCTGCTGGTAATAATTCAATGAATCCCCCGGCAATGCATATTCGAGGATCATATTTCCTGTGATGCTGTCCTTTCTCGTTTTCCTGGCAGCACTATAAGCTATTCTTACCCTCTCTTTTTCAAGATTGGGTAATCGCTGCATCTTCCTCACTTCAAACCCTTCTTCCAGTAATTTGTTCGCATACAAACTCCGCATAAAGTGCATGATAGATCCATTGTACGCTTTCTCCCTGCCTTTAATCCATTTCTGTTTGGGAGTATTTCCTTCCTTACCGGTTTCCGTAAAAAGAGAATAACCCATGTAAGCAACAGAGCCTTCTTTAAAATTCATTTCAAAATCTTCCAGCTGGTAACTGATAACATACCCCAGCGCTTTATTCTCCAGCAGGATCGGTTCATCGCAATAAGCGGTAAGGCGGTTGCTCTTTTTATAATACCTGAACCGGATCGCTTTTTCATTTTTGATCTTGCACTGGCTTGCATTGCCTGTGGTACCGGCAAAATTGTCCATGAATGTCTTCCCCCACTTATCCCATCCTTCTTCGACTGAAGGTTCCAGAGTCACGTTCTCCATCTCTTTTACTTTTATCCGCAGTTCTATTTTTAACTGGAGTGGCAGTTCTGCGTCACTGAAAGAAAAGACATTGGTCTCATACCCGATAGAAGATATGATCAGGTCGTGCTTACCGGCTGGCAGATCATTAAGGATAAAATTACCGCTGTTATCTGTGGTCGTCCCTTTGGATGTATTGGTGATAAAAACACTGCAACCGCCCACAGGGCTGCCGGTAACATTGTTCACTACCCTTCCTTTAATAGTACGCTGGGCAGGCGACGAAACGCAAATAAACAGGGCCATAAAAAATGCCGGCAGTCTGAACATACCGGCAATATAATTGAAGTATTTTAAAAAATTATTCCAGCCCGAACATTCCCCTGTTCAGCTGCTGCAGGATCTGTGCCTTGAATTCGGCAGGCACTAGGAGTGATATATTATGCGGGCTTCCCCCATAGCTTACCATCCGTACGGGGATGTTCATGATCGATCCGAATAATTTCTTGACCATATCCGCGGTTTGGGATATCTCATTCCCTACTACGGAAATGATGCATTGGTTCTCATCCACCTCCACGTTCCCGAATGGTTCCAGTTCTTTTAATATCTCTTTCAGGCTCGAAGGATTATCAATGGTCAGCGATACGGCCACTTCGGAAGTAGTGATCATATCGATCGGCGTCCGGTATTTTTCAAACACTTCGAATATCTTTCTTAAAAAACCATAAGCGAGTAACATCCGGCTGCTTTTGATCCGTATCGCAATGATATTATCCTTTGCCGCCACGGCTTTTACACCCACGCTGCCTGCTTTTTCCGTGATCAGCGTTCCCTTTGCTTCCGGCTGCATCGTATTGAGCAGCTTTACCGGGATATTATATAATTGTGCCGGCCAGATAGAAGCGGGGTGCAATATCTTGGCACCGAAATAAGCCAGCTCAGCCGCCTCATCAAAACTCATTTGCTCGACAGGCACTGTTTTGTTCACGATCCTCGGATCATTATTATGCATGCCGTCGATATCGGTCCAGATCTCGCAGACCCTGGCATTGATAGCAGCAGCGATCAATGAGGCGGAATAATCGCTTCCTCCCCTTTTCAGGTTGTCCACCTCTCCCCTGGCATTGCGGCAGATATAACCCTGTGTGACAAATACTTTTTTGCCTTCGTGCTGTTTGAGTAACTGTGATAATTTCACTTTAATACTACCGATCTGCGGCTCGTCGTAATGATCGATGGTCATGAATTCAAGAGCAGGTAACAAAAGGTGATCGATCTGTATTTCTTCCAGGTAAACAGAAAAAAGTTTGGTGGACAATAATTCTCCCTGTGCGAGTATATCCTTGCTCAGCGCTTCACTGAAAGATATTTTCAGGATAATATTAAGAAATTCAAAATGCTCGGCAATGATCGCCCTGGCTTTGGCAACAGCGGCCGGGGTGACTACCAACTGCGCCACAAAATCCTTGTACTGGTTTTCCAGTTTGTCGATGGACTCCTTCGCCGCCTGCCTGTCGCCCCGGGAAATATGGTTCCCGATCTCTACCAATGCATTGGTGGTACCCGAT
>DASYLC010000199.1:0-11896 GCA_036009775.1 Chitinophagaceae bacterium
CTGCTGCAACTGGTGCATCTCTATTTTACATCTCCCCGCAAGGACAAGGATGCTTTTGAATCATTCAAAACAAGGCAAAAACAATTATACGCCAACCTTTCTGCCAACCCGCAGATCTATTTCAGTTCCGAGTTCCAGAAACTGATGACACAGAACCATCCCCGTGCAGGCGGTTTACCCAAGCCCGAGGATTTTGACAAGATCAATCTTGACCGCAGCATACAGATCTATAAGGAACGCTTTGCCAATGCAGGGGATTTCACGTTCCTGCTGGTCGGTTCTTTTGAAGAAGCCACCATCAAACCCCTGCTCGAAAAATATATCGGTAGCCTTCCCGGTACTTCACAAAAAGAAACATTTAAAGATCTTGGTGTTCGCCCGCCTGCAGGCAAAATAGACAAGACGATCATTAAGGGAGCCGATCCGAAAAGCCTGGTCAATATTATTTTCACGAATAAGACCATTTATAATCCAACGGATGCCTATGCGCTCCGCAGTCTCGCCGATGTAATGGATATAAAACTGGTTGAACAGCTGCGGGAAGAAAAAGGAAGTGTATATGGTGTCTCTGCTTTCGGAACCATTAATAAGATCCCTTATTCCTATTCCAATTTCAGCATTACATTTCCCTGTGCACCGGAGAATGTGGACACCCTGAGCAAAGCTGTTATTGAAGAATTGCAGAAGATCATCAGGGTAGGTGTCAGTCCCGCCGACCTTGCCAAAGTAAAAGAGCAGCAGAAAAGAAAACTGGAAACAGATATGAAACAAAACCAGTTCTGGATGACAGCCCTCTACGACGCTTATTATCTTGGCAATAATCCTTCTGATATCCTGAACCGGCTCAAACAGGTGGAGTCATTGAGTCCGAAAATGATCCAGGATGTGGCAAAAAAATATGTCCCCCTCAACAGTTATATCAGGGCTACTTTGAAACCTGACAAACAGGAAGAAAAACCATTGAAAGGGTTCTAGTCCTGTAAACCATCATCATGAAGTATTTCAGAATATTCGCAGGTCTTGTTTTTTTTATACTCCTTGTCACCTTCGGTCTCTCCTTTATGTTGCCCGCCAGCCAAAAGGTTAAACGCAGTATCGAGATCGATGCGGCGGCACCGGTGATCTACGACAAGTTGATAAAGCTGGAGAATTTCAACAAATTCTCCGTGTGGAGCCAGGAGGACTCCTCCGCTGTTTATACCAGGACAGGAACCGATGGAACCGTTGGCGCTTCGAGTTCCTGGAAAGGGAGTCCGGTGATCTCCGGTGAGGGCAGGATCGAGATCACTGAACTGGTTCCAAACAGGAGAGTGGCGCATAAACTAAGTTTTACAAAACCAAGGAAAGGAACTGCCGGATCGGTATTTGAGCTCCGCGAAACAAATAAGGACAAAACAACTGTTGACTGGACCTTTACCATGACTACGCCAAGACCCTGGAACATCTTTAACCTGCTGTATAGTGTCGATAAACAAATGGGAAAGGATTTTGAAGATGGCCTTACTGCGCTGAAAACGATGATCGAGCTTAGCAATAAACCTTTCAAATAGGTCAATAAAACAAAAATGGGGAGGGTTGCCGGATAAGCAACCCTTTTTTAGTAAATTACTTTTTTTAAATAATTTTTTGATCAGACTCTCCGGGAGTTAAATCCTATAAAAATTTCTTTCTATGATGAAAATGAACGCAGGCACCTGGATCGGTATTATCGGCGGCATTATTGGTTTAGTGGTCGGTGTGGGCGCGGTCGTAGCCACAGGAGGCAAGCAGGGTTTTTATACAGGAGCCGGCATGCTGTTGCTTTTTGGCGGTATATTCTATTTATTCTACCGGATTTTCTTCAAACCCATGATCAATGCCAGCCGTTTACAAAAGAATGGATTGCCCGGCAGAGCCAGGATACTGGAAGTAAGGGATACCGGTGTTACCATCAATAATAGTCCGCAAGTGAAACTGATCCTAGAAGTAAAAAATAGTCTGGGGCAAAAATATACGGCAGAAACAAGGGCGCTTGTATCAAGAATAAATCCCGGAGCTTACAGACCCGGGATGGAAGTGCCGGTAAAGATCGATCCTAAAAATGAGATGAATGTGGTGTTGGATTATTCAGGAGCTCAATCAGCGTCCGCCGGCAGTTTACCTGAAATTAACCAGGAACAAATAAAAGCCGAGCTGGGACAGATCCAGAAAGAAAACGAAGCGTTGCTGGCGACCGGCCGGCCGGCAAGAGCGATCATCAAAAAGAATACATTCCTCGGGGTGAATGTCAATGGCAATAATCCATACGTCGAGTTGGAACTTGAAATTTTGCCCGATAACGGTGCTTCATTCAGCGCTACAACAAAGGGAGTGATCGGCGAAGCATCAGTTCCTAAATACCAGCCAGGTTGTACCGTATTTGTTAAGTATGACCTGTATGATAACAGTAAAGTTGTGGTAGATCATTCATAGGAATAATTTCCCCATTCTTTTATAGTAGCCACAATCCAGATCTGTTAAACAACTGTTGAGAAAGCTCTTCTGTCTCCTGTTGATTATCAGTCTTTACCATCTTTTTTGCAAACCTTTTCCGGCTTTGGCACCGTCTTTGGAAAACAGTAGTTGTAACAAATTTTATGGTTATGAAAAAGATGTTAATCGGTGCGGCTCTTATTCTTGGAAGTTTCGGGCTCGCACAAAGATCGGAAGCGCAAATCAGGCTGGGTGTAAATATCAATATCGGTGATCAACCTTCCTGGAGAGTACCAGGACATGATTATGTAGAATATTACTACCTGCCCGATATAGAAACCTATTATTATGTTCCGCGTCACCAGTTCGTTTACCTGTCCAACGGTCGTTGGGTGTTTTCGTATAACCTGCCTCCGAGACACAGGGGATATAACCTGAATACTGGCTATAAAGTAGTGGTTAACCAGCACAATGCTTACCAGTACTACAACCAGCACAGGACACAGTATGGCAGACAGAACAGGTACCACAAGAATAATAATAACGGAAGACACCGTGGTTGGAAAAATCACCGGTAAATATTGACGTTTAAACTTTTAAAAGACCGCCCCCGGGCGGTTTTTTTATACTCGCGGGAATTGATGCCGGTTTCTGCCGGTAACTATTCCATCTCCTTCAATTCCTTTATTTTTGCCGCAAATGGTGGGTATGAAATAAGCCATAAAATTGCCGGCTATTTTTTTGTAAAGCGATTTTATTGCGAATTCCATGTGACCAATTATTAAATAAGGTACACACATGAAATTGTCACATTTATCAGAGACACTGATCGGTTCTGAAATTGTAAAACTTGGCGGCGAGATAAAAGAAAAGATCCGGCAGGGAGAACGTATCTACAATTTCACCGTGGGTGATTTTGATCCTTCTATTTTTCCGATCCCCAAAGAACTGGAAGATGCGATCGTAAATGCCTACCGGAAACATTTTACCAATTATCCCGCTGCCGAAGGAAATCTCGACCTGCGGGAAGCGATCCATTCATTTATAAAAGATGAGGAAGGTTTGGATTATGGTACCAATGAAATTTTGGTGGCATCCGGCGGACGCCCGCTGATCTATGCTGTGTTCCGTGCTGTTTGTGATAAAGGTGATAAGATACTGTACGCAGTACCTAGCTGGAACAATAATCACTATACCCATTTTGTCGGTGGTGATCATATCGTGATCGAGGCAACGGCCGCCAGCAATTTCATGCCGACGGCCGCGGATATTCTTCCGCATATCAAAGAAGCTACGCTGATCTCCTTGTGCTCACCGCAAAATCCAACCGGTACCACTTTCAAAAAAGAAGAACTGGAAGCGATCTGCGACCTGGTAATCGAAGAGAATAAAAGAAGAGGTGAGGGAGAAAAGAAATTATACGTGATGTTTGACCAGATGTACTGGCATCTTACTTACGGTGATATCAGGCATTATAACCCGGTATCCCTCCGGCCGGCGATGAGAGAGTACACTATTTTCATCGATGCGATCAGTAAAGTGTTCGCGGCAACAGGCGTAAGAGTGGGCTGGGGCATGGGACCTGCCACCGTGATCAATAAAATGAAAGCGATCCTTACGCATATCGGTGCCTGGGCCCCGATGGCGGAACAAAAAGCGGTTGCACAATACCTGGGCAACCGGGAGTCTATAAAAAGATATTTGACTGGTTTTAAAGCCGGCATCGAAGAAAGATTACGCCGTATCTATAACGGTTGTATGCAACTGAAAAGGGAAGGGCTGTCTGTTGATGCGATCGCTCCCGAAGCAGCGATCTATCTTACCATCAAAATTGACCTGGCAGGAAAGAAAACAGCGGATGGAAAAGTTCTTGCAGACCAGGGCGCTGTTACTGCTTATGTATTGAATAATGCCGGGTTAGCTGTGGTTCCATTTTATGCTTTCGGTGCCGGGAGAAGTTCTGCGTGGTACCGGTTGAGTGTGGGAACCTGTAAAACAGAAGAGATCGATGAAATGATCGGGAAGCTGAGAGAAACCCTGAAGAAATTGAGTTAACGAATGAAAAAATATTTCCTACTCTGCAAAGACAAAGAAAAAATTAGATCAGTTACGGTTGATCAAAAACCGGAAAGCGCTTAACCTGTAGTGCTTCGATTCCTTTTCTATCTTCTTCTTATTGGACGTGATCCGGTTACGGTCAACCAGTTCGAATGCAGTGCAAAATTGTTCGGTAGTTTCTGCGCGGGATAAAATTTCTTTGAGTTGCTCCATTTCCCTGCCGGTCGCTTTTTCATTCAGCAAACCGGTTGTAAAGAGGACTAACAGGTTACTGGGACGGGTCATACCAATTCGTTTTAATAGCCGCTCATTCCCTTGTGGCTGGGACAACCGCAGTTCTTACCACCTTTGCCGCTACCGGAATAATAATTCTTATTACAGGCAGCCAGGAATACGATTAGTAACAGGGCAATAGCTATTTTGTTGAGCGTCTTCATAATTTGACAATTGGACCCCCTTGCAGGGAAGTTCTAAATTAAAACTATTTTACAAACAAATTAGTATACCGTTCAGCCAAAACAGTTAAAAATTAAGGTGGACCAGGTTTTAAACGATAAAAACAGCCCGTTTGAAGGGCAAACCCGGGAAAAACCCTATCTCTCCGGCAGGCAGGCCCATATCCTGGTGGCCCCGCTGGATTGGGGCCTGGGTCATGCTACCCGTTGTATTCCTGTGGTCCATGAGCTAATGAGCCTTGGTTGCGAAGTGTTTCTTGCCGGTGAAGAGGCCCAGGAAAAGCTACTCAGAGCCGAATTCCCCCACCTGCCTTTTTTACAACTACCCGGTTACCGGATCCGCTATGCCAAAACAAAAAAGGGGTTGATATGGAAAATGATACAGCAGGGTCCTAAAATGCGCCGGGCCATCCTCTATGAACACCAGTGGTTGAAAAAAATGGTGAAACAATATAAACTGGACGGCATTATCAGTGATAACCGCTATGGCTTATACCATGAGACAGTGCCTTCTGTTTTTATGACCCACCAATTGCTTATCAAAAGTTCAGCGGGGAAATGGACAGAGAAGTTTTTGCAAAAAAGAAATTATAAATATATCAATCGCTTTACCGAATGCTGGGTACCTGACAGGGAAGACAACAATAACCTGGCTGGAGAATTATCACATCCTGTTTTGAAGCCCACTATCCCTCTTCATTATATTGGGTTGCTTTCACGTTTCAAAAAAGATAGTGCTGTAATTACAGAAAAAAAAGATCATTTACTCGTGGTTCTATCGGGTCCCGAACCACAGCGCAGCATCCTGGAAGAAAGAATGATCCGGGATATCAGCAACTATAAAGGAACGGCTGTTATTGTAAGAGGCCTTCCCGGTGCCACCACACTGATCCCTTCCACGAATATGATCCGGGTATATAATCATTTGCCGGCCGCGGAACTTCAACAGGAAATTGGAGAAGCAGAATATATCATCAGCCGCAGTGGTTACAGCACTGTCATGGACCTCGCCCTTTTGCAAAAGAAAAGTATCCTCATCCCTACACCTGGGCAAACAGAACAGGAATACCTGGGCAATTTTTTGATGAAGAAGGGAATGGCCCTTTGTATAAACCAGGAAAGATTTTCATTAACGGCCGCACTGGAGAAAGCTGCTGCTTATGAGTACGATCTTTCATTCCCCTGTAATGAAGACCTGTTGAAAACGGTAATGAAGAATTTTTTGTCTCAATCCGTCACCCCTGCTTTGGGATAATCAAAGAACACAAATTCTTTTTTGGCATCGGCAAACTCTCTCCATGTTTTGCAATCGGCTTTTACTGCAAACACGCCGCTGGTGGGAATATTATCGATCCTTGTCGTGGTGAGCAGGTTGGCAAAATCAGTGATCCCCGGGTTGTGAGAGAATACAGCGATACAATCATATTTATCTTTTGCCGTGGCTATGACATTGAAAAAGATATTCTCTCCTGCGCCATATAATTCATCCACCAGAATAAGATCGTCCTTATCCCGTTTATAAGCATCCGCAAAAATAGTAGCTGTCTTTCTTGCTCTTTTAGCAGGACTTGTTATGAACGCGTCGATCCTGATCTTTTTATCCAGCAGACGATGTGCCATTACCGGCGCATCCCGTTTACCCCGGTCATTCAGGGGTCTGTCAAAATCATCAAGAGAGGGGTCGCCCCAATCGCTTTTAGCGTGGCGGACAAGGATAAGCGTCTTCATATAGCAAAGTTTGCAGTAAAATAATGAATTTATCGCTTCCGTTTCCTGTACACGCCTTACGATTTGCAGGGTTCTGGTGAGGTAATAAAAAATATACGCAGAGAACGACTAATCCCCGGACTTCCCGTCTTCGGTCTTCGGTCTAATAACCCCTCACATTCCTTCCTTCCATATAATTAATAAAGGCTTTGTTCACGACCTTATTACCTCCCGGGGTGGGATAATTGCCGGTGAAATACCAGTCACCCAGGTTATTCGGGCAGGATCTGTGCAGGTTTTCAATGCTCTGGAAGATAACATCCACAGGTATTCCAAGCCCCGGGGGGGTGATCAGTTCGGCGATCTTGCGGGATATTTCTTCCGTGGTGAATTGTTTATACAATTGTTTTACTATGTTCTCTGTATGCAACTGGTTATTGCGCTGGAGGTCCTTGCACTTTTCCAATAGTTCCGTCATGCAGTTCATCTTATCGTTCTCTTTCATTAATTCGACCACCGCGTTAAAGGCAATAAAATCACCCATCTTGCTCATATCGATACCATAGCAATCGGGGTAGCGAATCTGCGGGGAGGAAGAAACGACCACGATACGCCTGGGTTTTAACCGCCCCAGCATCCGGATGATACTTTCTTTCAGGGTGGTCCCTCTTACGATCGAATCATCGATCACTACCAATGTGTCCTGGCCTGGCCTTACCGTACCATAGGTAATATCATAAACGTGCTGAACCATTTCATTGCGGCCCGTATCCTCGGTAATGAATGTCCGCATTTTTACATCCTTGATAGCGATCTTTTCTATCCGGATCCGGCGGTTGATCATCTCATCCAGTTTCTCTGCATCGTATTCCTTTCCCCAGCTCAGTATCCGCTCCACTTTTATTTTATTAAGATAGGCTTCCATTCCTTTCACCATTCCCAGGAAAGCTGTTTCCGCGGTATTGGGAATAAAAGAGAAGATCGTGTTCTTCAGGTCATGATCGATCGCATTCAGCACGGGTTCACTTAAATTATAGCCCAGTGCTTTTCTTTCTTTATAAATTTTTTCATCGCTTCCTCTCGAGAAATAGATCCGTTCAAAACTGCAGGCCCTTCTTTCTTTAGGTTCAAGGATCTGTGCTATTTCCACTTCTCCTTTTTCATCCACGATCAGCGCCTGGCCGGGCAGCAGTTCCTGTACTTCATTCTCGCCGACATTGAACGTCGTCCGGATCGCTGCTCTTTCCGACGCAGCCACCACTACTTCATCATTCACATAATAGTACGAAGGGCGTATCCCGTGCGCATCGCGGAATACAAAGCCGATTCCGTTGCCCGTTACTCCACCCACATGAAAACCTCCATCCAGCAGCGGCAATGTTTTTTTAAGCACCCTTTTTATATCCATATGCCCGGGTGAAGCCTCGTCTTCCTTACAAAGAAACGTATGCATCAGTTCGATCATGGCAGCAAGATCGCTGAACCGGACCGTATCATGAGGCTCTTTCCCTATCAGTGTAAAGAGTTCGTCGGAGTTGACAATATTAAAATTACCGGCAAGTGCCAGGTTACGGGCGGGGATGGTATCACGGTTTATAAAAGGGTGACAATATTCCAGCTTGTTCTTTCCCTGTGTACCATAACGAAGATGACCCAACAGGATCTCGCCGAGGAATCGTACGTGGCCCTTCATCAGGCCCGGGTGACTCTTTATATTCGGGTGATATTGCTCCAGTTCCTGGATCTCTTTTCCTATCTGCTGAAAAATATCGGAGATAGCCTGGGGTGCGTTGCTGCGGATCCGGTGAAGAAAGGGGTAACCTGATTCTACATCCAGTTTGACGGCTGCTACTCCGGCTCCATCCTGTCCGCGGTTGTGCTGCTTTTCCATGAGCAGGTATAGCTTGTTAAGCCCCCACAGTACCGTACCATACTGCTGCTGGTAATAAGAGAAGGGTTTCCGTAACCGGATGAATGCCAGCCCGCATTCATGTTTAATAGGATCGCTCATGGAAGCGGCAAAGGTAGGCGATAAAAATTATATATTCGGGACTTCCCCGGTTGTTTCCAGTGGTATGATGATAGAGAGCTGGCAGCCCTTGCCCGGAGCGGTGTCTATCTCTACTTTCCCGTTAAAAAGGTCGGCCCTTGTAACAATATTGCTGAATCCCATGCCTTTTTTATAATGGGCGGGGTCAAACCCGATCCCATCGTCAGAAATGGTCAGGAAAATATATTCGGCATCAGATTGCAACTTGATATGCAGGTTGGCCGCATGGGCGTGGCGGACGATATTATTGACCTGTTCCTGGGTGATGCGGTAAAGCATTAGTTTCAGGTTGGCCGGCATGTCCTCCTCGTTGAAATAAGGATGATAAAAATCAATATTGAATGCGTGCGCTCTTTTCAGTGAATCACATAGTTCCTGGATGGATTCCGTGAGACCGATATCACCAAGGGTAGGGGGAACCAGGGATTGTGACAACTGTCTTATCTCGTGGATGATGCCGGCAAGGGTTTTATGGGAAAGATGGATCATCTCCAGCGCTTCTCCTGTTGCTTTCTCTCTTGCCACTTCGAGATAAAGCCGGGTAGTGGTCAGGTGCTGGTTGATATTATCATGCAGTTCTTTTCCCATCAACTGTCTTTCTTTTTCCTGGCCATCGATGGTAGCCTGAACCAGTAATTTCTGTTTTTGCACTTCCTGCTCGAATAGTTCCCTGGTCAGGCGCTTCTGTTCCGTAATATCAGCAAGGGAAGTCATGATACTAATGATCTCTCCATCTTCATCCAAAATAGGTTCGGAGTTCGCAAGGAGCCAAGCCCTGTCATTGCTGGCTTTCCTGTAAACACCCATTACTATATCCCTTACCGATTTTTTTGTTTGCAGAACGATAGAAAAAGGATAATCCTGTTCCGGGAAAACAGTACCGTCTTCACGGATCACGTCACAGGTCATGTCCAGGATGGATTTGCCTAATAATTCTTCGCTCGCCATGCCAAACATTTCCAGTGCGGCTTGGTTGCAGATCGTAATGACCCCATCAGTGTACTGGACCATTACTCCCTGCTTCAGGTTATAAATAAGGTTGCGGAATTTTTCTTCGCTCTCGCGGAGTCTGTCTTCTGCTTCTTTTCTTTTTGAATCATTGGTAAAATAAATGACCATGGCATTGAAACCCGGGGTGTCCATGAGGTTGTGGGTCCTTACCGTACACCAAAGCCATTTCTTATTCAGCAATTTAAGGCGAAGCGACAGGTAATTTACTTCAGACTGTTTGTTCAACTCTTTAAAAAATCCGTCCCGGGCAGCAGGGACATCTTCGGGATGAATGAATTCAAATAGATTATGCCCGAGCAATTGCGATGGTTCATACCCGGATATTCTTTGTATCGAAGGACCGCAATAAACGATCTTTCCCTTTTCATCAGACATGGCAATACCGTCAAAAGAGTAGTAGCTCATGTCGCGGTAGAACTGCTCACTTTCCTGCAACCGGGTCTCTGCTTTTTTTCTTTCGGTAATATCTTTGCCCACGCCCAGGAACCCGATAAAATGTCCTTTATCATTATGCAGCATGGAGATCGTATACAGCAGGGAAATGATCTGACCGTCCTGGCGTTTAAAAGATACTTCACCCCGCCAGACGCCTTCTTTGAGGATGATCGCGGCGACCTGGTTGATGCTATACGGCGAATGATCGGCGGGGAATATCTCTCCTACCAGTTTTCCTTTGGCTTCTGCTTCTGTGATCCCGGATAATTTTTCCAGCACTTTATTGCAGGAAGTAACAATCCCCTGCGTATCCGTGGTGAGGATGATATCCGTTACGTTATTCAGCACGGTGGCCTGGTGACGGAACCGTTGCTCACTTTCGATCAATGCTGCTTCCGTCTGTCTTCTCAGGGTATCATCGTGAAAATAAATAACAACTCCCTTGATATAGGGATTCTGCACCAGGTTATGCCCCCGGATAAAACACCATATCCATTCACCTGTTTTTTTCAACAGCCGGAGGGAAATAAATTTTTCTTTCAGGTTACCGGACAGTTCGTCCATAAAAGCAGTGATCGCAAGCGACCTGTCTTCCAGGTGCGTATAATTAAAAATACTTTTCTCCAGGACCTCTGTTTCGGAATACCCGAGTATGGGAGTAATAGAAGAAGAGGCAAACCGGATAATACCCCGGTCATCCGTGATCAATACCCCATCCAGCGAATTGGCAAAAAGACTCCGGTAGAACAATTCGCTCTGCTGCAAGCGTTCTTCCATTTTTCTTTTATCCGTTATATCCTTACTCACACTCACATAGCCTGTTGTTTCGCCTTTGGCGTTCTGTATCCTGGTTATGGAAGCAAGCAGGGTGATCGGTCTGCCATGCCTGTTGACCACATAAGCTTCTCCATGCCACTCGCCGTTTTCATTCAGCATTTCAAAGAAGCGGGGTCTTGATATCCCTTCGTACTCAAAATGCAAAAATTCCTTGACCGGCCTCCCGATCATTTCAGCGGCCGAATAACCATAAGCTATCTCTGCCGCTTTGTTCCAGGAAATAACATTGAACTTTTTATCCTGTGAAATAATAACATCAGAGACGGTATTGATCAGCCGGGCCAGGTAATTCAGCTGATCGGTCGCATTTCGTTTTTCAGTGATATCCTGTTGCGTGCCCCATACTCTTTTCAGCATTCCATTCTCCACGACCCCTTCCATACTGTTCAGGAAATACACTGTATTCCCATACCGGTCCTGTTCTTTGGTTTCGATCTTCGCACTCCTGAACCCGTTGGTAATAAATGTTCTCATGTATTCGAGCCATACGGGTTCATTCAGGTCCATCAGGTCGTTCATCCCGGCTCCGATCATTTCTTCTGACTTTTCATATCCGTACATCTGGGCCAGGTTATCGTTACACTCCGCCATATAAGCATGTTTGCGGCAATGTGCTATGATCTCATCGGGGGATGCGGATGCAGAAACGGGTTTCTTTAATTCAAATCGCCATAAGGCTTCTGCGCTGTGTTCATATGCTTTGTAACGCTCGGTCATTTCCCCCACCGGGTAATCGAGGCCATTCATAGAGTAGCCGGGATCCTCCGGTACAAAACCGATGGCGCGGATAGTTCCTTCCAGGCCATCCTCATTATAGCAAAGCGATATTTCCCATCTTGTCAGTTGGTTGAACCCGCCGGGAGATAATAGCTGGAGGTCTGCCGGGAAGGCT
>DASYLC010000200.1:0-4344 GCA_036009775.1 Chitinophagaceae bacterium
CCCGCTGGGACTTTATGGCGGTTATTGTGTGGATTCACTGGACGCATCCCGCTTCGCCACTATTTATGAGTTTAACGATTCTTCAAAACAACTCGTTCCCTCTCCTGGCGCCTATAATCCCCGTCGCGAGGAGATCGCTAAGTATGTCATGGGTTACAGCACACCCATCTTCTCCCCGACAGGTGGTATGAAGATCAGCGCCACCGACCTGGCAAAATACATGATCATGCATATGCAGCAGGGACGTTACAAAGGAAAAAAGATCATTTCCAAAGAAAGTGCCGGACAGATGCAGACACCATTCTCGGGCATTGCAACTCCGGCGAATGAGGGAGATGGATATGGGCTGGCAATTATGACAACGACAAAACTGATCGCCGGTAAAACACTAAAAGGCCATACCGGTTCTGCTTACGGGCTTTACAGCGCTATGTTCTTTCATCCCGAAGAGAAGTTCGGTATCGTGGTCATCACCAATGGCTGCAATCCAGGTTATACGGAGGGGTATAATACGGTGATACGGAAGGCTATTCATTGCTTGTTTGAGAATTTGATCTCGCGATAGCATAGTATTTTCTAATAACCTCATCTTTTTCCGCTGATCAGGGATTCCACTTTTTTTCTTGACATAATCCTTCGACTTTGCTCAGGAGTGGAGCAAGCCTGCCTGCCGGCAGGAAAGTCAAGCCGGGTCGATGCGTAAGACCCTGAGATCAATTTCAATTTTTATGAAAATGAAATTTACTCTCCCATTCACTCACCCGGCAATAGTTATGGTGATGCCTGGCCCGGCAGCTTCCGCGCTTTATATATTTTATAGGCTTCAACGATGTTGCTTGTCGCAAATACAGCAACAAGTAAAACGATCGTATTGGAAGCTTTATTGAAGAATAAACTGGACAGCAAACTTGTTAATAGTAGAATGATATAATGAATTTTTTTTAAAATAATTTTTGCCACTATCGTCATCACCAACGATTTGTATTGGTAAGATTTACGCTTCGTGTAAAACATCATTAAAAACACCACGAAAAAAAATGAAACCAGGAAAAGATTGTATAGAAAGCTGATCTCGTTGCCATGCAATAAGAGATTATAGTAGATATTGATCATGATAATACCGCCATCTATATCCCCGTACAGGGTCTTGTGTACGTCATCATGCGCATGATTGAACGATCCAATGAATATGTTTCTTTTTTGCACAGATGATGTTCTCAACGCTTCCTGCAAGTGAAAATTTTCCGTATTGTCGAATTTTAAAAGTGTTTGCCACAATTCCATCTTACCAACCGTAGAATCAACAGAGGTGCCATAAACATTACCAGGCATTTTCAGGGCATCGAAATCATGATTGGTAAAAATTATTTCAGGAATGAATAAGTTACCGGATAAAAATTTCGAACCCCCGCTCATTGATATATTTATCAAAACCTAACGAACCGTGTTTTATGCGGTAATGATCTATTCTTTCCAACATCAGCAACGGCAGTGTTTTTACTTTGCCGTGGTCGTAACTGAGCCTGTATTTAAAAAAATGATTGCTGGTCAGTTCTTCATTTACCGCACCTTTATGAATATCCGGGATATTGCCGGAGAAATAGGAGGGTGGAAAGCGCTTCTCATAGCTGTCATACAGGCCCGCGAAAATTATTTTTGTTTCCGGTCCATGTTGCAGCATGTTTACAAGATGCCCTAACAGCGAATCTGTTTCCTTTGTTTTTGGCATGCGGTCAAATAGCAGGTCACATACAACCACGTTATATTCATCCGGGTGAGCTGACAGCCATTGGAAAAGCCGGGTGATCTTTCTCAGATCCGGTATGGCATTACAGGGAGCACTTTTAAAACTGTTATGATCGGCCGGGAGGCCGATTGAATTTCCCCGGAGAGAGTCGCAATTGATCTCCATGTCCTGCGAAATGTCTATGATCAGGAAATCGCTGGTAATCCGATCAATACCAGGTGAGCGGTGTCCGGCGAGACGGTTCAGCTTTGTCTTCCACTCTGTTGAACTTGCGATCATTTTATGCTCCGGTATGAGCCAGGGAAAATAGACCGCGTAATGATTCAATACAGTAAGTAATACCGCCAGTACCAGGCAATACGCATTTTTTTTATTAACTATTTTGCCGAAGGCAGTTACTTTAGGCTTCTTAACCATTCGATGAAGTTAATCTTGCTGGCGTTCTTGTATTTGGCAATGATCTTTATCAGGAGTTCGTCCGCAATCTCCTCGACTGACCACTCAGGGAAAGCAGTTACATAAAGCTTGTAGTATTTTGTCAGGTCTTCCTTCTCTTCACTACTGGCAAAAAAAACGAGGAGGGTCTTGCCAGCTGTGATCTTTTCTCCACCGATCGTATACTGAAGTGTAACAGGAAGAGCATCGGTTACCGATCGTGGAAGCCCTGTGCCGAACAGGAGATTACTGCTCAATGTTATCGTCCGTTCAACCGCATCAAAAGGAATTTTTTTTACGAAGGTTTTGTTGTCAACAGTATACCTGGTTTCCAGGCTGCCCAGCACATCATCGCCTATCGCAGCAAGCCCTGCGGCAGATAATTGCAGGGAGTCAAAGATCAAAATACTGTCCGTAAGAAAATGGATAAGCTCCCCGAACTTATAAAACTCTGTATTGCCTTTTGAATTTCCGCCACGCTTTACTTCTATATAAGTACCGAAACCTCTTGCATGCGGCTGGGACGCATTAACGGGAGGCGTGTATCCAAAGGTTTTAGGAGGAGCCTTTGCCAGTTTTGAAAAAAGGATAAACCTGTCTCCCTGCGAAGTAAAATAAGGAATGATCTTCCTGGCGGCTTCGCTCAGCACGCTATCTTGTGCAATGACCGAAACAATTTCTTGTTTTTTTACAGCTGGTTTTTTTATGAGACAGGCGTTGCAAACAAAATAGTCTTCCAGCAAAATAATTTTTGGTGAGTTTGCATTGTTCTTTTGTGCAGTACTACTGAACGTACTGCATAAAATGATCAGCAAAAAAAACAATGCCTGTCTTTTCATTTTCCCTAACTTTAAATTGGCCTGCTAAACCTGCTCGCCAACCACCACCATGTTATATTTTAAAGGTAAGAAAATTATATTGCCGTGTTTGCTAATCACTTGCATTTCTTTTCTTGCAACTGCCCAGCAACCAACGATCAGGCCGAAGCTTATTATTCCTTTTGGCCATCAGTTGGGAATTTTGCACACTGTATTTTCCCACGATAATAAATTTATCGTCACTGCCGATGAAAAAATGACGATCATATCGGATGTGCGTTCGGGCAAACCTTTATTTTATCTGACCGGTACCAATCCGTCGGTCAGTATGGATAACAGATCCGTAGTTACAATAAAGGATTCATCCGTATTAGTATGGAGCATGGCTAGCGGAGAATTGGTGGCAAAGCGAAAGATACGGTCAAAAGCAATCGACGCATTTTTTCATCCGTCCCGAACGGTATTGCTGATACAAGGACATGCCGACGGCGACATTCAGGATCCACTTACAAGAAGCTATTATATTTCTATATGGGATTTTTCTACTGACCAGTTAGTCGGAGAATTTAACCCTGCCAATAAAGAAAAAGGAAAATCACCGGTCATTTGCAACGGGAATAATGAAGGGCATTCTGGTATATACGGGGCGTGGTTTACGGATAAAGCGGATAGTATCCGGCTCGTATACCAGGGCGGGATAGCAACATTTGCTTATGGAAATTTTACAGACCATCGCAACGCGTGTTTCTCCATGCCGGGAAACAATTCATTGAGCGGATCGGTACGGATTTTGAACAACAGGATCATCGGGCTTATGAGTGGCGCGGAAGCTTACTGGTTCAATGAGTATGGGCAATTGGGTGGTTCCTGGACGTTGAATTCGGAGCCGGATTTTGAATCGGGGGTTGAAGCGGAGTCGATCAGCCCGACATATAATTATCATCTATCGTATACACACAGTAGTATAACAATCCGCGATCTCCGGGCGAAAACCAGCCGTTTTTATGAGGCGGCAAGTGGTGGTATTAAGAAGCTGACGTTGAATGAAGCCGGCACGCATGCATTGCTCGAATATCTCGATGAAGCACCACGCATTTTTTCGCTGGCTACCTTTTCGGAGGCCATCGGTCTGTCGGAAAAAGATTACCGTGGTTTTCCCGTATATGTATATGAAACGCGGACACTTCCTGACGCCTCTATGGCCACCGCTTTTTTTGATTCTATCGACACAAAGATCCCTTCCATTCCAAAACAGGTAAAAGTGGTTACTAATTTTTTGGGGGTGGAAGACCCGACCAAAAACGTAAGAAAAGCCATTAGTGGGATGCGTGGTATGGTTAATTC
>DASYLC010000201.1:0-21704 GCA_036009775.1 Chitinophagaceae bacterium
AGCCGGCGGTTACCAATCTGCTAAAGAAGAGCTGGCACTTTCCAACCTTTTAAAGGACTGCCTGCAAGATTTCCGGAATCGTTTTCCTGACAGGATGTTCAGGGAAGATATTGAAGCGGACGCGGATGTAAAGGGAGACCCGCTCCTTTTGCAGATGCTTATCAATAACCTGCTGGAGAATGCGATCAAGTATTCTCCCAAAGAAACTCCCGTAACAGCCGCGTTAAAAAAATACAGGTCGGGTATCGAATTACAAATTAAGGACGAAGGGCCCGGCATTCCCGATGAAGAAAAGAAAAAGGTCTTTACCAAGTTTTACCGTATCGGCAATGAAGCCACCCGTAAAACCCAGGGTACCGGGTTAGGATTGTACCTTTGTCAAAAGATCGCCCGGGATCATAATGCCGACATTTCGGTGACAAACAATGAACCCGCAGGGAGTAATTTTGTCGTCATTTTCAGGATCTGACGGTCACCGTCTGATCCTGAAACCTTTAACCAATGAGCACAGAAAGAAAAACATCCATCCTGCTGGTGGAAGACGAAGAAAATCTTCACGAAGCGCTGAAACTGAACCTGGAACTGGAGGGTTATGATGTAACCTCGGCGCTGGACGGGGCCGCTGCATTAAAAGCTGTACAGGCAGAATACTTCGATCTTATCATCCTGGATGTAATGCTCCCCGAGATGGATGGCATCACCGTTACTGAAACCGTGCGTATCAGTAATAATGAAGTTCCTATCTTAATATTAAGTGCGAAGAACAGCAGTGCCGACCGGGTGCTCGGTCTGAAAAAAGGTGCGGACGATTACCTGACCAAACCCTTTAACCTGGAAGAGTTATTATTGAGGGTACACAAACTGATCAATAAGAATAAAAAACTCCAGGATAAATCTACTGTTGGCGATACCTATACTTTTGGACAGAATACGGTTGATTTCAAAGCGCAGGAAGCTATTAAGACCGGTGGCGAAAAGATCCAGCTGAGCAAAAAGGAGACCATGCTGCTCAAGTTGCTGATCGAGAATAAGAATGAAGTGGTACCCAGGGAAAAAATATTACAATCCGTCTGGGGCTATAATGTGTATCCCACTACCCGTACCATCGATAATTTCATTCTCAACTTCCGCAAGTACTTTGAAGAGGACAGCCGGAATCCCAAATACTTCCATTCGGTAAGGGGCGTTGGGTATAAGTACGCGGAATAAGTCCTTACCCTTCTTCATTACTGCAAAATACTTTCCCAATGCCGCAGAGTAGTAAATCCCTGTTCCATAACTGCTGAAAGCTGTTCAATTTGGTCATATTAAACCATGACCATGAGAAAATTCATCCTTATTCCGGCACTGGTTGTTTTTTCGCTTGCCGGTTTGCGGGCCCAAAACAATGTTGGCATCGGTACCAACAGCCCCAACAGTAATGCCCTCCTTGACATCAGCAGCAGTACAAAAGGAATGCTCATTCCCCGCACATCCACCGCAACCCGGGTAACGATTCCCGCCGTCAAAGGACTGCTTGTTTATGATACGAGCAGCAGCAGTTTCTGGTTCAATGAGGGAACGAACTGGATCGAATCGCTCAATTCGAATAACGGATGGGGTATTAAAGGCAACACCAATACGGATCCTGCTCTCAATTATTTTGGTACAGGAGATAATAAACCTATCCGTTTCCGGCTGAACAATACACCGGCCGGTCAATGGAATCATAGTACAGGTAACTATGCTATCGGTTATAATGCAACATCAAATACTACCACCGGGCTCAACAACGTGGCGATTGGCCACCAGGCCCTGTTCAGCAATATCGGTGGAAGTGAAAACACTGTGCTGGGTTACAGTGCAGGCTATTATAACACTACCAGTTATCTTGTAGCGATCGGTAGTTATAGTGGCGCTAACAATTCCACCGGTAATCTTAATACATTCATCGGTACCAGTGCCGGGAGAACAAATAGTACCGGGAGCAACAATACTTTCTTAGGCATCAACACCGGCTTTAATTCAAATGCCGATGGAAATACTTTTATCGGCTCAGAAACAGGTAAAACAAATAGCAGTGGCAACTACAATTCAATAGTTGGTACTAATGCTTTTTCATCTAATACAACCGGTGGTAATAACAGTGCGTTGGGAAAAGAGGCATTGTTTGCAAACATCAGTGGTGGAGGCAATACCAGTATTGGCACTGCGGCCCTGCGGACCAATACAACAGGCGCAGAGAATACGGCGATAGGTTATCAATCCGCTTACAGTAATAACACCGATTACATGGTAAGTGTAGGGAGTTATAGCGGCTACAGCAATACCTCCGGCACCTGGAATACATTTATTGGTACCAGTAGCGGAAGGATTAATTCAACCGGTGATAATAATACGATGGTGGGTTTGAACTCAGGGCAAAACTCGAATGGGAGCAACAATACATTCATAGGCACACTCAGCGGGAATACCAACCTGATCGGCTCCAATAATGTAACACTGGGTTATAACGCACAAGCTGGTGCGGCTTTCGGCAATGCTATTGCCATTGGCGCCAATGCGAGTGTGACCCAAAGCAACAGTATGGCATTGGGCGGAACAGGTGGAAATGCCGTCAAAGTAGGTATTGGTACTACAGCACCGCAAGCAACACTGGAAGTGAATGGTTACACTATGCTCGGTAGTGCTTCCCCAAAGATCCAGACAAAAAAAATCACCGGTACCAGCCCCTCCACCCAGGGAGGTGTGGTCACCATTGCACATGGCTTAAACTCAGATAAGATTCTTTCGGTTAATATACTGATAGAAGAGGCCCCCGATTATTATTTCCCTGAGTCGTATGGTGCAACAGGTTTGCCTAACCGTGAGTTCTACTACTTTATAAACCCCACACATATTTCTATCCAGGCACATGCCACTAACTCATCATTGATACTTTCAAAACCATTGAAAATCTTTATTATTTATGAACAGTAATAATTTAGCCACGAAACTAGCACTACTTGTTCTTGCCATTGTTTCCTGCACATCCGGTAAGGCTCAAACTATCGGCATCGGTACCAATAAGCCCGATAGTAATGCCATACTTGACATTTATAGTAGTAACAAAGGGATACTGATGCCAAGGACATCTACAGAATCCAGATTGAAGATCCCGGCTGTAAAAGGTTTGCTGGTATATGATACTACCACCAATAGTTTTTGGTTCAATGACGGTCAGCGCTGGAGGGAAACACTGAATGGTATAAATAACAACGGCGGCGTATTTAACCGCTTTGACACCGGTTCTAATACTGCTTTTGGGATGAACGCTTTGCACCACAATAGCGGGTATTACAACACCGCCATAGGCTCCGCGGCACTATTTGAAAATACAACTGCTTTTAATAATACCGCAACAGGGCACAATGTCATGGAGCACAATACGACAGGAGCCGATAATACAGCCAATGGAGCCTTTGGTCTTTTTAATAACACCACGGGTACCGGGAATGTGACAGCCGGGTTCAAATCTATGTTCAATAATACCACAGGCGGTGGTAATACGACGATGGGGTATATGTCCTCTTTCTTTAACTCGACGGCTGTCGAAAATACAACGATCGGTTTCCAGGCAGGATTTAATAACAATACCAGTTACCTGGTAGCGGTCGGCAGCCTTAGTGGACTCAACAACACCAGTGGCGCCCTGAATACTTTTGTTGGCACCAGTTCCGGGCGCACCAACAGCACAGGTGGTAGCAACACATTTGTCGGGATCAATACGGGTTACAGTTCTAATGGGAGCAACAATACATTTGTCGGTGCTGAAACCGGCAGAAGCAATACAACCGGTAACGGCAATACCTCGCTCGGATTCAGATCTTCTTTCACCAATACCACTGCTAATGAAAGCACGACGATCGGTTTTCAATCAGGTTTTAATAATAACACCAGTTTCCTGGTGGCTGTTGGCAGCTTCAGTGGCTTCAGCAATACCACTGGTCCGTTGAATACATTTATTGGCACCAGCGCAGGACGCAGCAATACCACAGGTGGTAATAATACATTCGTAGGGATCAATACAGGGTTTAGCTCCAACGCCAGCAATAATACATTCATCGGTACTGAATCCGGGAAGAACAATACATCGGGAAATGATAATACGGCTGTTGGTTTCAATTCACTGATCGCAAATACCACCGGCATTCGGAACACTGCATTGGGATATTGGACACTGGGCACGGGCAATGGCAGTGAGAATGTAGCCCTGGGTTACCTGGCCATGTATTATACGTCAACGGGAAGCAACAATGTTGCAGTTGGCACAAGCGCTTTGATCGGCAATGGTACTGGCAATAAGAATACCGTAGTGGGGCATAGTGCTGATGTTACCTTGGGATCGCTCCAGTACGCTGGTGCCATTGGTGCCGATGCAAAAGTATCCTGCAGCAATTGCCTCGTCCTTGGTGGTAACACATCCACTACCCGTACAAGGGTGGGGATCAACAATTCGACTCCTGTAACAGATCTGCATATCATCCAGCAATCAGATTCTTATGGGAATGATACAAGAGGTATCCGGATCCAGCGATCTACCGGCAACCAATGGCGACAGTACGTAGAAACAAATAACAACCTCGTTTTCGAATACAATGACAACGGTGGCGGCAACTGGGGGTGGATCACCCAGGTCGGAACTTTCGTAAGCGGAAGCGATCTGCGTATAAAGAAGAATATACATCCATTGGACGATGTGATACTGGAAAAGATCATGTTGTTACAGCCTAAAAGCTATTTATATAAGAGCCAGGCTGACAATGACAAACACAGTTATGGTTTTATCGCACAGGAAGTACAAAAGATATTCCCGGAGTTTGTCAGCGAAAAAGAAGATGGCTACCTCGGCATTGCCTATGACAATTTTGGGGTGATCGCTGTAAAAGCTATACAAGAACAACAGAAGCAGATTGACCTGTTGAATAAAAAAGATAATGAAAAACAGCAACTGATCGAACAACTGCTGAAGAGAATAGAGATTCTCGAGAAAAAATGATCCGTCTATATGAAAACGATCTTCGTATCCATTCTCCTGGCATGCCAACTGGGAGGTATCGCACAAAATGTCGGCATTGGCATTTCCAATCCTCACGGGAGTGCCGTGCTTGATATAAAAAGCGCGGATAAAGGTTTACTGATACCCCGTACTTCTTCTGCTTCCAGGTTGATCATTTCCAATCCAGCCAAAGGACTGATGTTGTATGACACAACCACAAAAAGTTTTTGGTTTTATGACAGTGCACAATGGGTAGAGAAATCCCGGATCGATGTAACGAAGCATAATACTTTTCTTGGCTATCAAACCGGCGCTACGCTGAATATGGCCGGGGATTATAACACCGGTATCGGGGATCATTCACTGGAGAACAATATCGGTGGTTCTCTCAATACTGGTCTTGGCTATAATACACTGAACATGACCAGTGGCTTTGCTAATACGGCCATCGGCACCGAAGTACTGGGCTATAATACCACGGGTAATAATAATACCGGCGTTGGTTCGCAGGCGCTTGCCTTTTCAACAACAGGTATTGAAAATACGGCTGTCGGCCGCAATGCCATGAGTAATAATATAACTGGTTTTGCAAACACGGCCATGGGATATATCGCATTATCACAGGCTACCAATTCAAAAAATAATACGGCGATCGGTCACCAGGCCATGAACGGCAATACCACAGGAAATAACAACACAGCTGTTGGAAAAGATGCCCTTTATTTTGGTCATACCGGTTATAGTAATGTGGCCATTGGCGAATCTGCCTTATTCACCAATTTTTCAGGTCATGATATGGTAGCTGTGGGCGATTCCGTAATGATCCGTTACAGCCCGGCAGGTATCGATCTCGATTTCCCGAGTACAGCCGTGGGAAGCAAATCGCTTATTGTCAATACGTCGGGCTATGGCAATGCTACCCTGGGCTTCCAAACCTTATTTAAAAATGTATCGGGACATCTTAATGTAGCCGCAGGAATGAATTCTCTGTATTCCAATACCAGCGGAAACGACAATATAGCTGTTGGTTATAGCGCATTGTATTCCAACATCGCACAAAGTGGAAACGTAGCCATTGGTAATTACTCATTGATGGATAATACCGGGTTCCAGAATATCGCTATTGGATACCGCGCCATGGAAAATCACCTGGCCGGCAACCTGAATGTTGTTATGGGAGCCCAGACAATGACCAACCATTCTTCCGGTGATGGAAATGTGAGTATTGGCCATGGTATCAATACCGGGGTTTCCTCTTCGTATGCAACAACAATAGGCTATCTCTCGGGAACATCCACAGGATTGAGTTATGATTACTCCACTGCCATCGGTGCCAATGCAAAGGTCGGCTGCAGCAATTGCCTTGTCTTAGGAGGCAGCGATCCGTCTAACCGTACCCGTGTCGGCATCAATAATGCTGTCCCGGTAACGGATCTTCATATTATCCAGCAAAGCGATGCCGGCTCGGATAAATCACGTGGTATCCGTCTTCAACGTTCGGCCAATACGAACCAGTGGCGAACTTTTATCGACCCCAATAATAATTACATTTTCGAATACAATAACGGTCTGTATTCTTATATCGATCCAGTCAGTGGTGCCTTCGTCAACCCTTCAGATAGCCGGCTGAAAAAAGACATTGCTCCGCTCAGCATCGTCTTAAACAAAGTGATGCAATTAAAACCCAAAACCTATCACTACATGAAAAGCGAAGGCAATACGCTGTTATACGGTTTTCTCGCACAGGATATAGAAAAGGTCTTCCCTGAATTTGTGGTGATGGGACAGGATAATTATAAAGGTATCGCCTATCATAATTTTTCCGTCATAGCCATTAAAGCGATACAGGAACAACAACAGGTGATCGATGAGCTGAAAAAAGAGAATACCGGATTGAAAGAAAAATTCCAGGGCCTGGAAGAAAGATTGAAACGGCTCGAACAACAATAAAAACCTTAATCATTAAACTAAACAATTATGAAAACGATGAAAATTCCACTGGCAATTATTTCCTGCACGCTGTTCTTAACATCCTGTAAAAAAGATGATAACACCCCTCCCGGGCCTTCTGCCGATTATGGACAGACGAGCACCCTGGCTGGGAATGGCACCATCGGTTCTGCCGACGGAACCGGAACGGCCGCTACTTTTAATTATCCCGTTGGCCTGGGAATAGATGCAGCAGGCAATGTATATGTTGCTGACCGCTTTGGTCATAAAATAAGAAAAGTAACGCCGGCAGGTGTGGTAACAACACTGGCAGGAAGCGGTGTTGCGGGTGGCACGAATGGTACAGGAGCCGCTGCTTCCTTTGACAATCCATGGGGAATAGCAGTGGATCCGGCCGGCAATCTTTTTGTCACTGAATTATATGGCAGCAGGATCCGCAAGATAACACCAGCGGGTGTGGTCACTACTTTCGCAGGCAGTGGTGTACAGGGTTCGGCAGATGGCACCGGTACTGCCGCAACATTCAACTATCCTTCGGGAATCGCGATCGATGGTTCAGGAAATTTATTTGTTGCTGATGAATTAGGTAATATTATCCGCAAAATAACTCCGGGTGCAGTAGTCTCTACTTTTGCCGGAAGTGGTATACAGGGATCAGCCAACGGAACAGGCACGGCTGCTACATTTCATTTTCCGGTTGGTTTAGCCATTGATGCCGCCGGCAATCTTTATGTAGGAGAAGAAGGCAATGATAATATCCGTAAGATAACACCCGCGGGTGTGGTGACCACATTAGCCGGCGCCGGAACAGAAGGACACGCGGATGGTACAGGCGCGGCAGCCTCTTTCAGAAATCCCTGGGGTTTGGGAGTTGACGGGGTGGGCAATGTATATGTCGGCGATACCTATAACTCGCTGATCCGGCGGATAACCCCGGCAGGAGTGGTAACTACTTTTGCCGGTAACGCTGTCCCGGGTGCTATAGAAGGAAAAGGCATCCTGGCTTCTTTCAGCGGACCTATCGGCATTGTTTTTAATTCTTCCGGAGATATGTATGTTGCGGATATGTACAACCATAAAATAAGAAAGATCATTGCGCATTAAACGGGTAAAGCCTGGCAGCAGTATGCAAAGCAGCAATAGCATTTATGTGTAACTTACTTCTGATAATCCCACTGTTTGAAAAAAAGATTAACGATACTGCTGTCAGGCTTTTTTTACCTGCTCCAATTGCAGGCCCAGCATCAGCCTTCTTTTATCAATAAAACAGAAGCGGACGGGCTCAGCGATAACCGTATCACTTGTTTTTATAAAGATAAAAAGGGTTATGTATGGATAGGTACCGAAAGCGGGCTTAACAGGTATAACGGTAACTCTTTTAAGATATACCGGCCTTTATCGGCACAACATCATGACCTGTCAGATGCCTATATCACTTCCATTGCGCAGGACAGTAAAGGTCATGTGTGGGTATCAACAAGAAAAGGACTGAACCGTATTGATTTCTTTACCGATACTACCGAGTTCATTCATGCCGCTGCCGGAGAAAATATCAACCTCCCTTTTGAAAATGTATGGGATGTATTCCCGGAAAATGATACCTCCGTGTGGATCGCGATTGACACCAAATATTTTTTACGGTACGATCCTGTAAAAAAGCAATTGTATTCTTTTGATTTCCGGCAATACCTTACCGACAATAAAATTGAATACACACCGCGGTATCATTCTGTTTTCAAAATAGCGCAACGGTCCGCTGAAGAGCTTTGGCTGGCCACAACGGAAGGCATCTTTAGTTTTAATAAAAGAACCGGGACTTTTACCCTGGTATACGGAGTGCCGCTTGACCGGATCAGTTTCTTCCACTATGAAAGTGAAAGCGGTAAATTATACTGTGCGGATGAAAGGAACATTTTATACATCTATGAGGAAAAAATGCACCGGATGCTGAAAACGGATCTGGGCGCCAATAGCAACCGTAATAAACCTTTATTACCTTACTTTGCCGGCCAGCACGGGTTATTTATCCCTGCACCCGAAGGGCTTGCCTGGATAAATGAAAACAATCAGGTGGCTGCCTTTATACCCGGTAATCTTACTAAAGAAAATGCGCTGCTCCCGGGAAAGATCACCACGACCTTCAAAGACAATAAAGGCATTACCTGGATCGGAACAGAAAAAGGAATGAGCCGCTTCGTACCCTCCCTGAACGCCAACCTTCATATTTCTTTTCCTCAAAACCTGCAATACGATGTGGCTTATTCTCTTAAAAATTTTATTTATAACAAGGAACGGGAAGAATGGCTGGTAGCTTCCTACAGCGATAACACGATCTGGAAAGTGAACAACAGCACCGGCCAGGTCGATATTCTCAAAAGGCCCTCTTCTTTCAATAATGATACTTGTTATGCATTCTATTCGCGCCACCCGGACACAGTCTTTCTTTTGTGCAATAATGTTTTGCTGACCTATCATTATCCAACCCATAGCTGGCAGAAACAGCATTTTCCATCTCCCTGGGACCAGGGTACGCTGACCTCTATGACGATCGACCCGCAAGGAAACTATTGGCTGGGCACAAGGCGGAAAGGACTATTTGTTTTTGATCCTGTACTTAAGACGATTTGGTCGCCACCAATAAGCCAGCTGGATATGTCCATCATCCATTCCCTTCAATATGATCCCTATAATAACTGTATATGGATAGGGAGCTTCAGCAATGGCCTTTATAGTTTCAGCCTGAAAGAGAGAACATTCAGGAATATACCCAGGAATGATTCCATAGCCGGAGCGTTTCATTCTTCTTTAATAAATGATATTGCCATCGGCCGTCACGGGACTATCTGGTCCGCCACTCTCGCAGGAGGTCTTGTTAAATATACACCCGGGCAAAAAACCGGTACTGGTATTATTAATTATGAGACCAGGAATGGTTTACCCGATAATAATATCTTCAGTATCGCCATTGATAAAAACGATCAGCCCTGGTTCACCACTTCGAAAGGTATCGGGTGGATGAATAGTACCGGGGAACGAACGCTTTTTTTAAATAAAGAATCGGGTCTGCCTTATTCAAAATTCCAGCAAAGTATAGCCTGTCTTCCGGGCGACCTGGTTGCCACCGCAGTTGATAACAGCCTGTTCTCATTCTTTGCTCCTGCTCTATTACAGCAGGAAGATAATAACCTTGTGCTGGATCAGATACGGTTGAACGATACGAATGCGATCAGTAATGATGATCATTCTTTTAACCATAAACAAAATACATTCGGGTTTGATTACAGCCTGCTTGATTTTACTGCACCCGGGGCTATCGAATATTTTTGCAAACTGGAAGGCTTTGATGATGACTGGATCATGAATGGCAACCTCGCAACTATCCGTTACGCGGGTTTAACACCGGGAAAATATACATTCAGGGTAAAGGCCAAAAAAACAGATGGCACTTTCAATGAACGGGAAGTATCCTGGAGTTTTTCCATCACTCCTCCTTTCTGGGAAACATGGTGGTTCAAGATACTGGTATTGACGCTGATCGCCTTTACCGGGTGGTGGCTGTACCAGCGCCGGGTAAAAAAAATCAGGACCGATGAACGGGTCAGGAATGATTACGAGAAAAGGATCGCGGAAACTGAAATGCAGGCACTGAGAGCGCAAATGAACCCGCATTTTATGTTCAACAGTCTGAACAGTATCAATAATTTTATACTGAAGAATGATCCGGACAATGCCTCGGGCTATCTTACCAAGTTCTCCCGGCTGATGCGGCTGATACTGGATAATTCAAGAAGTGAATGGGTAGTCCTTGAAAATGAACTGAAAGCACTGGCCCTGTACATTGAACTGGAGGCGGTTCGTTTCGACAGTGCATTCAGTTATTCGCTGGAGATCACGAAAGATATAGATGCTGAAACCGTAATGGTGCCCCCGCTGATCATTCAACCTTACGTGGAAAATGCGATCTGGCACGGCCTGCTGCACCGAAAAGATCCGGAAGGAAGAATAGATATACGGCTCTGGAAGAACAACGGCACGCTTTATATCGAAGTGGAAGACAATGGAGTAGGGCGGGATGAGGCTAAAAGGCTGAAAAGCAAAACTGCTACCCGGCACAAATCACATGGTATGAAAATAACGGCGGAAAGAATGGATATCGTTAATAAAGTTTACAATGTGGAGGCTGGTGTTACCATCACCGATCTTGGTACTGGTACGAACAATACGGGTACCCGGGTTTTAATAACTCTTAAATACAGAACATATGACAGCCATTATAGTGGATGATGAAAAACATTGCCGGGAAGTGCTGGAACATCTTCTGCATAAACATTGCAGCAATATAAAGATCATTGCTTCCTGCGCCAGCGGAGACGAAGCTTTGTCCGCCCTTACCAAACAACAGCCGGATATACTTTTTTTAGATATCGAAATGCCGGGGATGAACGGGTTTGAATTGCTGGATAATTTCCATCGCCCCGAATTTGAAATTGTATTTACTACTGCTTATAATGAATATGCCATCAAGGCCATTAAACACAGCGCCCTGGACTACCTGTTAAAACCTGTCGACAAAGATGAGTTGCTGCAAACCATTGAGAGAGTTAAGGAACAAAAAGTACAACAAGCCTCAAAACGGGTGGATAATCTCCTGGAAATATTAAATATCAGGAAGAAGACCCGGCGCTTTGCTGTGCCGACAATGGAAGGGTTGATCATGGTGGATCCCGAAACGATCCTGTATTGTGAAAGCGACAGCGCTTATTGCAAACTTGTTTTTATCGGCCAGGAAAGGCCACTGGTGATATCCAAAACGCTGAAAGATGTAGAGGAAGTGTTGCAGGGAGATGAATTTTGCCGCATCCATCATAGTTACCTCATCAATATGCGTTGCGTGCAGCGGTATATCCGCGGGGAAGGTGGTGAAGTGATCATGAACAATGGCGCTCACCTGCCGGTATCACGCAGTCGTAAACAGGATTTCTTAAGCTTGCTGGAAAAGATCTGAAAGGATGAATTAATCATTATTCTTTTTCATATGATGATTACCTCAGAAAGGGCTTAACAGAATATTGTACTCGTTCTGTAGAATAACTTCCACGTTTAATTACATTGTTTTTTAATCCCATCTTATCATTAATAAGGATGATAACAGATATTAATCTTGCATGAATTTTGCTTTAAAAGAGGGTGCTTTTCCTTTTAAACCTTCAACTATTTAATCCGAAATGCAAGAATTGCGCTCAATAGAGACTAATATCCTTGTAGATATGCTGGCCGCTTATACCACCGAATACCTCAGGTTGACTGAGGAACCAGGAAAGCAAGCGGAATATGCCAAATGCGTTCTGACCGTAAAAGCAATCCAATCAGAAATAGAATCCCGGAGACAATCCCGGGCAAATAATAACACAGACCCTACTATTATTATTTAATAACATTACAGAGGTTTAATGGTAAAAGCAGCCTTGCAGGGGCTGCTTTTTTTATTTATTGCTTATTGACCAGCTACTGTATTTGGTTTTGTTCATCCGGGGAGTAGCCGGGTGAGCTGATCGTGTCAAGCAACTGTTTCACCAAAGAAACCAATTCCTGCTTGTCATGCTCCAAACTCGCGGTAGTAAACATTCCCGCTTCGCATTGTTCCAGTACGCCGGATAATTGCCGGGTAATATCAGCAGCTATACCGGCATCATTCATTTTCACTATCAACAATTGCTTGCTCATTTCACTTCCCGATAATCCAAACCTTGATGATGCAAAGTTCCAAATGCAGCCATGCAGGATACGATAAAACCTGTTGTCCTCCTCTGTCATGGCAGCATAAGCAGGTTCCAGCCAACTGGCTGCAGAAGGTATTTCGGGTTCGGGTTCAACAGGAATGATCTTTTCCGGTTCTTTCTTTTTTACTATCCAGTACAGCAGGATCAGCAATACCAGCGAAACCACAACGATCCCGGCCGTACGGGCGGCTCTTTCACTTTTTTCGGCAATGGAAATCTTCTGCTCTCCTGCGACGATCTTCGCTTTCTCTTCATTACTGGTGATCACTTTCACCGCTTTTGCCGCAACGGTCTTATAGCTATTACTGTCTGTATCAAAAAAGGAAAAACTTACGGCGGGAAGTTCCCATGTACCGGCCGTTGCGCAGACAAATGGATACCGGAATACCCTGCTCCCTGCCAATGGCGTCTTTGTTTTGTCGAATGTGTCTTTCACTGCGGGTTCAAATCCCTCTACTCCTGCCGGCCACTGAACAACGGGTGCGTTAAGCTGTGTAAAATTCCCTTTCCCGCTGATAGTGATCTCGAAGAAACCCTCTTCATTTTTTTTAAGTACTGTATTGACGATCTGCGATGATATCCTGAAGTTCCCGATAGCACCATTGAATACAGCAGGTTTATTTTTTTCCGGGACGGGTTTTACCCTGATCGTAACGGGTTCGGTGCTGAACTCTGTTTCATATTCAGTGGCATCTTCCGCCGGTTTTTCTTCATCAGTATCGGCCAGTACTCCTTCCACGATCTCCTGTTCTGTTTTTTTATTGACAACACTCCGCGAAAACTCCACTTTATTTTTTACCTGCATCGCGTCGATAGTGAACTCGCCCGCCTGTAAGGGATAGAGCTGAACCTTCCGTATGGTATGCACATCGAAAGCTTTTCCATTTACATTCTCTGTTGTCACCTGCTTATCCGCAAGATTCACCATATCATATACAGTAAATCCATAAAAGCCCGGATTCTTTACGATATCTGATTTGGATTCCAGCCGGGAATACAACTTAAATGTGGCCAATACCGGCTCGCCGACATAACAAGCTCTTTTATCCACCAGCATTTTTATAAAAAGGTTCTCCCGGATCTTTTGATAGGGGTCTTCGCCGGGCCTGAGAAAATAACCAGACACATTGATCCCATTCTCTGCATTGAATCTTTTTATCGCTTCATTCCGCGAGATCACTTCCACCCATGCGTTATTGCTCCGGACGGTCTTTCCATTTATAGTAATGCTGGCCCCGGGAATGGCGAACTTTCCCGGCCGGACAGCTTCCAGGGTATACACTGCATTCCGGACCGGTCTTGTGCCGTCTGCTGTTACAACAGAACCCATGTAGATATTAGGACCTGTTACAAAACGAAAATTGCTGAAGACGGGTGGTTTCACCTGGATCGTTTTATCCGCGTCTTCCAGTATATATTGAACCTGGAAGGATTCACCGGCAACAACGGGCTGTTGCGGCACAATGGTCTTAAAACCGGTCTGCGCCTGTGTAAAGAGGCAGCAAAGAAAGAAACCAGCTATGGCGGTCATTCGCTTCATAAGTCCGCACTAAAATAATACCGCTTTAGCAAAGAAAGACTTAATATTTACCAAAGGAAGAAAGCTATTTTCAATGGCTGACCCGCCTGACAGACAAGTTAGAGATCACCCAGCTGAGGTCTTATGATGATGTCTTCCACGCATGCCTGTACGGATAATTGCGAAGCCGCATAGACCATTTTGGCAATATCATCTGTCTCCATGATCCGCTTGGAACTATTATCATAATTTCCCCAGGAGTCGCTCATGACCGCACCCGGGTGAATAGCTGTCACTTTGATACCATGCGGTTTCATTTCTTCCCGCAGGTTTTTACTAAATCCATACAGGGCAAATTTGCTGATACTATAAGCGCCGCCATTGGGATAAGCATGTAATGAAGCGATCGAACACGTATTAAAAATATGCCCGGACTTCGCGGCCATCATGTTGGGCAATATCGTCCTGGTCACATGATAAGCACTCAATAAATTGGTGGCCAGTTGGTTTTCTAAAATGCCATCGGGTTCATTGTATACGCTGCCGGGTTCAAAAAGCCCGGCATTATTAACAAGGATGCCGGGCGTACCGGATTCCAGGCACCAGTTCCCGAATGCGATAGCCTGTTCCTTTTGACTGAGGTCAAATGGTTTTGCTTTGATGGTAACGGAAGGATACTTTGTTACGAGCTCTTCCAATGTTTTATACAAAGCTACTTCGCCCCTGGAGCAGAGAAAAAGATCATGTCCATTGGCTGCAAATATTTCCGCGATGGCTTTGCCAATTCCTTTTGAAGCACCGGTGACTATGGTATTCATACTGAACTATTACACTCAAAAGTACTGATTACCAGTAAGACTTCACTGCAGGCAACTTTTATGAACGCGGCTCCTTGCCTGTATAATATTACCTTCTATGGTATAAACCAATCGCAAAATATTACTAGCTTTAATCATTAAACCTTAAATATCATGAGAATTTCATCGACTGCGAATTCCTTCACTATTATTTTAGTTTTATTGACACCTGTGATCATTAATGCACAGAATGTAGGCATCGGGACTCCATCACCGGCTGAAAAATTGCATGTAGCGGGCAATATCAAAAGCGATACAGTAAAACCGAATGCAATAAAATTTACGCCTGATGCAGGTGACGGTAAGATATTGACCAGTGATGCTTCAGGAAATGCAAGCTGGCAAAAAAATAACAGCACGGGCAATAGTGGTTTTGGTGTTTGGGGCGACTGCGCTACCAATGGAAATATATCCGCGTACAATCCAGTCTCCGACTCGACCGCATTGGGCTCTGACCAGTTCGGAACCAGTGTGGCGCTGTCTGGTGAATTTGCAATAGCAGGCGCCCCTGCTAATGACGGGCCCGCGGGCGTCGACCAGGGCTCGGCCAGTTTTTACCGGTACAACGGAACCAGTTGGGTATTGCTCGAAAAAAAACAGGATGCTACTGCTGATGCCAGCGATCGGTTTGGAGCCAGTGTTGCGATCTCAGGGAACTATGCGTTTGTCGGTTCAACCGGGGATGACCTCGCGGGCCCCAATCGCGGATCTGTTTTTGTTTATCAATATAATGGAACAGCCTGGGTATTGTCACAAACATTGACAGATCCCGGCGGTGCACTGGGCGATCAATTTGGATGCAGCGTTGCAGTCGCAGGTAATTTCTTATTAGTAGGAGCTTACCTTGGTGATGGCATTGGCGTTAATTCGGGTTCGGTTTGTTTTTTTCAATTCAATGGAAGCAGTTGGGTATTTACACAGGAGATAATCGACCCCAGCGGAGCCGTTAATGATAATTTTGGATGGAGTGTTTCAATATCAGGTAATGTTGCCATTGTTGGTTCTCCCCTGGATGATACTCCTTTCGGCGCCAATGCCGGGACAGCAACCGTTTTTCGGTATAACGGAAGCACCTGGGCAACGCCGGTCAAATTATCTGATCCGGTTGCAGCTGCTAACGACCAGTTCGGATCCAGTGTTTCCATATCCGGTAACTATGCAGCAGCCGGAAGTCCCGTGGATGATGGCCTTGGAGGAACCGACCAGGGTTCAGTCTCTGTTTTCTTTTTCTCGACCATATGGAATATAATGCAGAAAATAACAGATATCAATGGCGCTGCCAATGATCTTTTTGGCTGGAGCGTTAGTTTATCGGGTAACTACCTGTTGATCGGTTCCCAACAGGATGACGGGCCGGGAGGTCTTAACCAGGGCTCTGTTTTTATACACCAGCGCATCGGTGCCGGTTGGCAAAAACTACAGGCAATTATTGATCCGGCAGGGCTTGCGGATGATCTTTTTGGATCTTCCACAGCACTCGATGGCAGTACGAACAGTTTTGTCATTGGTGCAACAGGTTATATGACAGGAAGAGGAAAAGCTGTTTTTGGTAAATTAAATTAATGAGAACAAACCAACATTGCAGGCAGAGAAGTGATGCAACCGGGGAAAATTGAATACCTGTTCCATAGTATAATTCAGGAGCCGGAAAGTATTTTTCATTATTTTTATCACGTTGCCAAAAATCTCCAAATACCGTCATCTCTTTTTCGACCTCGATCATACCCTCTGGGATTTTGAAGCCAATAGCCGGCAAACGCTGGAAGAGCTTTACCAAATAATGGGGTTGCAGGCAAGAGGCATCCACGACTTTGATCTTTTTCATAAGAACTATCTTGCTCACAATGATAAGCTCTGGGATCGTTACCGCAACGGTTATATAAAAGTGGATGAATTAAGATGGAAAAGGATGTGGCTGACCCTGCTTGATTTTAAAATAGCCGATGAAACCTTAGCGAGAGAAATGGGTCTTCATTTTCTTGACTTGTTACCGACCCGGAAATTATTATTCCCATATACTACGGAGATCCTCGGCTATCTCCAGGAAAAAAATTATACCCTTCACCTGATCACGAATGGATTTGAAAAAACACAGCACAGCAAATTGAAATATTCGGGGCTCGATAAATATTTTATTGAAGTCATCACATCAGAAGGCAGCAACAGCTTAAAGCCACATAAAGAAATATTCGACTATGCATTTCAAAGGACAGGGGCCCGGCCGGAAGAGAGCATTATGATCGGCGATACGATCGACGTGGATATTCTCGGCGCTATCAATGCAGGGATCGACCAGGTACATGTGAATCATTTGACGAAAGAACCGGTGATGATAAACGATAAACTACCAACTTACACTGTGTATTCACTTAAAGAGTTAGAAGGAATTTTCTGATTGAAGATTTATTATTTAAGATTGTGGATCGGCCATCGATACATATCCGATCTAAAATCTTACCTGCTCAATCTACCACGTAGCAATAACCGTCACACCACCCTGTGGTTTATCCCCGATCCTGACATGGATCTTTGCATCGAGTGGGAGAAGAAGATCCACCCTTGAACCAAATTTTATAAAGCCCATTTCCGCTGTCTGCTTTACCTGTTGACCCGTCTGCAAATAATTGCAGATCCTTTTGGCAAGTGCGCCTGCAATTTGTTTGACCAGTATCTCTTTTCCATTCTTACGGTACACAACGGAATGTCTCTCGTTCTCAGTAGAGGATTTGGGATGCCAGGCCACTAAATACTTTCCTTTATGGTATTGACTATAGGCCACTTCACCCGTTACAGGATTACGGTTCACATGTACATTCAACGGGCTCATAAAAATAGAGACCTGTATGCGTCTGTCAGTGAAATATTCATCAGCCTGTACCTCTTCGATCACCACGACTTTCCCATCGGCAGGTGCCACGATCGCGTCTTCCTGTATTGTAAGTGTTCTTTTGGGTATGCGAAAGAACGAGATCATAAAAAGCAGGAGGCCGAATGTGCCGATAAAAATGATCCAGCTGAGAAAAGGAATGGAAGAGCTGAGAAAATAAAACGACAGGATATTAATAATACCGAACAGGATAGTACTGATCGCAATGGTTTTATAGCCTTCTTTGTGAATGGTCATCGCTGGTTATTGAGCGTCAAAAATAAGCAAACGCCTTCTTACTGCCCGAAATGATAAATAAACCGGAAACCTGTATTCAGGTGAAACCAGGTAAGTCTTCCCTCAATAGAATAAGAAGCATAAAAGAAAGGGCCGTCAACAGGTCTTACCCGGACACCGCTTACCGGGTTCCTGACATCGGTGTACGTGGTATTGATAAACCGGGCACCAAGACCCAGGAAAAGATCAAAAGCCATGTCGGTTCCAATGGGAAATACACTGCCAAACTGGAGCGATGCAGTGGTGACCGGACTGTTGATCTTTGCCCTGTCATAAAATACCCGGCATCAGTTTTAGCATCAGCCGTATAAAATCCATTGACCTTTTCAAATTTCCGGGTGGCCCAGGAGAGCCGCAGCCCGGCATAGTCCTCCCTTTTGCGCCTCTTACTTTGAAAATAGTACCGAAGTTCGGGTTGGATGCGGAAGTATTTCTTATCGATAGCGGCGGAGTCCTTAGCTGTTTTGTTTCCTATACGGATGGTTATTTCTGTCAATAGCGATAGCCGGTCGTTGAAACGGTACCCGACTCCTGGCTGTATCCCGGCATTAAATTCAGGCAATGAAATAAAAGCACCGGTCAGGCTGGCCGACCATTTCTCTTCTGTGGCGAATCTTCGCTGTGCAGTAAGAGAAGAAAAAGAAAACAGGGACATGATGAATAGAAATTGGCGCATGGCTGTAAGATTGTTCAGACCGGCGATATGCTGCTTGGTTTAAAATTGAGATGACGGGTGGGTATAGGTTAACACTGGAAAGCACAGGGATACAAAAATACCCAGCAAACAGGGATAGCAAAAAGCAACGAATCAAAGCGGTCTAAGAAACCACCATGACCCGGCATTATCGAACCACTATCTTTTACCCCAGCCATTCTTTTTAATTTCGATTCAAACAAATCTCCAAGTGTCCCGGTTAGCGCTGCTGCCAATGCTATAACCAATCCTGTTCCCGGATCTATTCCGGGTATATTAAAAACAAAAGGTATCAGGAAACCGAGTCCCGTCGAGAGAACGATACCTCCGATTGTACCTTCCCATGTTTTCTTGGGTGAGATCTTTGTCATTGGTGTTCTGCCGATCATAGATCCAACAAGGTAGGCCATAGTATCATTGATCCATAATGCAACGATGATCGCTAACGGAAACAGCCAGGGTCTGTAAAACAACGGATATTGATCTTCATCAAATCCGGCATATGAGTTTAATGCATCCAGCGCAAACCCGTAAATACCGATCATCATCCCCAGCGTCAGGGAAATATAAAGAAAACCAATGATCGCCAGCCCGATCGCTTTTAACTTGATGGTGTCTTTCTGGAATATACCGATGACGAGCAATGCGAATCCTGCTGCTGAAACCGGTAATGAAATATTCGCTTTTATCCCATAGCCATTGATGTGATAAGGAGGCCCGCAAAACCACAGCATCAACCCATAACCCATCACCATCAATCCCAGCCTGGTGTACGGATGAAAGATCGTATTATGCATTTTTTCTGTGAGTTTCAGGAACTCCCACCAGCAGCCAAAATGAATAACAGAAAATAAAACAAGAAAACTCCACTGGTTCCAGAGCAAACCCGTCAGCATCACTGCCACAAAAATGAGGGAGCTGATCGTTCTGATCCTGAAGGTTTGCCAGTTGAATGCCATAGTTGATTTATACAGGAGTGTTTTGTTCGAAATCAAACGGGTGATTCTTTACAGCATCTCCATCAAACACATTTTCGTAGGTTACTGTTGATCTTTTTTTCATCCATACCACCAATGCCGTTACCAGTGCAACACTTATGCCGCCCGCCAAAGCAATATTGGAAAGTTTCAATGCATTTTCGTCGTTCAGCAAGGCAGGGTTTTTATATACTATTATAATCAGGAATGTGTCGTACACGAAATGTGCCAGGATAGAGACCCACAGGCTACCACTGTACCAGTATACCAGTCCCAGCAGGATGCCCAGCGTAAACCGCGGAAGAAAGCCATAGAACTGCATATGCATCGCAGAAAAAAGAAAAGAAGCAATGAGAATACCTGCCAGGGGGCTTTTAAACAACCTGATCAGTAAGCGCTGAGCCAGTCCGCGAAACAACAACTCCTCTCCCACCGCGGCAAACCCGGCAATAAAAAAAATATTCAGGATAAGGTCGGTGACGGATTGATCTGACAATAATAATTTGAAACTTTTTGCAGCTTCTTCTTCCTGTGTTTTCATCCAGTTCTCCACCCCTGCCGGAAACCGGACACTGCGGTTGAGCTCTCCCAGTAAATTGGTCAGCGGTATCGCCAGTAACAGGATCACGATACCTGCGATATAATATCTCCCATTGGAAGGGGCTTTTAATCCTAAATATTTTTTACTATCCGTACTGAAAAGACTTGCACATAAGTATGTGGGTACAAGGAACAGGCAAACGAGCTGGATGGCCTGCATGGCCCTTATCACCGTCACTATTTGCCCATCGGCATAATTCCATTTGGAACTGTCGCTCATTTCGAGCAGTCCCATTCCGGTGACTTGTGATAAAATAATAGTCCCTGCGATACCCAGCAGAAAAAAACTGGCTAATGTAATGCTGATGAATATCAGGAACTGCGTGCCCGCTGGTTTTCCTTTTAACAAACCTCTCATCTGTAATTCTGGTTTTAAGATCGTAAATTTGCCGGCTGTACTCCTTCGCAAAACCTGCCTGACGGCAGACAGGGCTACGGCGTACCCGTAAAATGGTAAAGATAGGTAACATACAACTTCCTGAGTTCCCGCTGCTTCTGGCCCCTATGGAAGACGTCAGCGATCCGCCTTTCCGCGCCGTGTGCAAGGATAATGGTGCGGACCTTATGTACACTGAATTCATTTCCAGTGAAGGACTGATCAGGGATGCGATCAAGAGCAGAAAAAAACTCGACATCTTCGATTATGAACGTCCCGTTGGCATCCAGATATTTGGCGGTGATGAAGACAGTCTTGCACTCGCTGCAAAAATTGTAGAAGTCACTAATCCCGACCTCCTCGATATTAATTTTGGGTGCCCTGTAAAAAAAGTGGCCCTGAAAGGCGCCGGTGCCGGTGTCTTAAAAGATATCGACCTGATGGTACGCCTGACATCTGCTGTTGTAAAAGCAACCAGCCTTCCCGTTACAGTAAAAACAAGATTGGGATGGGATGATAAAACAAGGAATATCGAAGAAGTAGCAGAACGCCTGCAGGATGTGGGGATAAAAGCGCTGGCCATACATGGAAGAACAAGGACACAAATGTATAAGGGTGAAGCCGACTGGACCCTGATCGGGAAAGTGAAGAACAATCCCCGTATCACTATTCCGGTCTTTGGCAATGGCGATATTGATTCTCCTGAAAAAGCAGTTGAATATAAAAATCGTTACGGTGTCGATGGTATCATGATCGGCCGGGCCGCTATTG
>DASYLC010000202.1:0-5017 GCA_036009775.1 Chitinophagaceae bacterium
CCTGAGCCTGGCCTCATCGGCCCTTGTTTTCTCCCAAACCGCTGTGAATGTTGTCGCTCTCAATGTAGATAGCGCCGATTTTTTTCTCCAGAAAGGCTTAGTGGAAAAACAGAACGGACGTCGCCTCGAATCCCTGAAGAATTTTGAAAAAGCGGCAAGATATGATGCCAACAGCAAAGCGATCACCGCTGAACTGGCATCGGCCTATTATGATCTGCGCCGTTACGGGCAGGCAAGAGAAAGCTTTAAAAAGATGGTAGAGCTGGGTGATAATTCAGCGGCTACGTACAAGCAGCTAATGACACTGTCCTTCCAGCTCAAACAAAATGATGATGTGCTGGTCTATGCCGATAAATTAAAATCTACCGATCCTTCTGAAAAAGTGCTGTACTATGTTGGCCGTGTTCATTACGATAACGATAATTACGGCGATGCGATCAAATACCTGAATGGCGCACAAAAAGAAGATCCCACTAACGCAGAGATCCCTTACCTGATCGCCCATAGCTATGCGGATATGATGAACTTCAAACTGGCTGTTCCTTATTTCAAACAAGCCATCGCCTTAAAACCAACGGAAGCTTATTGGGTATATGAACTCGGGCTGATCTGTTATGCGATGAATGCCGATAAAGATGCATTGAAGTATATCCTGGAAGCAGGAGAGAAAGGATACAAAAGAGATAACGACTACCTCGAGAACCTGGGAATCGCCCACCTGAACGTGGGTAACCTGGATGAAGGGGTGAATATCCTGAACGAGATCCTCAAGAAAAAGCCCAGTGATATGAATATCCTGAACATGGTGGCCGAAGCTTATTATTTCAAAGGAAAATACGACCAGGCTATCGAATACTGGGACAGGGTGCTGGAAGCGGACAAAACAAATTATTCCGCCCTGTATATGATCGGTATGGCTTACCAGAAAAAAGGCGGCAAAGAGAATATGGATAAAGGCATTGCCCTGTGCGATAAAGCGATCGAAATGGATCCTTCACTCTCCAACCTGAAGCAAAAGAAAATGATGGCCGGATTGTAAAAAAATGGCTATTAGCTATAGACAATTGGCAAACGTTTACGAATGTTTGCCAATTTTTTTATTTGCATATTGCCAATTGGATTACATTCTTTCCGGTACCCGGATCCCCAGCAGACCCATTCCCGAAGCGATCACATTCGCCGTCATTTCAGAAAGCTGCAAACGGAGTTGCTTCTTTTCATCCGATTCGGCATTCATCACCGAGTGTTCAGTATAGAAACTATTAAACGATTTGGCAAGATTGAACACATAAATAGCGATAACCGACGGGTTGTGTTCTGCAACGGCTTGTTCCAGGATTGTTGGGTATTGCTCCAGTTGTACAATGAGATTTTTCTCCAATTTCAAAAGACTGCCGGCTCCCGACTTCAGACTCCGGACTTCCGACTTTCTCAGCACCGATTTGATCCTCGCGTGCGTGTACTGCACAAAAGGTCCCGTAAAACCATGAAAATCGATCGACTCTTCCGGGTTGAAGACCATTTTCTTTTTAGGGTCCACTCTTAACAGGAAGAATTTCAGGGCACCCAGTGCGATCGTATCATATAACTCTTTCAATTCTTCTTCTGTGAAGTCCTTCACTTTTCCGAGTTCCTCTGTTTTCTTTCTTGCTACCTCCACCATTTCTTCCACCATTTCATCCGCATCCACCACGGTTCCTTCCCGGCTCTTCATTCTGCCCGTTGGCAATTCCACCATCCCATAGCTCAAATGATAGATGCCGTCTGCATAAGGTTTTTTGAATTTCTGCAGGATCAGCTTCAGCACTTTCATATGATAATTCTGCTCATCGGCGATAACGTAAATACTCTGGTCGTACCTGAACTCTTCATATTTCTGTTGTGCCAGCCCGAGATCCTGGGTGATATAAACAGAAGTACCATCTTTTCGTAACACCAATTTTTCATCCAGCCCCTCCGCGGTAAGATCGATCCAGACACTGCCATCTTCCTTTTTAAAGAACACGCCTTTTTGCAATCCTTCTTCCACAAATTTTTTCCCGGGAATATAGGTTTCACTCTCATAATACATTTTCTGGAAGTCACTGCCGATCCTTTTATAGGTCACATCAAATCCTGCATAGACCCAGCTATTCATTTTTTTCCAGAGTTCGATGACGTCGGGTTTGCCGGCTTCCCATTCCAGCAGCATCTGCTGTGTTCCCTTCATGATCGGGGCCTCTTTTTCCGCGTCTTCTTTTTTCATTCCCCCGGCTACGAGTTCCTCCACTTGTCTCTTATATTCATCGTTGAACTTTACATAATATTCCCCTACAAAATGATCCCCTTTGGTATGAGTGGATTGCGGGGTAGCGCCATTGGCAAACAGTTCCCAGGCGATCATGCTTTTGCAGATATGGATACCCCGGTCGTTCACGATACAACTCTTGACGATCTCGTAGCCACTTTGCTTCAGTATCTGTGCAACGCTCCAGCCAAGAAAATTATTCCGGAGATGCCCGAGATGCAAGGGCTTGTTGGTATTAGGAGAAGAGTATTCCACCATCACTTTCCGGCCATTGGGCGGTTTGCTTCCGAATGCCGTGTTGGAGAAATTGGACTGCAGAACATCGATCCAGTAGTCATCTGAGATCGTGAGGTTCAAAAAACCTTTGATCACATTGTGAGCAGTGAAAACAGATGGGTTGGTTTTTACCAGGGCTTCCCCGATCTCGGCACCCAATTGTTCCGGAGATTTCTTTAGCGATTTTACAAAGGAGAAGAGTACTAAGGTATAATCTCCTTCGAATTCGGGCTTGGTGGTATTGATGGTCAGTGCAGATTCATCCCGTGCGGCAGCCGGCAGCTCCTGCCCGTATAAATTCTTCAATTCCTTGGCAACAAATGTTTTTATCTGGTTTACAATGCTCATCCGGGATGCTGATTTAGCTGCGAATTTACGATTGGAATGCCGAACAATTATATCAGTTTGAAAAAAGCCGGGAAGACGAAAGAAGGGAAGCGCTCATTTGTAGACAGTTTTCTTCCCGCCTTGCCGTCTTCCCGGCAATCTCAATGTTTTGCGATTTGCTCCTGTTTCGATTACTTTGCTCTTCATGCGGAAACATATTCATAGTGCGAGAGACCTGTTCCTTCCCCTGATCGATTTTTTTTATCCTCCTTTTAAAAAGATGATGGGATTACAGACCTTCCGTTATGCAGCATCGGGATCCATCAATACCGGCCTGGGTTTTATCATCTTCTATATAGGTTTCAAATTCATATTCCGGGAAAGACCGGCAGATCTCGGTTTCTCTGTAGTCGAAGCACATAGCGCCGCCCTGCTGCTGGCGTTCTGTATTTGTTTTCCTTTTGGGTTCTTCCTGATGAAATACGTCGTGTTCAGCGATTCGAACATGCGGGGGAGAGTACAGTTGTTCCGCTATTTTATGCTTTACGTCTTCAATCTCGGGCTCAATTATATTTTACTGCGGCTGTTCGTAGAAAACCTGAAGATCTACCCGACTTTCGCACAGATCATTACTACTGTTATTATTATACTGTTCAGTTATGTGGCACAACGGAACTTCACCTTTAAAATAAGGGGCACCGAAGATGAGATCACAGGCTAAAGTTTACCGATTCCACTTTTACCGATAGTTCGCCCGCGCAGTTGCTCCGGAGCACCAGGTGCTGTTGCATGGGATAAATGCCAACGATAGATATCTCTTTGATGTTCCCGTAACTGCGGATGCCTTTTACCCATTCCCGGTTGAGTTCTTTATTGATGCTTAATTTGGCGGTATCAATAAAAGCGCCGAGTTCAAAACGGGCATTCTTGCTGATCTCTTTGGTGATCTTTTTATCAAACAACCAGTCGGCCGAACCCAGCAGGACATTCTTTGATTTTATATCAAAATCGATATCGGCCACTTCGATCGTTTTCTTATCCTTGTCATAGACCGGTCGGCCTAGCAGGTACACTACACCGGTGTTGGTACCGGAGAATTTTATTTTGATGATCAGTTTCTCAAATCCGCCTCCGTAAATAGTGCAGGTATCAATGACAAAATGTTTTTTAATGAAGCCTTTTTTAAACGTGAATTCTTTTCCCTTCAACTGCTGGTTCATAAGATTGCCGAGCGAATCATAACTGAGCACCGCATCCAGGAAAATATTGAAACCGGGCTGACGGCTGAAAGAGCCTATATTGGGAATAACGGAGTTCTGTTCCGCCGGTTTCTCGAAACTGATGACAGGTTTGGCCGACAGACCAATAAAAATATTCAGCGAATCGTTCAGTGCAAAGAGGTTATTGATGCGGATCTTCTGCGGGTTGATCTTCAGCCAGCCCAGGCCATAGATGCCATACACTTTATTCAACTGGTTCCATAACTGCTGGAAACGGGAGCGGAGGTCCACTGTTCCATAATTCTTATCGAGATCTTTTTTAGCCGCATCGAGTTCGACGGTCAATCCTTTGATCACCTGGCCGGTAATATCCTGTCCCCAGAAACATACTTCACATTTGTCAAGGGGCTGCGGTTCATTTCTTTTGATGTTCAGTTTTACTTTAAAATCTGGCAAAACGGTTAGTGTGTTCGTAAAGGAAACATTTACCTTTCTTTCTCCTTCACTCCCAAAACCACAACGGCAGGCAGGGGTCCAGGGAGATATCACGGTGCCGCTTACACAGACCCGTGTGGAGCCGACTATCTTATAGTAACCGGTAAAACCAAGTGTCATGGAAGTGCCGGTGGCTTTCATCAGCAGCTTACTGCGACGAAAAACATACTTGAAACGGGTGGCGCATCCGTCCTGCACCCATCCTTCGGGATAATTAGGTGAAGTAAACATGGTGTCCACGCTTTTCTCCGCCATGGTATAGACTGGTTTCAGGTTGACCTGGATAGGAATATTGATCTCCGAATCCGGCAAGGAGTCGAGTCTGAAATTTCCGGGGGAGAGGTCCGGGTTGGCCGGGTTGATCTTTTGAGAATAAGTGCAGATGCTGATCAGTGATCCGATAAAAAAGAGA
>DASYLC010000203.1:0-12751 GCA_036009775.1 Chitinophagaceae bacterium
CCATTAACATTATAACTGATGATACGCATCGCTTTATTGTTTAAATTGGAAAGCAATTTATGCCGAAATAGTAAAACGTTTGTAGTTTTTGGTTTATAGTTTATGGTTGTTTTAGCGCCGGCTTCTTTCTGGAAGCAGGAACCAGGCTAAAGCGGGAGTTTTTTCACATAAACAACGATAAACCCCAAACGATAAACCCTAAACTCTCATATGGAAGCATCCACAAAGTCAAAGGACGGCGCTATTATTCCCTCCAAACAACAGGTTTATCTTGATGGTCCCAAGAGCAGGGGTTACGAACTCAGCTTTGCCTGGCGGGTATTCTGGCAATTCATCAAAGGATTCAGGAACCTGCATTTTATCGGCCCCTGCATCACTGTTTTCGGATCCGCAAGATTTAAACCCGATCATCCTTATTATATAAAGGCGAGAGAATTCGGGGCCCGTATTGCCGACCTGGGTTTTACCACTATGACCGGCGGCGGACCGGGTATCATGGAAGCGGCCAACAGGGGAGCATTTGAGAACAATGGGAAATCGGTCGGTTGTAATATCCAGTTGCCCTTTGAACAACACGAGAATCCCTATATGCAGAAATCTGTGACCTTTGAACATTTCTTTGTCCGCAAGGTCCTGCTCATAAAATATTCTTATGCGTTCATCATCATGCCCGGCGGTTTTGGCACCATGGATGAATTCTTTGAAACGCTGACACTGGTGCAAACAAAAAGCATTACGCAGTTTCCTATTGTCGTATTTGGAAAAGAATATCACCAGACATTACTGGAAAATATCGAATGGATGGCGGAGCAGGGCACTATTTCCAAAGAAGATATGAACCTGGTTTTGTTTACCGACAGCGTGGAGGAAGCCATGGATCATATCCGGAATTATATCAGCACCAATTATAAAATAAAGCCCCGGAGACGCTTCTGGGGCCTGTTTGAGAAGAGATGATCCAAATGTGTACTTTTTACACAAAAGTCTTATCTTCATGACAAATTGCTTGTCATGCTATCCAGAAAGATATTCTTCATCCTGATTCTTGCAGGACTTGTAAAAACAACTACTGCCCAACAGTCGTATAAGACCAGTTCACCCGATGGCACCATGCTGCTGGAGGTATCACACTCCGCCGAAGGGGCTCTCGTTTACAGAATTACTTATAAAGGAAGAACAGCTGTAGCTTTTTCGGGATTAGGTATGAAATTAAAAACACCAGATCTTTTGCTGGCGAAATTTGATATGGCCGGGATCGATTCATCCGCTACTGACGAAACATGGAAACCGGTCTGGGGCGAATCCAGTTCGATCCGGAACAATTACCGGCAACTTGTTTTCAAATTAAAGGACAGGTCAGGCTCAGGAACACAATTGAATATTATCTTCCGTGTGTTCAATGATGGCGTTGGGTTTCGTTATTCATTCCCCAAACAGGAAAAATTAAATCATTTTATCATTGAAGACGAGTTGACACAATTCGTGATGACAGGTGATCATAAGACCTTCTGGATCCCGGGGGATTATGATACCAACGAGTTTATCTATAATACCTCAAAGCTGAGCGAAGTGGATGCCAGCAGCAGTAAGATGAGCCAGGAAATAACAGCTAAAACTTTTTTTGATAAAAATGCAGTGCAAACCCCGCTGATGATGAAGCCTGCGGATGGTTTATATATCAACATCCATGAAGCCGCATTGGTGAACTATGCCACCATGAACCTGGTAATCGATAAATCTACATTCGCACTAAAAGCACAGTTGGTTCCTGATGCGGCAGGTAATAAAGCTTATTTGCAAACACCGGCTGTTTCCCCCTGGAGAACGATCATCGTAAGTGATAAAGCCACAGAGATCCTTGCATCCAAAATGATCCTGAATCTCAACGAACCTTCCAAAATTGCGGATCCTTCCTGGATCAAACCACAAAAAATGGTAGGTGTCTGGTGGGAGCTGCATGTGGGAAAATCAAGCTGGGATTATAGTGGCGAACAGGTGGGTTCGCAGCAAAAAACAAAAGTGCCACATGGTGCTACCACGGTTAACGTAAAAAAATATATCGACTTCGCGGCCCGGAATGGCATCCAGGGTGTGCTGGTGGAAGGATGGAACAAGGGATGGGAAGACTGGTTCGGACAATGGAAAGAAGATGTGTTCGATTTTGTAACACCCTATCCTGATTTTGATGTAAAAGAATTGAACCGGTATGCGGCATCGAAAGGAGTGAAACTGATCATGCACCATGAGACCTCTGCCTCGGTCACCAATTATGAAAGATGGATGGACACTGCCTATCGCTTTATGAAAAATAACGGATATGATGCGGTGAAAACGGGTTATGTGGGAAGGATCATACCCAGGGGCGAGCATCATGACGGGCAATGGATGGTCAAACACTATGAAAGAGTGATGCAGAAGACCGCAGGTTATAAGATAATGCTGGATGCGCATGAACCGGTGCGGCCAACAGGATTGCACAGGACCTATCCTAATTTCCTGGCTTGTGAAGCGGCAAGAGGTAACGAGTTCAATGCATGGAGCGCGGGTAATCCCCCGGAACATGAGACCATCCTGGCTTTTACCCGCCTGATGGGTGGCCCGATGGACTATACACCCGGTTTATTCAGGATAAAATTGAACCAGTTCGATCCGAATAAGAAAGAGCAGATCCATACCACGCTTTGCAAACAACTGGCGCTGTATGTAACGATGTTTAGCCCACTGCAAATGGCGGCCGATCTGCCGGAGAATTATGAAGCAAAGATGGATGCATTCCAGTTCATCAGGGATGTGGCTGTGGATTGGGATGAAACAAAGATACTGGAAGCCGAACCCGGTGATTATGTTGTTACCGCAAGGAAAGCAAAAGGTTCATCCAATTGGTTCTTGGGAGCTATCACGGATGAAAATGCAAGAGACTTCAATACCGGTTTATCTTTCCTGGACCCGGGAAAAAAATATGCAGCGGTGATCTATCGTGATGGAGATAATGCGGACTGGAAAAATAATCCGGAAGCCTATAAAGTAGAAAAATTCTCAGTCGATAGTAAAACAATACTGAAACTTAAACTGGCGCCCGGTGGCGGAACAGCTATAAGTTTTATGCCTGCTTCGGCAGAAGAGATTAAATTGCTGAAAATTTATAAATAATGGATTCCACTACTATCCTGGGATATACAGCTAGTGCCGTAACTGTATTTACATTTTTGCCGCAGGTTGTTAAAACATGGAAAGAAAAATCTGCAAAGAATGTTTCCCTGCTCATGTTCATCATCGCCATCGCCAACGAAATACTATGGATTGCTTATGGAGTGCAGCGGGATGATATGGTCATAATTCTTACCAATATCGTCATGATGTGTATGGCTTCTATTATGATCTACCTGAAAATCCGGTACAAAAATGCCTGATATCAATACGATCATTTTCGATCTTGGCGGCGTCCTGATCGACTGGAACCCGAATTATGTTTTCACGGAAAATTATTTTGAGTCGCCGGAAAAACGGCAATACTTCTTTGATCATGTCTGTACGGCCGACTGGAATGAGAACCAGGATGCCGGTTACCCGATAACAAAAGCCACCGAAGAGAAACTGGCGGAATTCCCGGAATGGGAAAAGCCCATTAATGATTTTTATGGCCGCTGGATCGATATGCTGGGCGGACCAATCCCCGAAACCGTGGAGATCTTCAGGCAGTTGAAGCAAAACCCCGGTTTGAAATTCTATGCCCTGACCAACTGGAGTGCTGAGACCTTTCCCATTGCCCTGGAGCGGTTTGATTTCCTGCAATGGTTTGACGGGCGGCTGGTAAGCGGGGAAGAAAAAATGCGGAAACCATACCCTGAATTTTACCAGTTGTTGATGGACCGGTATCAGATAGAACCATCCCGGGCGTTGTTTATTGATGATAACCTGCGGAATGTAAAAGCAGCCGAAGCGATGGGTATCAAAAGTATTCATTATCAACATCCGGCAGGGTTAGTTGAAAAATTGAAGAAGAATAACGTATTTTGACCCGGATTAAAAAACCAATTCAGTGCCATGGAAGAAAATATACAGGAGAAGCAGCCGGGAGATCAAGCGGAAAATATTTTTGATGATCATGTCGAGTTCACCCTTGCCAGCCAGGGTCAGCGTTTTTTAAACCTGCTGATCGATGTTCTGCTCATGCGGTTCCTGTTAAGCAAAGCGACAGGCTACCTGCTCGCCTATCTTTTACTGGCTATAGCGCCTGATTTTCTTACAGAGCTGGCTTACGAAGTGGAAGGAGAAAAATCATGGCGATTCTGGGTTGCATCTATTGCGCTCGGTTATATCAATTACCTGATCTATTATACTATTTGTGAGAAGGCATTTAAAGGGTACACGCTTGGAAAATTAATTACAGGTACAAGAGCGATCCGTGAGGACGGGCAGGAACTGTCATTTAAGGATACGCTCCTGAGAACGCTCTGCAGGATGATCCCTTTTGAAGTTTTTAGTGGCTTTGGCGCACGTCCCTGGCATGATACCATTACAAAGACAATGGTAGTAAAATCGAGGTGATCTTATTCCAGTACCGGCCGCAACCATTTCTCCGCTTCTTCCAGGCTCATACCTTTACGTTTGGCATAATCCTTTAGCTGGTCTCCGGCTATTTTACCCAAACCAAAATAATGACTTTGGGGGTGGGCGATATACCAACCGCAAACAGAGGCGGGAGGGTTCATAGCCAGGCTTTCTGTTAGCTCGATACCGATATTCTCCGTGACATTCAGAAGATCGAACAATTTTAATTTCTCGGTATGATCCGGGCAGGCTGGATAACCGGGTGCCGGGCGGATACCTTTATATTCTTCGCGGATCATCTGCTCATTCGAAAGGGTTTCGTCTTTTTCATAACCCCAGTATTCCTTTCTTGTTCTTTCGTGCAGACATTCTGCAAAGGCTTCTACAAAACGATCAGCCAGTATCTGTACTAATATCTTATTGTAATCATCATGATCGGCAGCAAACTGGTCGATGTGTTTTTTGGCACCGTGGATCGTAACTGCAAAAGCACCCATGAAATCAGTACTCCCTTCACCATCACCCAGCGGAGAACTGCTTTGAGCAGGCTGTATAAAATCAGCGAGTGAGTAGCTGGGTTGTCCTACGGCTTTCTTCAACTGCTGGCGTAATGACTCCAGTTTTACTGCCCCTTTATTTGTTTGTAATAAAATGGTATCGGCATTGTTGCTCGTAGCCGGCCAGAAACCGACCACTCCATCTGCCGTGAACCATTTTTCGCTAACAATACTTTCCACCATTTTCTGTGCCTCATTGTAAAGACGGGTGGCTTCGGTACCAAATATCTTGTCAGACAAAACTTCGGGGAAGCGGCCGGGCATTTCCCAGGCAATAAAGAAAGGTCCCCAGTCAATGTAACGGGCAATGGTAGCCAGGTCGAAAGCTTTTAAGACTTTGACCCCGTCCACTGCCGGCTTAACGGGCTCATAATTTTTCCAGTCAAAATATTCCTTGGTAATCACTGCTTCTTCGTATGGTATCAGTGTCTTCTTGTTCTTGTTCAGGAACTGGCTGCGAAGTCCATCATATTCCTTTTGTGTTTGTTGAAGAAGAGAATCCTTTTGTTCTTTATTCAACAGTGTGCTCACTGCCGTTACACTTCTTGATGCGTCCAGGATATGCATCACTCCATTATCATATTGCGGGGCGATCTTTACGGCCGTATGCATCCTGGAAGTGGTGGCTCCGCCGATCAGGAGCGGTTGTTTCATGTTCCGTCTTTTCATTTCGTGGGCTACATGCACCATTTCATCCAATGACGGGGTGATCAAACCACTGAGACCGATGATATCGGCCTTTTCTCTTTCCGCAGTATCGAGTATCTTATCGGCCGGGACCATTACACCCAGGTCAATGATATCATAACCATTACAACCAAGGACAACACCTACGATATTTTTTCCAATATCATGCACATCTCCTTTCACGGTAGCCAGTAATACTTTAGGAGCACCCGCTGCTTCCTGGTTTATTGTTCCGGCAGCAATATGCGCTTGTTTTCTTTCTTCTTTTTCTGCTTCGATATAAGGAGTAAGAACCGCCACTGACTTTTTCATCACCCTCGCGCTTTTTACTACCTGGGGTAAGAACATTTTACCGGCTCCAAACAGATCGCCTACTACATCCATCCCTGCCATTAACGGGCCCTCAATTACTTCCAGCGGAGCGGGATATTTTTGCCGGGCTTCCTCGGTATCCGCATCGATATAATCAGTGATACCATTGACCAGTGAATGTTTCAACCGTTCTTCAACAGAAGTATTTCTCCAGCTTTCATCTTTGATGGTCTCTTTTCCTTTTGTTTTTACGGTCTCCGCAAAGGCGATCAGGCTTTCGGTTGCCTCATTATTATCATTATTCCGGTTCAGGATTACATCCTCACATAGCTTTTTCAATTTCGGTTCTATCTCGTCGTACACGACCAGCTGACCGGCATTGACGATCCCCATATCCATACCTTCTTTGATCGCATAGAAAAGGAATACGCTGTTCATTGCTTCCCGTACATGGTCATTCCCGCGAAACGCAAAAGAGAGATTGCTGACGCCACCACTTATTTTGGTAAGGGGCATCAGTTGTTTTATCTCCCGGGTGGCTTCTATGAAATCGACCCCGTAATTATTATGCTCTTCCATGCCCGTGGCAATGGCAAAGATGTTGGGATCGAAGATGATATCCTGCGGATCATAACCAACCTGCTCCGTAAGTATCTTATAGGCCCGGTGACAGATCTCGACCTTCCTTTCCTTGGTGTCGGCCTGTCCTTTCTCGTCAAAAGCCATTACGATCACAGAAGCGCCATAGCTCTGGCAAATAATGGCCTGCTCCATGAATTTGGTCTCCCCTTCTTTCATCGAAATAGAATTCACGATGCATTTCCCCTGTACGCATTTCAACCCGGCTTCAATGATCTCAAATTTAGAAGAGTCGATCATGATCGGGATCTTCGCGATATCCGGTTCACTTTGCACGAGGTTCAGGAAAGTGGTCATGGCCAGTACCCCATCCAGGAGGGCATCATCCATATTCACATCCAGTACCTGGGCACCGTTCTCCACCTGCTGGCGGGCCACGCTCAATGCTTCTTCGTATTTATTTTCCCTGATCAGACGGGCAAACATTTTTGATCCCGTCACATTGGTGCGTTCCCCGACATTTACAAAATTGGTACCGGGACGAACGACCAATGGCTCTAATCCTGATAAACGCAGGTAAGGCCTGATATGTATTGATTCACTCACGGTTATGCTAATTCTTTTTCAACGACAGGTAGCTGTCTTGGTTTGATATTCTTTACTTCTTCTGCAATATGTTTAATATGGTCCGGTGTGGTACCACAGCAGCCGCCTACAATATTCACCCAACCTTCTTTGGTCCATTCTTCGAGGTAATGCGCCGTGTCTTCGGGATGTTCATCGTACTCTCCCATGGCGTTGGGTAAACCGGCATTCGGGTAGGCCGATACATAACAGCTGGCGATATGGGCCAGTTCTTCAATATGCGGCCGCATTTCTTTGGCGCCGAGTGCACAGTTCAGACCGATGGACAAAGGTTTGGCATGCATGACCGATGTATAAAACGCTTCCAGGGTTTGCCCGCTCAATGTTCTTCCCGAAGCATCGGTGATCGTGCCGCTGATCATCACCGGCAATGCTTCTTTCTTATTATCCCTGAAATATTTCTTAATGGCAAAGATCGCCGCTTTCGCATTCAACGTATCGAATATCGTTTCGATCAAAAGCAAATCAACACCACCATCCACCAATCCTTTTACCTGTTCGTAATAGGCTTCAACCACCTGGTCAAAGGTTACGGCACGAAAACCGGGATTGTTGACATCGGGCGAAAGGGATAATGTTTTATTCAATGGACCGATAGCACCTGCCACCCAGGCTGTTTTGCCGGATTGTTTGATCGCGTCTCTTGCACATGTAGCCGCGGCCACATTCAATTCATAGGCCAGCGACTGCATTTCATAATCCGCCATGGCGATCGTGGTACTGCTGAACGTGTTGGTCTCAATGATATCAGCTCCGGCATCCAGATATTCTTTGTGAATACCGGTGATGATCTGCGGCTGGGTGAGGTTCAAAAGATCATTGTTGCCTTTTACATCAGAATGCCAGTCTTTGAACCGCTCACCGCGGTAATCCGCTTCTGCCAGTTTATGACGCTGGATCATGGTACCCATGGCGCCGTCAATGATCAGAATGCGTTCATTCAAACAATCCTGAATTGTTTTCATACTACTATTGTTTGTGAACTATAAACGTTGGGAAACCAAATGAGGAGTTTCTTTGACGTTTATTAGTTCCGTTTTTTGAGCAGGCCGAACAATAAACAAATCCGCCTGTAATATGTTGCAAAGCTAAGTTATATGGGCATAATAAACAAGCTGGGAAGGAGTGGGTGGGTCATAGAAGTCAAATAGGTCATATTGAGCCCCGGGTTTATTGATTGACATATTTCTCAACGGGCAAACGGTTTTGTAAGCTACGGGCAAGGGTCATTTCGTCGGCATATTCCAATTCTCCGCCAAAGGCGATACCCCTGGCAATGGTGGTGATACGAAGACCCGCCGCCAGTTTTTTCTGGATATAATAAATGGTCGTATCGCCTTGTATATTGGGATTCAGGGCAAAGATCAGTTCTTCTGTTTTTTCTTTTTCCACCCGGTGAATAAGTGTCTCAATATTCAGCTGGTCCGGGCCGATGCCATCGAGGGGGGAGATGACCCCATTCAATACATGGTAGGTGCCGTTGAATTGCTGGGTGCTTTCAATGGCGATCACATCACGGATCGTTTCCACTACACAGATGATCTCCTGTTTTCTCATCGAATTGGCACAGATCGAACAGATATCGCCGTCGGCCACATTAAAGCAGCGATGACAGAATTTGATCTCGTTCCGCATCCGGGCTATTGTCTCGCTGAATTGGCCTGCTTCCTTCGGATCCTGTTTCAATAAATGCAGGACCAGCCGCAAGGCCGTCTTTTTGCCAATACCGGGGAGTTTGGCAAATTCATTGACAGCATTTTCCAGTAAGGAAGAGGAGAATTGCATGGTGCGAAGATAAACAATTGGCAATAGGCAATAAACAATAGGCAAGGGAGTCCTTTAACTATAGTACACTTTTGCCAATTGCCAATTGTCTATTGCACATTGATCTCAAACTCATTCTGCCAGGCCGGTTTTACCGTGATCCTCCTTTCAATGGGTTTTACCAGCTCGGGTTGCTTATGTTTACCAAAGAATTGTCCGGGGTCCCAGATACCGTTCTTATTATCATCATATAATACCCGGAGTTCATATTCGCCCGGGAGTAAACTGGGGTCTGAAAAACTATCACTGGTCAATGGAACCATCCTGGACACGGTCTCACCACTTACAAAAAGAAGAACGGGATTTTTTTTCATGTCCAGGTTGCGGAACTTCAATTGCAATGAACCATAGTCGGCCAGTTTTTTGGTCCTGAAACTCAGCGTATCCGTTTTCAATAATTTTTTTCCGAGGGAATCTTCCGCGAAATCTTTATCCATGATAATATGATAGAGCGTGTTTTCTTTCCATGTATGGATCAATTGAATATTTTTGCCTGTGCTATCCTTTTGAAAACTGTAGGCAGGCGCAGAGGTAAACGTTGAATCAGTATACAGCCTGATCTTTGTTGAATCAAAGACACGAAGCGGCTGGTCAAAGCTCATAAAAAAGCGGCTCAGCAGGTCCTGCTGGTCATTGACCAGGCTGGTCGTGTATTTTAAACGGTTATCCGCGCCTAAATTTTTGCCTTTTCCTGTAATAGTTTTGAGAGGACCGGAAGAGGTACTGGTGGCGGGTTTATTCGTTTCTTTTACCGCATATGCATACAATTGAACAGGATCTGCTTTGATGGCGGGCATTACGGGTTTGTCAGCAAAAGCAAATAGTTGTTTATTGCTCAGGTAACGGCGGGTACCTCCTTCGTCTTTCAGGGCATAGATATAAAAGTTCTTTGGCGGCAGGTTTTTGAAAATAAAATTCCCTTTGCTGTCGAGTTTGGCAATATAACGGGGTCTGTCTTTTATAACGGCTGAATCGTCGCCACTGGTATGCAGCATCACGATCAGCGTGGTATCGGTATTACCGGTCTCGGCCAGTATCACCTGCCCCGTCAATTCCAGGGAATCAATATACCGCCCCGTTGAAAAAGTATAGGTAAAGTCTTTCAGCGCATTGCCTTCGGTATAATCTTTTATAGCATTCCCGAAATTGATCGAGTAGGTTGTGTTGGATTCCAGGCTGTCCTTTAGTTTTACCGTGACGGTATTCAGTTTGAACTCTACCATTGGATTGAGCCGGGGAGAAGGGGATACCATCAGGTTTTCGCTGATGGACTGTATATCCACGAACTCGTCGAATGTAAAACTGATCTTATTGCCGGTAAAATTCCGGGTCGAATCACCCGGTGTTGCTTTCAGTAAAACAGGCGGGATGGTATCCCTTGGTCCTCCCTGCGGGGGAACGATATTGGCACAGCCGGGACCACTGATGATACTGATGATAATGATCAACAGGAAGGCTGCTGATGATATGAAAGCTCTGAAACGCATGTAAGGTGCAAACTTAGCAGGTTTGACGCTAACGAATTGTTTTTAAAATCATAATTCATCAGGCTCTTCAGGAGAGTCAGGCTCATGCAATGCAATGGCCAGGTCATTGGTCTTAACAAAATTGCACCAATGGCAATCTTCCTTACCACAGCCTGTATAAAATTCCCGGTTCTGTATCTTTTCCCAGGTGGTACTTATCTGTTGGGTAACAGTCGTGATATCGGCCGGGTTGATCACCAGTTTTTCTTTGCGGTAATTCTTTTTTTTATCGGGCTCGATAAAATCAAATTCCACGCTGACTACTTTCCAGTCCTTCTGGACGTAATTATCGACCAGTATTTTATAAAAAACTGCCTGGCGCCAGTAATCGCCACCATTGGGTTCTTTATCAGAAGGGCCTTTTGTTTTTGGGATCGCTTTATCGGGATCGCCCGTTTTGTAATCCACTACGTTGACGGATTTGCCATCAAATTCCAGTTTATCCAGTTTGCCTTTAAGCGGAACACCTTTTACGACCACATTCCTGATATTTCTTTCGATCGCTACGATCATATTGAACTGCGAAATGTATTTTTCGTAATAATTACCTAATACTTCCTGTCCGTATTCCATACGCCTGTCAAACTGTTCCTTGGTAAAACTTTCACGGTGACGGCGCATATACCATTCGAAGTCGGTGATAAAATCTTCCCTGGGTGCAAAGCTGTCTTTTTTCTCGTCTTGTAATTTCCTGAACAATTTTTCAAGTGCATAATGTACAGCCGAACCAAATTCCGTGGCTTCATTCTTGGGAGAAGGGATGCGGATCAGGTTCTTAAAATAAAATTCCAGCGGGCATTTCAGGTAATTGTTCAATGCCGTTACATTCATTACAAATTTTTCCAGGAGACGATCCATCAGGTCTTCTTCGATCTTTGCTATTTCGGGAGCCTGGGCGGTAAAATCGAGAACAGTGAATTCCGCCAGCGCTTCTTGTCCAATGGGTTTTTTTTCAACAGGGAGCAGGTGCCCGTCCAGTATCTCCGCGATGAACATCGAAGGTTCGAGTTCTTTACCATCGTTCTTAAATTTGCTGTAAGAAAGATAAAGATGTTGTTCCGCCCTTGTCAGCGCCACATAGAACAGGCGGCGCAATTCTTCATCGTCATTGGCAGCTGGTTGTGAAGAGAACAACGTATCGGGTAATTTATAACCACCACCGGGTTTTCTTTTCTTTTCCCAGAAAGAAGCATTACAGCCCGCAAGGAATACATACCGGAACTCCAGGCCCTTGGAGCCATGAGCTGTCAGGAGATTGATACCTTTTTCGCTACCGCTTACCTGAACCAGGGGCAGGGAAATATCTTCCCGTTCCATCAGTTCAATAAGATTTACGAGCCGTTGCAGATCTAAAAAGGGGTTGCGGTGTGTTTCTTCTTTTACAAAACCAAAAAGGCCCGAGAGCACCTGGAGTTGCCAGTGTTTATCGGGGCTTTGCATGATATGGGCCAGCACACCGGCTTTCCGGATAATAGCTTCAAAGAGCGTCTGCAGCGTGGTATTCGGTACGTCTTTCATCAATTCTTCGATCGCCACCGAAGCTTTTCTTAACCCATCGTGTAAACCCGGAGTGAAAAGATCCTTTGCAGGTGCTGCCGATTTCTCCACCAGCAATTGCCGGAGGGAGGTTTTGTTCTCTCCGAATTTACGGTCTGCATTTTCAATCGACAGTTTGGCGATCTCGATAGCCGGTATTCCAAACCAGTCGAAATGAAGGATCTCGAACAACATTTCATCGCCGCTATACGGCACATCATGTTCTGAAGCAAGATATTTTAAAACCAATACGATCTTTTGCGTCAATGGTAATTCGAGTATGTTCAGGTGGCGTTTACTGTACACGGGTATCTCCAGTAGTTTAAAATAACGGGCCAGCTCTTCTCCGTATTTGTTCTCTTTATATATAACAGCGATATTACCCGGTGGAACATTGTTGTTGACAAGTTCCCTGATCTCCTGTACGATCCCGATCATTTCCTGGTTCTGTGTCTCGTATTCACGGATCTGCGGCAGATGCTTTAACCCGCTGATATCTGCCCGGCTGGATAAAAGCTCTTTGCTGAGCCCGCC
>DASYLC010000204.1:0-1699 GCA_036009775.1 Chitinophagaceae bacterium
CCACAAGAAGATCATTGCCCTGCTGAAAAAAAGAGATGATGATTTCCTGCGGGAGATCGTGGATTACCGGAAATATAATTTCCGTTTCCTGCTTAACGGGATGATCGAACATACTATCTACCACCTTGGGCAGATCGCTTATGTAAAAAAATTACTGGCCTGAATCCCTTTTTCTACGGGTAAATAACCGGGATATTCCGGGGAAATGATCATTTTCTTTACGGCAGAGCTTCCTAGCTTTTCCGCATGGAACAGTATCGTTCTTATTTCTGGAAAAAGACCCCTTTTCTTAAACTTTTGCTGGCATTGATCGCCGGTATACTGGTACAATGGCACTACCCTTCCGGTCCGAAAACAGGATGGCTCATCCTTGCCGCTGGCCTGGTGGTCCTGCCGGTATTGTTCTTCATACCTCTTTTCAAGCGTTATCGCTTTGCTTTTTTGAACGGGATCATTGTATCCATACTTTTTTTTGCGTTGGGTGTATTATTAGCCTGGCAAAAAGACATCCGCAATCAAAAAGACTGGCTGGGGAAATTGTATACCGCATCCGATGGACTATTGGTAACACTCGAAGAGCCACCCGTTGAGAAGACAAGATCGGTCAAAGCAAATGCGTCTGTATGTTTTTTGTTGCGGAACGGCAAATCCTTCCCTGTCAAAGGAAGGATCATCATCTATTTCAGTAAGGACGTCAACGGGCAGGGAGGAACTTTAACGCAGTTGTCGTACGGATCGCAAATCATTTTTAAAAAACCGGTACAGGAAATAAAGAACGCCGGCAATCCCGGCGGTTTCGATTATAAACAATATGCGCTTTTCCAGGGTATCACTCACCAGGTCTATCTCAAACCGGGTGAATTTGAAGTGCCCGATCATAAAAAGCAAAATGGTCTGACCCGATTCCTTTTTGCTTCCAAAGAAAAATTGCTGGGAATACTCCGGGAAAATATAAAGGGCCATAAAGAACTGGGCCTCGCCGAAGCATTGCTGATCGGGTATAAACAGGACCTTGACCAGTCACTGGTACAATCCTATACCAATACAGGTGTCGTTCATATCATCGCTATCTCGGGTTTGCATCTTGGACTCATCTATTGGCTGATGGCATTACTGTTAAGACCATTGCAAAAAAGAAAAAGTACAAGATGGATAAGGGCAGTGATCATCATTACCGTTCTCTGGATCTTCAGCCTGCTGGCAGGCGCTCAACCGTCCATTCTCCGGTCAGCGCTGATGTTTACCTGTATCGTATTGGGCGAATCGCTCTCCAAAAAGACGTCCATCTATAATACCATGGCGGTCTCCGCCTTTATACTTTTATGCATCAATCCTTACTGGCTATGGGATGTGGGTTTCCAGTTATCCTATGCAGCCGTGCTCAGTATCATCATTTTTATGCAACCCATTTATAACCTGTTTTATAGTAAAAACAAATTGCTTGACCTTATTTGGAAACTCAATGCCGTAACACTGGCTGCACAGGTACTCACTGTTCCCCTGAGTATTTATCATTTTCACCAATTTCCCAATTTTTTCATTTTGACCAATTTTCTCGCCGTACCCTTATCAAGTATCATCCTGTTGGGAGAAATATTTCTCTGCGTCATCTCATTTATCCCGGTCGTTTCAATCCTGGTCGGGAAAATTCTCAGCTGGCTGATCGCACTGATGAATACCTATATTGAGAGGGTTGAAT
>DASYLC010000205.1:0-6345 GCA_036009775.1 Chitinophagaceae bacterium
GAACCTGTTCTGGCCCGTAGCCCCTACACTCATACCCAATGGCGGATATACCTATTTACGGATAAGAATTACAAGGGCGACACATGGAATGACCAATAATAATCCAACCGGTTATTATGAGGATGGAGAGACAGAAGATTACACTGTGCTGGTGGATGATTTCCCGCTGAAGGTCAACCTGCTTTCCTTTAACGCAAAACTGACGGCTGATGAAAAAGTAAAATTGGAGTGGACAACATCCGGCGAAGAGAATTTTAATGGCTTTGAGGTGCAACGCAGCGCTGATAATACCAACTGGACCGTAGCAGGAAATGTCTATGCAACAGGTAACGGAAATACAGGGGAAAATGATTATTCCTTACTGGATCTGCAACCGCTGCCTTCCCGGTCTTTTTACCGTTTACGGCTGATCAGTGGCGATGGCAAATTCCGCTACAGTGAAATAAGAACGGTCACGATCAAAAAAGGCATACAGGAAATAACACTCTCACCTAACCCGGCTTCTGATATCACAACCCTTACTGTACTCTCTTTGGTTGATACGGATGCGGGTATCATGATCAGTGACATGAAAGGAAGATCACTGTATGAGCATGCCGTGGATGTGAATAAAGGAATGAATACCATCAGCCTGCCCTTTATTCAAAAACTGAACAGCGGAATGTATATCGTGCAGGTAAGGATCAACGGTGAAACAATGGCCGAAAAATTAATTGTTAACAGAAAATAAATCCAAACCACCCAAATTCTATTCTATGAAATCAATACAACATGTCATCAGCGGTCTTGCTTTGTTGCTCACAACAATGTTCAGTGCGACCGCACAGCGTTATAGTACTGTAAAGATCGTTCCACCCGAAAGTAAAGAGCAGAGAGCAGCATTACTCGGGTTGCTCGAGATCGATCATTTTGATGTACGGGAAGGAAATATCATTGCCGAAATAAGCGAAGCACAACTTTCCAGGCTGGCCGCCCGTACCAGTTACCAGTATGAAATATTGGTACCGGATGTCGCAGCCAGGGTAAGAGAACAGAACCGGCAATATTTTTCCGCGTCACCGGAGTCCAGGATGGCGATGGAGCAACCGGGCAGAACGGTGACGAGTATCATTACTACTCCTGCCGCATTCCAGGTCTATCCTACGCTTGGCGGCTTTTACAGTTTCACGCAGATGAATACGGCAATGAATAACCTGGTGGCAGCTTATCCTGCTATCGCACAAAAAATATCATTGGGTCTTTCGGTACAGGGAAGAAATATCTGGTGTATCAAGATCTCCGATAATGTTGCCAGCGATGAGACTACCGAACCCGAAGTATTGTATATGGGGTTGCAGCATGCAAGGGAGTCGATCGGCGGCAGCAGCATGATCTTCTTTATGCAGTATCTCTGCGAGAATTATACGACCGATCCACGGATACAGGCATTGGTCAATAACCGTGAAATATTCATCATCCCCTGTATGAACCCGGATGGATGGGAATACAACCGTGTGAATGATCCCGATGGCGGAGGCGGATGGAGAAAGAACCGCAGGAATAACGGCGATGGTTCATTTGGTGTCGATCTTAACCGGAACTGGAGCGTGGACTGGAACATATGTGGTGGTGCCAGTTCCAGTTGCGGTTCGAATAATACCAGCAGCGATGTGTATTGGGGACCTGCTGCTTTTTCAGAACCCGAGACACAGGCGGTAAGAGATTTTGTTCTTTCACATCATATTGTTTCTTCCAATGACCAGCATTCATTTGGTCCTTATTATTCACTGCCTTTTGGAAGACCCACACTGCACACAGGACCGGATACACTCTCGGTAACGGAACAACATTATTATACCCGTATACCGGCGATGATGGGAAAATACAATGGTATGCGGGCAGGCAACAGCCTGCAGTCAGTCGGTTATGAAGTGGCCGGCGGGGTAAAGGACTGGATGCTCAAAGGTGATATCGGTACGGGTACAAAAGGCATCGTGATGGGTTTCACCGGTGAAGGCGGAGCCGGCGATGGTACCGGCGGCGCTTACGGGAGTTTCTGGCCACCCGCCAGCGAGATCATTAATCTCTGCAAGGGTATGGTGTTCCAGAACCTGCAGCTTGCATTTGCCGCAGGTTCTTACGTGGATATCACAGACAGGTCAGATATTGCTGTCACTGCCATGAACGGATCATTCAATTTTAATATCAGGAGGATCGGCCTGGCGAACGGACCTGTTACGGTTACACTGCTTCCACTTGAAAATATCAGTGATGTAGCCGGGCCCGTTACCATCAATACATTAACCAACTATTTCGATGTATATAACGGAAGTATCAATTATACCTTGCACCCGGGCATACAAGCCGGTTACAGGATCAGGTATGCATGGCGGGTACAAACAGGCGGTCAAACGTATTATGACACTATCACAAAATTCTTCAATCCTGTTCAGCTATTATACGATGATATGGAAGGAGCCGGTGCTTCGTCAGGCTGGGTCGTATCGGCCAACTGGAATTACAGCAATGGAATGGCCTTTGCGGGTTCCAAATCATTGACAGAATCTCCTTCGGGTTTGTATGGAGCTAACCGTAATGATAATATACGGTATAACGGAACATTTGATCTCAGTAATGCAACAGCCGCCTATCTTACATTCTGGGTAAGACATCGTGCGGAAAATTTCCGTGATAAACTACAGGTACAGATATCTTCGAACGGAATCCTGTGGATACCCATCGCAGGAAGAACAACAGTACAGGAAGCCGGTACACGGGATGGAAGTACATTGAATGGAGAACCCGCCCTCACCGGGATACAGGAAGAGTGGATACCGGAAATGTTCGACCTTTCACCACTGCTCGGGCAACCGAATGTACGGTTGAGGCTGGTATTTACTTCAGATGCGAATACAACCGGGTATGATTTCCAGGTGGATGAAGGATTTAATATCGACAACCTGAAACTGATCAAGAGTACAACGGCCCTGGTTATCTTACCGGTTAAATTCATCAGTCTTACAGGACAACAAAAACCCAATAACACCGTCGCATTGAACTGGGAATCGGTAACAGATATGGATCACGATCATTTTGAGATCGAACGTTCTGCAGATGGTGTGGTGTTTACATCGATCGGAACCAATACCGGTCAGCCGCACAACTTTATTGACGAACATCCTTTAACCGGTATCAATTATTACCGGATCAGGTCGGTCGACAGGGATGGACAAGCCGCTTATAGCAAGACCATTCATATTGTGTACAAACCGGCATGGGATATCAATTTATATCCCAACCCTGTACAGAAGGAATTGCATATTCGCTTAAAGACATTTGGCTCTGAAAATGTTTCCGTCACTGTTTCCGATATGAATGGCAGGATGCTTTATAACCGTGAATTCAGTGCCGGTATATTGAATAATGATATAATGGTCGATGCCCGTGAATGGCCTTCCGGTGTGTATGTTCTGAAACTGATCAACAGCAGGAAAGAAACACTGGTGGTCCGTCAATTGGTACGACAATAATAACGAGGGGACCTGATCAATCTGGCCTGCCCGTTCCACAAAGAACGGGCAGGTTTTCATTCCGGCAGGCGGTACATTTGCAGCATGTACACCCTGAAGAAATCACTGGGGCAGCATTTTTTAAAGGATGAAGATATCTGCCGGAAGATCGTCAACTCGCTGACGGGGCATTCCTTTACTCAATTGCTGGAGGTAGGTCCGGGGGGCGGTGCATTGACAAAATACCTGCTCGAATTAAAAGGAGTTGATTTTAAAGCGGTGGAACTGGATGAGGAAAAAGTAGAATACCTGGTAAAGACCTATCCGTCATTAAAAGACAAGATCATCTCGGCAAGTATCCTGGAGACAGGTAAACCATTCGACGGGCCCTTCACCCTGGTGGGAAATTTCCCGTATAATATTTCAACAGAGATCATTTTCCGTGTACTGGAATGGAAGGAAGAGGTGGAATGCGTAGTGGGTATGTTCCAGAAAGAAGTGGCCCAACGCCTGGCAGCGAAGGAGGGGAGTAAAGTCTATGGTGTGACCAGTGTACTGACCCAGGCTTTTTTTGACGTGGAATATTTATTTGATGTGCCCCAGCAGGCTTTTCAACCACCTCCGAAAGTGATGAGTGGAGTGATCCGGTTAATGCCTAAAAAAAATCCGCCTGTTATAAAGAGTGAGAAAGCACTTTCCCTGCTGGTGAAAACGGCATTCAACCAGCGGAGAAAAATGCTCCGGAATGCGGTAAAAGAATTATTTGATGCAGCGATCCTGCAGGATGAATTGTTTACTAAAAGAGCGGAACAATTAAGCGTGGATGATTTTGCGGCACTAACATTCAAAATGCGATGAAGAAAAAAGCGATCATTACGGGAAACGCACATCCTTATTTAACGGATACCCTCCGGGAAAAAGGGTATGAAGTGGAATACAATCCATCGATCAGTTATGATGAACTTTATGACAGGATCAGTGCTGTGCAGGGATTGATCGTCACGACAAGAATACCGATCGATCGGAAACTCATTGATAAAGCCGCAGCATTAAAATGGATCGGGCGGCTTGGCAGCGGGATGGAGCTGATCGATACGGACTATGCGATGAGCAAGGGGATACAATGTGAAAGCAGCCCCGAAGGAAACCGTAATGCGGTGGCCGAACATGTATTATGCCTGCTGCTGAACCTGATGAACCATATCACTTCTTCGCATAATGAAGTGCGGCAGGGATTGTGGCGCCGCGATGAGAACCGCGGAACGGAACTGAACGGCAAAACTGTCGGCATAATTGGTTTTGGAAATACGGGACAAAGCTTTGCAAAATTGCTGCAACCTTTTGGCGTTACCGTATTGGCATATGATAAATACAAGTTTGGATTTGGTGCGGATCATGTAAAGGAAGCGAGTTTGGAGCAGATCTGCCGCTATGCCAACGTGATCAGTTTTCATGTGCCGCTTACAGAAGAAACTACCTATATGGCCAACCGGGAATTCTTTTACGCGGTTGAGTTGCAGCGTCCTTTTATTTTAAATACATCGCGGGGAAAAGTTGTATCTGTTAATGACCTGGTGGATGCTCTCCGGGAAAACAGGATCGCGGGTGCGGGGCTGGATGTCCTGGAGAATGAGAAACTGGATACGTATACGGTAGAAGAAAAACAACAATTGCACTGGTTACTCTCTCAATCCAATGTGATCGTCACGCCGCATATCGCGGGTTACAGCCATGAGTCTTTTTATAAAATGGCGAAAGTGTTGCTGGAAAAGATCAATCCTTAGTAAGATCGGGAAATTGCGGATCGGGATCCTTCGTTGCCTCAGGGTGACAGGGAAATTGTATCTCTGCACAATTTCCTGCGATTGCGGGTTTCGGGATCTGACAATGTAAATTTTGAATTAGAGGCAATATCAAAATTTCCCAAGGACATCCTGAGGCAACAAAGGACCCAAATCCAATAGTTAACATCCCAGTAATTCTTTGTTAAAAAGGATTCTTATTATCCCTGTGGCATTATTCTTTCGGCAATTTTAAAAACTAATTTTATGAGAAGATATCTACTCCTGTCTTTACTGGCATCCTCTGTTATTTTATCCTCCTGTTCCAAATCGTACGAGGATCGTATCATCGGCAGCTGGCAACTGGAAGACGCCTGGCGCTGGGTCTTTTTGGGAAAGGATCATTTTCAAACCGGGTATGAAAGCGGGATCTTCACCTTTATGGAGAACGGCGATGCAACGTATACCAGCAGTACGGATACAATGACGGGCTACTGGCGTTCGGACCGCTACACCAACAGTTACTATAATTCCGACGGCGAGTATGAAACCCGGACGATGAAATACCTTCGGATCAGCCTCGTAAATTTCCAGCAAAACCAGCGGCTGGAATGGGAATTTGACGATTTTCATTTCCGGGATGGCTGGCAGGAGATCAGGGCCGAACAGTATTCCCTTAGTAATAACAGGGTTTACGAGTTTGAAAGGAGGTGAAATAAAGTTCTGGTAGTGACTCAGTTTGAAATTTTTTCGTCCCACCGGATGCTTCTTGTGCAATAGTCACATGAACAGTATTTACTGAATAATGACGCCTGAACAAACAACTGGTAGCATACCAGCCGATGGGTCCTTGGAATAGTTATAACTACCAATGCTATTGCCCTCTACCCTCAGGTTTGCTTAGGAACAGAATGGCATCCAGGAAACCTTAAAGCGCTGGGAATGAAGGCTATAATTTGTCTGCAGGTATAGCAACCATGTGTAATCCATGTACTATCCATGTGTAAACCATGTATTCCCCCGTTTAAGAACACATGGATAGTACATGGTTGGTACATGGTTTAGAGTAGGTTCAT
>DASYLC010000206.1:0-3976 GCA_036009775.1 Chitinophagaceae bacterium
GGTTCCATTTATCGGCGGCTTCTATTTTCCCCATGTTCACCCCGGCCCTTACTGTGAACCAACGGTTCAGGGGTTTCCGGATGATCAATCCTGTGGCCAGGTTGGAATGTTTGAATGTAAAACTGTTAGGATTTACATCACCCTGGTAATTAATGGTACCTGTAAAAAGGGAGATCGTCGTGGAGCGATCAAGCTCTTGTGCGGAAGATTGATGGGCTATACTAATACAAAGTATAAGCGACAGGGCTCTGATTGGTTTCACAGGTTCGGATTTGGATACTTTCAATAGGTTCGGACGCTTTCTTAACGTTTTATTAGACAGATTAGTACCCGTTTATCATAAATTTTTTTGAAGGGTACCCGATTTCTCTATTTTTAGTACTTGTAAATCATATAACTATGCGATCAATTTTTCCCGTTCTGGCACTCAGTGCCCTTGTATTTTCAGCAAGTTCCTGTAAGAATAAAGACAAAACCAGTTCGGGGACATCTCCGGACAAACCGGATGCACTGGCGGTTAATCTCGATTCTACCATAAGTCCCGCAGAAGATTTTTTCCAGTATGCCAATGGCGGCTGGATAAAGAACAATCCTATACCCGGCGAACAATCGGCCTGGGGCATCGGCAATCTTGTTATTGAAGAGAATTTGAAACGTCTTCGCGAGATATCCGAGAAAGCGGCAACATCCAATGCCGCGAAAGGAAGTTCCGAACAAAAGATCGGTGATTTCTGGACCATGGCGATGGACAGCGCAAAAATTGAAGCGGATGGATTAAAACCTTTGCAGCCGATGCTGGACAAAGTAAATGCGATCAGCGATATCAAAAGCCTGGTGGCCACTGTGGCCGAATTGAAAAAAGCCGGCTCCTCTACCCTTTTTTCCGATTTTGTAACACAGGATGATAAGAATAGTGAAGTGATGACCTATAAATTGTGGCAGGGCGGTATCGGTTTACCGGAAAGAGAGTATTATTTTAAGAAGGACAGCGCTACGGCGAATATCCGTGCAGCGTATGTGAAATACATCACCGATATGCTGACCATGGCAGGCGATGATCCGGCAGCAGCAGCCACGGCAGCAAAAAATATTCTTGTACTCGAAACAAAGCTGGCAACGTCAAGCCGCAAACTCGCCGACCTGCGGGATTCTTATAAGAACTATAATAAAATGGCCATCGCCGATCTCGGTAAGATGAATGGATCGGTGGACTGGAACAATTTCTTATCTGTCACAGGTGTAAAAAGCATCGACTCTGTCATTGTTGGACAACCGGAGTTTTTTACGGCGCTGGATAATGTACTGAAAAGCACTCCTATCGCGGATTGGAAAAGCTATGTGAAGTTCAACCTGGTCAGTGATTTCGCAGGTGTGTTGCCCGATAAATTCGGCATCACCGCGTTCAACTATGGCAAACTGTTTAGCGGCGCGAAGGAAAGAAGACCAAGATGGAAAAGAGCCATCCAGTCTTCCGAAAATGTGATGGGAGAAATGCTCGGGCAATTATATGTGAAAGAGTTCTTCAATGAAACAGCGAAGAAGCGGTATGAAGATATGGTGGAAGCAGTAAGAGGGGCTTTGAAAGACCGTATTGGCAAACTGGAATGGATGAGTGACAGCACCAAGCAAAAAGCATATGCCAAGCTCGCTTCCATGAAAAAGAAAGTGGGCTACCCCGAAAAATGGAAAGATTTCAGTTCCATGGAGATCGGCAAGGAAAGTTATTTCCAGAATACGGTAAATGCGAATACATGGCTGCACAATTACCAGATGAACAAATTAGGAAAACCGGTTGACCGGGATGAGTGGGACATGTTCCCGCAGACCTATAATGCGTATTATAATTCCTCCAATAACGAGATCGTTTTGCCCGCGGGGATCTTCACTGTTCCGGGTTACCGCGATGAAGAGTTGGATGACGCGACGGTATATGGATATGGTGGCGCATCCACTATCGGTCACGAGATCACCCATGGATTTGATGATGAAGGAAGACAGTATGATGATAAAGGGAATTTGAAAAGCTGGTGGACCGCTAAAGATGAACTGGAGTTCAATAAAAGGGCGCAGGTGATGGTAAAACAGTTCGATGAGTTTGAACCGTTGCCCGGTTACCATATAAATGGTAAAGCCACATTGGGTGAGAATATCGCCGACCTTGGCGGCATCTTATTGGGTATCGAAGCTTTTAAAAAGACCGAACAATATAAGAAAGCTGAGAAGCTGGCCGGCCTCACTCCTATGCAACGTTATTTCTGCGGTTATGCACTGGGATGGCTGGGTCATCAGCGGGAAGAAAGTTTGCGTAACCGGTTACTGACCGATGTCCACTCTCCTGCCAAATACAGGGTCAACGGACCTTTTGTGGATGTGGATGAATTTTATTCAACGTTTAATGTAAAACCGGGTGATAAGATGTACAGGGCGGATAGTTTGAGGGTGAGAATTTGGTAACTAAATGAGGAATGAGAAAGTTATGAAGCTTTGTCCAATGGTATCATTGAATCATCACTTTCTCATTTCTAATTCTTTATTCCTCATTTTTATTATACAATCCGGTATATTTAATTCCAAGCCCCGGTTCATCCGAACAGGTCACTTTTCCAAAATCATAAGTAAGACCGGTAGCCAGGTCTTCTTCCAGCAACAACGGTCCGTCCATATCCACATGATCGATAAAGGGAAGTAAATGCGCAATAGCTGCTGAGCCAACAGTTGATTCATTCATACACCCGATCATCACTTTCATACCCAGCTCTTTTGCTTTATCGATCATTCTTCGGGCCGGCGTAATACCGCTGCATTTCGTGAGTTTGATATTGATGCCATGAAAATTATTATGGCATTTCTCCACATCTTTTTCAAACACACAGGATTCATCGGCATATAAAGGCAGCGCAGATTCTTTGTATAGTATTTTCATTCCATCCCAGTCATCTTTGGCAAGCGGTTGTTCCACCAGTTCTACACCCAGTTCTTTTAATTGGGGGATCAGTTTTAATGCTGTTTCGAGGTCCCAGGCCGCATTGGCGTCTACTCTTAATACAGCATTTGTATTTTCCCGTAACGCTTTTACAATTCCGAGATCATCTGCTGTCCCCACCTTTATTTTATAGATCGGCCAGGGTTTCTCTTTCATCTTGGCGACCATCTTTTCAATACTGTCAATGCCGATCGTATAATCGCAGATGGGGTTTTTCGCCGTGTCACCGCCCCAGAGTTCATACAGTTTTTTCTTTTTCATTTTCCCGTATATATCCCAGGCGGCGATATCGAGTGCGCAAACGAGAAAAGAATTATTAGGCAATAAATGATGCAGGTAATGCCAGTAGCGCTCCGGGTCCATGAATGCGAATTTCCCGATCATGTCTTTTTTCGCTTCCAGGTCTTCGATCATTTTTTCTACCGGGATATTGTAATAAGCGATCGCCGGCGCTTCGCCATAACCTTTGATACCGAAATGTTCGAGTTCAACGATCAACGTCGGCTGGTGGGTTTTGGTCCCTTTAGAAATGGTGAAGGGGTGGCGGAATTTGAGGTTGTATTGCCAGTACTGAAGTTTCATGCCCGAAAATAAGAAATAAGGAATGAGAAATATGAAATTAGAAAGTAATGATTCAACGAACAATTTAAACAATGGAACATGGTCATATTACTTTCTCATTCCTTATTCTTTATTTCTAATTTCTCATTTAACTTCTCCCGCTATTCATCACATATCCACCCAGCTCTTCATTGAACGCTGTTTGTTTGATCAGCTCTTCCAGCGGGATATGCATCCGGTACTGCCAGTAGTTCTTCGGGTTCGCGGGATTATTGATCCTTTCGGTATTCGGGTCTTCGCGGCGAAGGGTCTCACTCATCCCCAAAATATCCTGCAACTGGAATATGCTCCACATGGCCGGGGAATATAAATGTTGCAATACTACGGCGCGGTTGATCCAGGATTCACAATATTGTGGTGCATCTCCCCATT
>DASYLC010000207.1:0-6385 GCA_036009775.1 Chitinophagaceae bacterium
CGGGGACCCTTGGCTGCGATGGGTTCTTTCAGGATCTGTACCAGTATATTGGGTTTACCACCCAGTACTTCATTGATCTTGCCGGTCTTGATGATCTCCGGTTCGATGGTGAATTTGCCAAAATCGAGACCCGTATCACTCTTATCGTTCATGCACATGGTGGTGAACTTGAGCAGGGATTTCGCATAAGGGCTCAGGTCCGTGTAGTGAAGGAACGCATCTTTTTCAAATCCCACATCCACGAATGCAGCATTGAGTCCGGGTATGAGTTTTTTCACCTTACCCAGGTAAAGGTCCCCCACAGCAAAACGGGCATCGCTTTTTTCGCTATGCAGTTCTACCAGTTTCTTATCCTCGAGCAGGGCGATCTCTACGCCCTGCGGGGCTGCATTAATAATAAGTTCTTTGTTCATTACAGCTTACATAAATGAAACACCTTCTGCTGTGCTGACCTTCAACAAGGTTCAGGACCATCGGGACTGGTTGTCCACCGGACTCTGTGAGCGGGCCGGGTATCCGTACCAACTGCGGGAATGAATGGAGTACTGAGAGCAAATCCTGAACGGGTGTTTCAACAGAGAAATCCCTTCGGACAAACTAATACGGCATACAACCAGTAAACTGAATTTGTCTCCCGGAATAAGGGGACGCAAATTCATCTAAGAACAGAAATTATTTGTTTCTCTTCTTATGACGGTTCTTTCTCAGTCTTTTTTTACGCTTGTGCGTCGCAATTTTATGACGCTTCCTTTTTTTACCACAAGGCATACTCAAATATTTTTTTAGTCTAGTTTATAAATACGTTTACTCAATTACTTTTTTAATTCGGCAACTCTTTTTTCGATCGCCGCTCTCAACTCCGGTTCTTTGCTGACCAGCAGGCATTGCTGGTACCAGCTGATCGCTTTTGCTTTATGTCCCATCCGTTCCTCCACTTCGGCCAGCAACAGCAGGGCATCAATATCAGCGGGATCGATGCGGTTGATCGTTTCTAAACGGCTCATCGCTTTGTCATATTGCCCGGATAACAGCGACCCTTTTACCAGCATCATCTGTGCATACAGGTTGGTGCTGTCTTTTTCTACGACTTCCCGGATCTTAAGGATCCCTTCCATCGGCATTTCAGAAATACCGCCGAAAATATAACAGGCCCCAAGGCCTACTTTGGCTGAATCATTCTCCGGGTTGATCTTCAAAGACCTCTCGAATAAATCTTTGGCCTGCATTGCTTTCCACTGTCTCCTCGCGGTTACTTCGTCATTTTGCAGGTTGTCCAAAAACAAACGGGCTGCGAAGGTGAGCTTTTTTTCCGAGTTTTCCAACCTTGCAGCTTCTGCATTGTACCAGGCATAAGGTTCAAAAATATGGGCCGAATCAGACCAGAACCGGGCTAACTGGTGATAAACATGGAGTTGCTGGTCTTTTACATTGCCCCGGGTGATGGAATTTTCCAGGGTGTTGATCCTGACCACCTGTTCTGCTGTGAGCTCTTTTTTAGCGAGTTGCAGGATGGTATCGATAGTAATAGCATTGACAGGAGTGCCGTGGTCATGACCATCATTAGCGCTATGTCCTGCGGCGGCAAGAGCCTTTTTTTTAGGAACGGTTCGTCCAAAAACAAATATTCCGGCCGTTAGCAGGAGAGCGGCGCCGATGGTGATCCACTGGGGTTTCTTCACGTTCTAAAAATTTCAGGAGGCAAAGGTACAGGCAAAATGGTTGGTGACACGCTTTAATGTAATTATGCCACAGTTCAGTCAATCGACCAGCCTGAGATTTTGCCGGGAAAGGATATTTCCTAACTTTCGCCTGTTATGTCATACAAACCAAAACGCTTTACATTAAAATTGTTTCTTATGAGCTCCTTTATTTACAGGCTTTTTATTATATCCTGCATTTTCATTCTTGTTTCCTGCGGAGGAAAAGACAAGAAGTCAACCGATCCTGCTGTTTCCACAACTGCTGATACAGCGGGGAAAACTGGAACAAGCAACCTGGTTGCTAATGAAACTGCTGACAGGACACTGGCACCGGTAAGATCATTTATTGAAAAAGGGCTGGATAAATGGGCGCAATCATTCAAAGGGTTCAATACCGATTCATTCCACATGACTCAAAAGACCGCATTTGGAGACGAGCTTTATGAAGATGCGGCAGATCTTGGAAAATTCTATGAATTATATAAGGCCTCTCTGATTTTTTCACCGGATAGCACTCAGTCCATCGACTTGTACAGTGCAGGGATAATGCTGGAAAAGAAAGGTAAAAAGATCATTGCCAGTGCTGATGTGGACCAGGCGATAACACTGTAACGTGAAAGCGAAAACCTGGAAACGAATTGCCTTCTTTGGTCCTTCTGCAGGAATAGAAGAAGCCATATGGGTATCGCCCACTGTGTTTATCCTGGCAGGCATGTCTGTAAATGAAAACAATGAAAAAGTACCCCTAATAATGGTCGGGGATACAGATAACAGATCGTTCCGATGGTTTGAATCGAATGCTGTCAGGCCTCAGTCAGTTGAATATGAAGCCAGCGGAATGGCAAAGTTGAAAATTGACAAATGGGAATAGCAGTGACTATTCAGCTTCCTCACCAGGACCTGCATCAGGCTTGACTTCCTTGAGCTTTTTTACTTCTGCTACAAATTCTTTGGCAGGTTTAAAAGCAGGTATATAATGTTCGGGGATATGAACTGCAATGTTCTTCTTGATATTCCGGCCGATCTTTGCGGCTCTTTTTTTAGTGATAAAGCTGCCAAAACCGCGGATATAGATATTTTCGCCAGCGGCAAGGGTGTCTTTTACCTCTTTGAACATAGTTTCAAGAGTAACAAGCACATCTACCTTCGGTATGCCTGTTTTTTCAGAAATCTGATTGACCAGGTCGGCTTTTCTCATTGGTTGAGGTTTTTAGTGAATTTACGAAGTCCAATTTATGACAAAATAATATGATAGTCAACTAAATAGGCATAATTTTTTTTACAGGATTTGTATCGCCGGTCCGAAAACGGCGTATAAACCCGAAGTCCTGAGTTAATCGAAGGATCGGGTGACAAATCCCCAAGGCATATCTATACATGAAAAGAAACGGTCCGGAGCCGGAAACAAAATTTGCCCGCCTCTTGCTTAAGTGGAATAAAGAGAAGAATGACCGGTCCATGCCCTGGAAAGGGGAAAAAGACCCGTACAGGATCTGGCTTAGCGAGATCATCCTCCAGCAGACAAGGGTGGAACAGGGACTGAACTACTATAATAACTTCATTAAGACATTCCCTGCTGTTCAAAAACTCGCAGCGGCCCCGGATGAAAAGGTCTTCAAACTCTGGGAAGGATTGGGTTATTATACCAGGTGCCGGAACCTGATCGTGACAGCGAGGTATATAGCAAAAGACCTGGGTGGAAAATTCCCGGATACCTATGAAGATATAAAAGCCTTAAAAGGTATCGGTCCCTATACCGCGGCGGCTATTTCTTCTTTTGCATTCAATCTTCCGCATGCGGTAGTGGATGGAAATGTTTTTCGTGTACTGGCCAGGATATTTGGAATTGCAACTCCGGTTGATTCAACCACCGGTAAAAATTTTTTCACGGACCTTGCGAATCGCTTACTGGATAAAAAACAACCGGGTCTGTATAACCAGGCCATTATGGATTTTGGCGCGGTGATCTGTAAGCCGGTATCGCCGTTATGTTCCGCTTGTGTTTTTAAAAAAGATTGTTTTGCTTTTCAACATGGTAAAATAAACGAACTCCCCGTTAAAGAAAAAAAGATCAGTATCCGTAAACGCTGGTTCTATTACCTGGTCCTTGAGTATAAAGATAAACCCGGTAGTTACGGGGTGGCTATCCGTCAGCGTAATGAAAAAGGCATCTGGCAGGGACTGTATGAGTTCCCGCTGGTAGAGATGGATAAAAATTCAGTGGTAAAAAAGATCCTGCAGCAGGCCGAAAAAAACAAGTGGGTTACGAAGGATAAATATGAACTGGTTGCTGTTTCTGAACTGTTCAGGCAACAACTCTCTCATCAACTGATCTCCGGGCAGTTTGTAAGGATCAGGGTAAAGCAAAAACCACGGCAGGAAACGGACTGGTTGTGGATCCCCGGCAGCAAGATCAGGAAATATGCTTTCCCCCGGTTTATCCATCAATTCCTTTCCGGTCACAGCTTTTAAGCCTGAGATAAAATTTTTTCCGGTGCCTCAAAAAAATTAACTTTAAGAGACATTCACCGCCCTTCGACGGTTTCATTCACTTAAAGAATAAATGTATGAGAGGCGTAAACAGAGTAATGCTGATCGGCAACCTGGGCAAAGACCCGGATGTTCAGCACCTGGAAGGAAATATTGCCGTAGCTAAATTCCCTCTGGCCACTACTGAAACTTTTAAAGACCGTTCGGGTAAACTGGTCTCCCAGACCGAATGGCACACAGTGGTATTATGGAGAGGCCTGGCCGAACTGGCGCAGAAATACCTGCACAAAAGCAGCCTCGTATATATTGAAGGACGGTTAAGAACAAGGAGCTGGGATGATAAGGATGGGCATCGCAAGTTTGCAACCGAAGTGGTGGGTGATAACCTGATCATGCTGGATAAACGAATGGATGCTCCGGGTCCCGGGGGCGATGGCAGCGGAATTGAAGGAGTGGGAGGCGGCGATATACCGGTTTCCGATCCGTCGGAAAACCTGCCGTTTTAACTGCCAATATTAAATACAATAACTTTGATCGTTATTTACAGGCAGGCCATATTGACCTGCTTTTTTGATAAAGAAAAATCCTCGCTTTGGAAAGTCACCCGGTACTGCTCTCTATCCTTGATCATCTTTTGGCTGTCAATCTGCAGGGTACTACTTTTTTGGCGATCATCCTGGCTGTATTGCTCCTCCTCACTTTTACGATCTCCGGAGCTGAAGTGGCCCTGTTCTCACTCAACAGGAAGGATATCAATATGCTGAAAACAAAACAGCATGTATCGGCCAGGCGGATCGTTACCCTGCTCGAAGAACCCAAAGAGGTCTACGCATCTTTGCTGATCGCGGGAACACTCGTAAACATCTGTATTATCGTACTCTCGAATTACCTGATCAGCGAGTTCATCTCTTTCGGAAAAGCAGGACCTGTGCTGGAAACCCTTGCCAAGGTGATCATGATCGCTTTTGTTTTGGTATTTATAGGCAAGATATTCCCGAAAGTATGGGCCACGCAAAATAATCTCCGCTTTGCTTACGGATCTTCCCTGCTGGTGGAAGCACTGCATTTATTATTGAGAAGGATCAGTAAATGGATCGTCAGGCTGGCGGACCGGATCGGCAAAAAAGCCGGCTTCAACAGATCCGAAGCCATGAGTATGCAGGAACTCGATGAAGCGATCGATATTAAAACCGATGAGGAAGCTTCACCCGAAGAAAAGAATATCATGAAAGGGATCGTGAAGTTTGGGAATATATCGGTCAAACAAATCATGCGCAGCCGGCTCGATGTAAGCGGTATCGAGTACGGCTCTTCTTTCGGGGATGTGGTCAAAAGAGTAGCGGAGCTACATTATTCAAGATTACCTGTTTATAACGGTAGTCTCGATGAAGTGAAAGGGATCATTAATACCAAAGACCTTCTCCCACACCTGAACGAAGCGGAAGATTTCGACTGGCATATATTGATGCGCCAGCCTTATTTTGTCCCGGAACCAAAACTGATCGAAGATCTTTTAAAAGATTTCCAGCTGAAACGTATACATTTTGCAGTAGTGGTGGATGAATTTGGAGGCACCAGCGGCATCGTGACCATGGAAGACATCCTTGAAGAAGTGATAGGGGATATCAAGGATGAGTTTGATGAGGAAGAAAGCAATAACTATAAAATTGACGATCATAATTATATTTTCGAGGGCAAGATCATGATCTATGAAATGTGCAGGATCATGAAACTGCCCATGAACACTTTTGATGGTGTCAGGGGTGAGAGCGAATCCCTGGCCGGGTTGATATTGGAAGTAGCGGGAGAATTTCCTACCGTGGATTGGTCCATCCCCTGCGGTGATTTTGAATTCGAGATCATGAAGGCCGAGAACAACCGTATCCAGTTGGTAAAAGTGACGATAAAAGATAAAGACAAACGCAATGAATCATCTGGCGATTAAAATAGTTCAATTCGTATTCCTGGTCAGTGCAGGCAGCGGCCTGTTGTCTTCCTGTAACAGTGATTATTCCACGGGAAAGAAAAAAGGATATTTCCATATTGATTTCCCTGAAAAAAAATACCAGGCATTTGATCAGCCGGATTATCCTTACACATTTGAATACCCGGTATATGCCGTTGTCAATAAGGACAGCACTTTCTTCGATGATAAAGCAGGCGACTGGTGGGTGAATATTGATGTGCCCCAATTT
>DASYLC010000208.1:0-3730 GCA_036009775.1 Chitinophagaceae bacterium
TGCATGATCCTCAGGTCAACCTGGTTTCTCCATGGAATTTGTGCGCCGTTTCTTTCAGCATACTGGCCACGGTGCTTACGGAGATATTTATCCTGGTTGATATAGTCTTCGAACAATTGGGCCTGCTGAGCCGCGGAATACACGATCCCATTGATAGCAGCAGTAGGTACAAAAGTAATCTCGTTTGTATTCCGGGCGTCTTTAGGGATATAAATGAGATCGTTACCATTCACACCGTCACGGTTGAAGTCAGCACCATATACATAAGAGAATCTTCCGTCAATAGAGCCCGAATAGAATAAAGAGATCGTTGTTGCAAAATGTTTAAAATATTCTTTGCGGTAAGAGAATGAAGCTATAACCCTGTCAGGTAACACGAATTGTGAATGAGAAAGGTTCGGGGTATTGGCCCCGTTCACTGTCGGGATCAGGCTCCAGGTATTGAATGGCTGGTCGCCCGCGCCATCAAACAATCCATTTGCAAATGATTTTGTGTAAGCAATGATCCATGATAATCCTTTGCGGTATGTTTTCTCAAACTTGGTGGTCAATGAAGCATAGTGTCCTCTTTTTTCATTGCCGGTCAGGATAACGGTAAAAGGCAATGTACCCGCTGCATTGGGTACCAGTATGCCGGGGCCGGTTTGCAACAGCTTGTGAATATTGTTGGCAGATCCGGTCGTTACGGGATAGATCGGGCGGTTGTCAGGATAACCGGCAACATTCAGGTTAGAAGGAGCTTTCAGGTTGATATTTCTTGAATAGATAACATTGTAATCCCTGTTATAAATGCCTTCAACCGTTGCGATGATACCACCGGGTAATCTCACATCAATGGCAAGACTTGTTTTCCAGGTCTGGGGCATTTTGAAATTCTCATCAAACATGGTCACCGTAGAAGGCAGGGTAGTGCCGGCAGTTGGAGCAACAGCTGGCCTGTAGAAGCCTACGTTAGGATTAAAGGGTCCAAAAGTATTGGCCTGGCCATTGAATGACTGTGTGATCTGGAGCATACCTGAATTACCGGATTGTCCCACGATCCATACATAAGGAACTCTTCCGGTAAAAATACCTGTACCACCACGGACCTGTAAAGAACGATCGCCATAAAGATCCCAGTTAAATCCAACGCGGGGGGATAACAGAATTCTTGCTTTTGGTAATGTGCCGGTATTCACTTTGATACCGTCAGCGAATACCAATGGTGTTACCAAAGGGTTTTCTTTTACTTCTGCTACACCGGGATAAGCTGATTTGTCTGCTCTTATACCCACTGTTAGCTTGAACTGTTTGCTGAGAGTGATCTCATCCTGGAACAATGCAGAATATTGTGCGAACTTAAATTGCGGGAAAGCCTGTGAGTAATCTTTCTTCAGTGAATAAGTATAAGCGAAGTCCAGGGGTTTTACATTGTTCTGGAAATCCGCGAAAGAATTGAACCTGTAATAGCTTGCACCCAATGGCTGGAAACCGTTTACAGTTGTTGTAACATCTCCCTGTACGCCGATCAGCATGTTGTGTTTGCCGGCAGAGATGGCCAGGTTATCCACCACGGAGTAGATCTTCACATCTCTCAGGTTACCATAGGTGAAGGGTTCATAACCAAAAGAAGTAAAAGGCTGGCCGTCCTTCATGATATCTACAAAAGGGAAATCCGTACTGGTGGAACTGCGGGGTTCGTTCTGGTTATTATAAGAGAAACGGAAATTATTCGAAACCCTTGAACTGAAAGTAGAGTTCAATTCGGCAGCGATGGAATAAAAGTTATAATCCTGGAAATAGTTGGAATTTTTGAAATGCAGGGCATTGATATCATTCCGGCCAATACCGGTAGAAAAAGTAACACCTGAGCTGGAAGTGGAGCTGCTCATCAGGGCAGGATCACTGCTTTCAACCTGGCTATAACGCAGGCTGAGTTTGTTCCTGTTGTTGATATTCCAATCCAAACGGGCAAGGATCTTTCTCTTGTCACCTTCAAGATCGTAATTATCATAAGCGCCGGTCTCATATCCATAAGTGCTCAGCAGGTAAGCCCTGATCGCATCCAGTTCTGTATTGGTCGGACGGGCAATATTGCTGACACTTCCGTAAGGTGCAGCCGCAGTGGCAGCTATCTTGGTTTGACCGGGGGTTATGGTTTTTTCTGTCTCGTAATTGAAGAAGTAAAACAATTTATTTTTGATGATCGGGCCGCCGATACGGAAACCATATTGATTGTATTGTAATTTCTGGCGATTGAAAAATGTCTTTTCCACTTTGCGTCCCTGCAATCTTTCTGTTCTCCAGTATGTATACACGGAACCGGAAATAGTATTGGTACCGGAGCGTGTCACTGCATTCAGCGCACTGCCGATAAAGCCTGATTGACGAACATCAAAAGGAGTGATGTTCACAGATATCTCTTCGATCGCATCAAGAGAAATAGGTGAACCTTGCGCGGGTAAGTTAGAACCGATACCGAACGTATTATTGAAGTCCGAACCATCAACCGTAACGTTGTTCTGGCGATAATTACCACCTGCCACGGCCCCCGAAGGTGAACCACCGCCTGACTGTGGTGTAAGACGTGACAAATCATTTATGCTCCGGGAGATGCTCGGCAGGTTCGTGATCTCTCTTCTGCCCACATTGGTAACGGCACCGGTACGATTGGCATTGAGGATATTACCCCTTCTGCCGGTTGTCAGCACTACATTTTCCAGCGTGGCGTCAGATTTAGTCATCAGTGGGGTCACATTGAAAGATTCTGCCAGTTGTAAATAAACATCCTCGATCTTTTCTGTCTTATAACCTACAAACGTGATCTCGATAAGATAAGGACCGCCAACCCGCATATTCTGGATATTGAACACACCGCCGGGGCGTGTCACCGTTAAATATTTTGTTCCGGAAGGAAGATGGGTAGCTGTGACGGTGGCGCCTACCAGGGCTTCATCCGTAGCAGACTTTACCGTACCGCCCAGTGCGGATGTGGTAACCTGTGCAAACACGAACGGACTGGCCATAAAGGCTAAAGCAAACAAAAGCAGTATTCTCTTAAGCATAAAGATTGGTTTTCGGTTGCAAAGAAAGGGAATATTTCCTAATTAAATATAGGCAAATATTAACAAATTAGGCCTGAAAAATAGTGCTTTATAATGACATCTTCCCCCCGCATTTTGCTGCCCGGCAACCCCCGAACATTCATCCACGATTCTTTGTTCTACTTTTGCAAAAACAACCCAAAATGTTCGATTCAATTGAAAGTGCCATACAGGATATTAAACGTGGAAAATTGGTAGTGGTTGCCGATGATGAAGACCGCGAGAACGAAGGTGATTTTATCGCCGCTGCCGCCACTATCACACCGGAAGTCATCAATTTTATGAGTAAACACGGGCGGGGCCTCATCTGTGCCGCATTACCCGAAGAGAGATGCGATGAACTGGGGCTCGAATTGATGGTCAATAACAATACCGCCCTTCATGAAACGGCGTTCACAGTATCAGTCGACCTGCTCGGCCAAGGGTGCACAACAGGTATTTCTGCCCACGACAGGGCAAAAACGATCCAGGCACTTATTAATCCTTTTACCAATCCTTCCGACCTTGGAAGACCCGGTCATATTTTTCCGCTGCGGGCCAAAAAAGGCGGGGTGCTTAGAAGAGCCGGACATACAGAAGCGGCTGTTGATCTGGCCCGTTTAGCTGGTTTTGATCCGGGTGGAGTACTGGTAGAGATCATGAATGAG
>DASYLC010000209.1:0-3489 GCA_036009775.1 Chitinophagaceae bacterium
CACCGTTTTTTTCTGTCGAAAGCTCGTCTTTTACTACCCATTCATAATCAAGTTGCCTCTTGGTCAGATTCGCGGCCACCACTTTGATCGTTACCTTATCTCCCATCCTGAATTTCTTACCGCTTCGCTGACCTACCAGGCAATAATCCGCTTCCACATGCCTGAACTCATCGTATTCGAGAAGGCTGTTGATGCTCACCAGTCCTTCGCATTTATGTTCGACCGTTTCTACCCAAAAACCAAAACTGGCAACACCGCTGATCACCCCTTCAAATTCATCGCCGAGGTAATTCTTCATATACTGGACCTGCTTGTATTTATTGGAAGCCCGTTCTGCTTCCATCGCAGCCCTCTCCCGTTCGCTGGTGTGCTTACATTGCTCCTCCATCTTTTTATCAGGCAGGATCGTATTCTTCAATACATCTTCCAGGATCCGGTGTACCTGTACATCGGGGTAACGTCTTATCGGTGAGGTAAAATGACAATAATGCTCAAAGCCCAAACCATAATGCCCGACATTCTCTGTTGTGTATTTTGCTTTTGCCATCGTACGGATACCCAACTGTTCCAGTACATGTTGCTCGGGTTTTCCATTTACATCTTTTAATAACTGGTTAAATGATCTGGCAATAGCTTCCGGTGAGGAGGTATCGAACTTATGCCCGAATTTTTTTGCAAACGCCGCGAAAGGAACCAATTTTGCTTCATCGGGATCATCGTGTGTGCGGTAAGGGAATGGCAAAGGCTTTCCGTTGATCTTTATTTTCGAGATGTTCTCCGCGACAGTCCGGTTGGCCAGCAACATATATTCCTCTATCAACTGGTGGGCCTCTTTGCTTTCTTTTATCATGATACCGATGGGATCACCTTTCTCATCCAGTTTGAAACGCACTTCCTGTGAGGAGAAATTGATCGCCCCGTTACTGAATCTTTTTTTCCGGAAACGCTGTGCAATATCATTCAGGATCAGTATTTCTTCCGCGTATAAACCGGCTTTCTCTTCAATGATCGCCTGCACTTCTTCATACGTAAACCGGTGATCGGAATGCATCACTGTTTTGCCCAGCCAGTATTGTTTTACTTCTGCTTTGGGTGTGACCTGGAAGATCGCAGAAAAGGTCAGCTTATCTTCTTTTGGCCGTAGTGAACAGAGAAAATTAGAAATATGTTCGGGCAGCATCGGGTTCACCCTGTCCGGGAGATACACGGATGTGGCCCTGTGATACGCTTCTTTATCCAGCGCAGTCCCGGGCTCCACATAATGGCTTACATCGGCAATATGCACCCCTATCTCGTAATTACCATTCTTCAGTTTACGGAAAGAGATCGCATCGTCAAAATCCTTTGCATCGGCAGGATCGATCGTTATCGTGAACAGGCCCCGGATATCGTTTCTTTTTTTGATCTCTTCCGTGGAGATGATGTCCGGTATCCTTGCCGCCACTTCCAGGGCCTCATCCGGGAATTCAAGCGGGAACCCGGCTTCCAGCAGGATCTCTTTCATCGCGGCATCATTGCTGTTCTCCGGATCCATTATACTCACTACTTCACCCACCGGTCTTTTTCCATCATCTTCCCATTGCAGGAGTTTCACCACCACCCTGTCATTATCCTTTGCGTCATGGATATTCGGAAGGGGTATGAAGATATCCGGCATCGGCTTATCCATTTCCGCGATAAAAAAGGCAAAGCCCTTGTTCATTTGCAGGTGACCGATAAATTCGGTGCGCTTCCGGCGTAATACTTCCTTTACAACACCCTGCATCCTGCGGCTACTGCTTCGCATTTCTTTTACCGCTACTCTCACCGTGTCTCCGTGTAATGCCGTATTGAAATCACCTGGTCGTATCATGATATCGATATCCATTCCTTCGACCGTGACAAAAGCCATTCCCGAACGGGTAATATCCAGTGTGCCTTTTAATACATTTCCTCCCGGTGATGACCGGGGTTTTTCTCTTTGTTTCTTTTTCTTTGAATTCTTTCTTCCCATACAGGTAAGGTTAATTATTATTTTTCTTAAAATTATTAATAAACGCCATCACGGTCCTGTCAAACTGATCTCCTTCATCAAAAAGGAAGCGGTGCCGTACCGGTATAACATACACAGGCAGTGAAGCGATTTCATTCTTGAACTTGACCAGCCGCACGGCATCCTTTTCTGTGGTCAGGATGATCTTATCGGGTGCGCTGATGCTGTCAAATTTTTTCCGGATATCATTCAGGTCATCAATGGAAAAAATATGATGATCCGGATATTGCAGCATCTGGTATCCCATGCTGCGTTCTTCCAGTCTTTTCTTCAGCGGTTTGGGGTTGGCGATCCCGGTTACCAGTAATACTTCTGTCTTATTACCGGAATTAAAACCATCCCGGGTGGTAATATGGTATAACTGGCCGTATTCAATGGCTGTAAAAAATACTTCCTGCCCGGGTAAAGGACCGATCTCCGCGATCGTCTTTTGTTTTTCGGCTTCCGTCAGACCGGGTTTACATTTTGTTACAACGATCACCTGTGCTCTTTTATAACTGCTTTTCAAATCCCGCAGATCGCCGGTAGGTAAATAAAAATCACGGGTGAACAGGTTATTGTATTCGGTCAGTACAATATTCAAACCGGCGCGGATAGCACGATGCTGAAAGGCGTCATCCAGGATGATCGCCTGCGTTTCCGGCCTGTCGTGCAATAATTGCGGGATCGCCACTATCCGCTCCTCTCCCACTGCCACCGGCAGATCCGGGTATTTCAAATGGAATTGCATGGGTTCATCCCCGATATCCAGGGCAGTAGTGGTTGATCCGGCCAGGGTATAGCCCTTCGTTCTGCGTTTATAACCACGGCTTAACGTGGCCACTTTGAAACGGGGTCTTAATTTTTCAACAAGGTATTCCACCATGGGCGATTTTCCTGTGCCACCTACTGACAGGTTGCCGACACAGATCAGCGGTAATCCAAACTCAGCTGACCGGAATATCTTTTTATTGTATAACCAGTTCCTGGTACCGATGCCCAGCCAGTAAAGAAGGGCAAAGGGCAGTAAAAGTATACGGAATGATTTGAGAAAGAAATTAGAAAACATAAACGGTTTGGGGCGTGATACAAAGGTCTAAAGGTACATCAAAATCGTCCTGATCGGCTATTTGGTCAACCGGTTCAAAATAGGAGAATCCTGCTGATCAGTTCCGGGTTTCGACAAAGGTGGAGAAAACAGTAGTTCCATAATTGCGCTCGGATTTATAATATGGGAATGTTTTATACTCATTCCTCGGAGTATGTTCAAGAACAAACCATCCGTCTTTTTTCAATATTTTCTTTTCGAAGATCTGCCTGGGCAATTCATCTATCGCAGTGAGCGCATACGGCGGACCCGCGAAAATAAAATCGAACTGTTCCGTACACTGGCTGATGAATTTAAACACATCCATTTTGATCGCTTTCAGATTTTCGATCCTGAGTGTCGCCGATGTTTTCTTAATGAATTCGTACAT
>DASYLC010000210.1:0-9945 GCA_036009775.1 Chitinophagaceae bacterium
CTTTAGCCGTGATATTGATCGCGGCAGGAACAGGGTGCCGGAAGAGTCAATTCAACATCAACCAGAACCCGAATGACCCAACGGATAGTTCGGTAACCTTTGATGTGGTGCTGCCTGCAGCCTTACATGCATCGGGAGCTATCGTTGCCGGTAATGGTATCGGAAGCTGGGGTACTATCCAGTGCTGGATGGGCTACTGGTCAAGATCAGGTACTTATGCACCAAACGTTATCGAAGAAACATACCAGATCACAACCGGTTTTGGTAATGCTATCTGGAACGCTTGCTACGATAATAACTATGATTATAATATCGTACAGCAAAAGGCGGCCGTAGCCGGCGCTGGTTTCTATGAAGGCGTCGCCCGGATCATGAAAGCGCAAAATTTCCAGATCCTGGTTGATGTATACGGTGATGTCCCTTATACGCAGGCATTGAAAGGTAGTGCTAATCCTACTCCTTCTTATGATGATGACCTTGCTATTTACAAGGATCTTTTACGCCAGATTGATACAGGTATCGCATTGATCAAAGCAGCCGTAGTAACAACAACGGGTCCAAACAGGGATATTGCAAAAAATGATATCCTGTTTAGTGCAGATAAGACAAAGTGGGCGAAATTAGGCAACACGCTGAAATTGCGTATGCTGGTCCACGCGTATGCGCACGCAGGTATTGATAAGGCTGCCGAAATTGCTAAAATAGATCTGGAAGGAAATGGTTACCTGGCTGCAGACGCAACAATACAGCCGACCTATGCTGCTGATAAACCTATGCCATTTTATGGAAACTATAAAGTAAACGCTGCCGGTGGTACTCCACAAAATCAGGTTTATTATGCCGCTAATAAATGGGGTCTTGATTATTATACCTGGAATGGCGATGCCCGCCGCAATGTTGTCTACGATCAGGGTACAAGCGGTTTTGTAGGCGTACCATATGGTTTACCTCCGAATGACGCGAATGCAAGAGCTAAGGTCGCAGGTGTAGGGGTAGGGCTTTATAAAACAAATGCTTCTCCCCAGCTGTTTTTCTCACTGGCGGAAGCTTTTCTTCTCCGTGCAGAAGCAAGAGCCAGAGGCTTTATTACTAATGGTCCGACTACAGCAGTCTTGCTGAGAGATGGCATAATCGCCAGCTTTACTTACCTGGGTGTCCCGAGCCCTACTGCCGCTGTGGATGCTTATATTTTAGGCAATGCAGGATATCCCGATGTAGACATTACTGCAAGCGCAGCGAACACTGGTTATGACGCAGGTCCTGGCGGCCTGGGTACCATATTGACTCAGAAATGGTATGCGATGAATGGCGTTAATTCGTTGGAAGCCTGGACAGATTACAGAAGAGTTCCGATGGCCTCTCTTTATCCTGGCAGAAATGCTACTCACTTTGAGGTTGGATTGATTGGTGGATATACCTCAGGCCCCCTTCTGTCTGTTTCGCCACAATTGCCTCCAGGATCACAAATCCCGGTAAGATTTTTGTACCCGCAAACCGAGTATAACTATAACCCGGCGAATGTACCTGCTGGTATAACGCCGCTATCAAAGGTTTTCTGGGATCTTAACTAATCGTTATATTTGAACAGTAGTAATTTTGCGATTCATTAAAAATAAATAAATATGAAAAAAATAATTCTCGCTTCTGCACTTTTTGCAGCGTTGGGTCTTACCATGACCAGCTGTCTGAAGGACAAGGGCTTTGAGAACGGTGAGTATGGACTCAACGGAGTTACCGATCGTCCCGGGGTTGGTTTCCCTGAAGCTGCCAAAGCTATTAACCCCTTTTCGGTGAACGCTATAAGCACTTCACAAACGATCAATGCACCGCTGGTGAATCTCCTGGCTGACAAACCTGCTGCACAGGATGTTCACGTAGTGCTGGCGTATAACAATGCATTGGTTACAGCGTATAATGCTGCTAACGGTACATCACTTATAGTACCTACTGCAGGACAGTTCACTATCAGTTCACTGACCATTACGATCCCTGCCGGGCAGCGTTTTGCATCAGTACCTATTGTTATTCCCAATGCGTCCACATTGAGTTTAACAAACACCTATGCACTTGGATTCAAGATCGTAAGCGTAGATGGCGGTTATAATATTGCTTCTAATATGCAGAACGTACTGGTCTCTATATCTGTAAAGAATGCTTATGATGGTATTTATTCCCAGGTGTCAGGTTTTGTTCAAAGGTATAGCGGTCCCGGTGCGCCGGTTTCTGATGGATTGACCGGACCTTTAGGCCCGAGCCTTCCGGATGTATATATGTTTACTTCCGGGCCTACAGCGGTAGATCCTCACGATGGTACTGGTCTGGGCGTAGGTATAACCTGGGCTAACGGGCAGGGTGTTGCCGGTATCGACGGTTTAAAATTCACTATTGATCCCGGAACCAACCTGGTTTCCCCCACTTCATCTACCAATGCAACTCTTGTTCCTTTTGCCGGACATCCGAACACATATGATCCTGCACTTAAGCGACTCAGTGTGTCTTTCAGATGGGTTTCTACTGCTCCTGCCTTCAGAGAGTATTGGAATATCTTTCAATATGAAGGACCAAGATAAAGACCGCATTTAAAGATTTATAAAAGAGGGCCGTATTTACGGTCCTCTTTTTTTGGTCCTGGGTATTAACAGTTATTTACCCTGGTTCTCACCCTTTAACTGTACTTTTATGCCCGAAAAACTATCTTATGACAGCCATTTTGCGCTCCTTGTTTTTTTTATCCGCGACGTTTATCTTCCTGTCTGGCTCCGCACAGGCACCCGGCACCGATCTTGCCCTGAATCATAACCGGTTGCTCCGTGAAAAGACCGGCGACGGGGTTTATAAACAGATCGGTAATTTTAAAGTGGTGGGAACGCCCTATCTTTTCGGGGAAAAAAATAAAGGCAATCTTTTCTCCCCCGATGGCACCAAGGCCTACAATATATTCCTTAGCTATAACACGTATAACCAGGACATCGAATTCTATTCTTCGTCAAACCCGGATAAACCACTCGTAAAAGAACCTGGTGAAGCGGATTCTTTTTTTATCCAGCCCAATATTGAAATAGGGATTCTGAGCCCTTTGAAGTTTGTATATGGTACGGCGATCGGAAGTTCAGAGAAAGGATTTTACCAGGAAGTGTTTGCCGGTAAAAGATTCGGTATTTATAAAAAGTACAAATCGGAACTGGGTTATGTATCTACCAATTATATCCAGTCCGAGCTGCGCCAGTTTGACCTGGTGTTTGATTATTACTATTCCGATGCGGAAAAGAAAACCGTAAAAAAGATAAAAGCCAATAACAGCAATGTGATCAAAGAATTCAAGAGCATAAAAGATCTCTCAGGTCTGGTAAGTAACGATGCTTTTAGTGCAAGCCCGGATGAAGCATTTAAAAAGATATTTGAAAACCTGAATAACTAATATATTTGTAGCTATGTCCGATCAGCAACCAGCCCCCAACCAGTTGAATATCGAGATCTCCGAGGAAGTAGCAGAAGGTACTTATGCCAACCTGGCGATCATTACCCATTCCCATGCGGAATTCGTTATCGATTTTGTGAATGTAATGCCGGGAACACCCAAAAGTAAAGTGAAGTCGAGGATCATCCTGACACCCCAGCATGCCAAACGTTTCATGAAGGCGATCAATGAGAATATCGAGAAATATGAATCGGTGAACGGGTCCATTAAAGATCTGGAGGAGATACAATTACCCATGAATTTCGGAGGACCGACAGCACAAGCATAGACGATGATGAACAGATAGTGTGTCCTGACATTTTTTAACCAAGGATTTTAGTACTATATCCTATAAATTATTTCTTATGTCTGCAACTTACCGGATGGCCCTGACAGTTATAACAGTTTTAGTGCTTCAGGCAACTGCGGATGCACAGGATTACCGCCTGGCATCAGGAGCTATTGCCACGCCGAACTATTTTTTCACGGTCGATCCGGCACCCGACCCTGCATTGCGGCATAACCGGTTGTTGCAGGAAAGAGCAGGAGAAGGTATGTTAACCCAGGTGGGCGCTTTTAAAGTAAAAGGCAACCCGAATATTTTTGGCGGAAAAAATAAAGGCGACATGTTTGCCGCTGGTACAAAGGCGTATAATATTTTCCTTAGCTACAATACCTATAACCAGGAGCTGGGTTTTTATTCTACTTCTAACCCGGCCCAGGCGCTGTATAAAGTACCCGGCGAAGTGGATTCCTTTGTTTTACATGCGGATAAAGAAGCAGGGATTGAAAACCCTGTAAAATTCATTTACGGATCGCATATCGGCAGCAAGGATAAAGCGTATTACCAGGAGGTCTATTCCGGAAAAAATTATAGTATCTATAAGAAGTATACATCTGAACTGGGATATGTTTCCAGTAGTTATTCGCAATCAGATCTCCGCCAATTTGATCTTGTGGCTGAATATTTTTATGCCGGCTCCGATAAAAAACTGAAGAAAATAAAAGCAGGTACAGCGAACGTCGTAAAAGAATTTAAGGGGGTAAAAGACCTGTCCGGACTTATAGCTGATGATGCGTTCACTTTAAACGCTGATGAAGCATTCAGAAAGGTCTTTGATTACATTAATCAATGATCGCGGTTATCTGATAAAGGGATATAGGATCCTTGAAAAACTATCATCTAGCCGTTACTATCTTTCATCTATAAAATTCCCTCATCCGCAAAACTGTAGTATCCGTCTTCGCTGACAATGATATGGTCGAGTACAGTAATGTCCAGGAAGCGGGAGGCCTCTTTTATTTTAACCGTTAATTGTTCATCCGCACGGCTGGGTTTCAGACTGCCGGAAGGGTGGTTATGGCAAAGGATGATATTCACAGCATCCTGTTCCAGTGCCTTCCTGAGTATGACCCGTGGATCTGCTACGGTTCCCGTAATACCTCCCTCGCTTACTATTTCAAAATGATTGATCTTATTGGCCCGGTTCAGGAATAATACGGCAAAGATCTCGTGCCGGTAATCTTTCAATCTGACCTGGAGATAACGGGCAATATCGCTGCTGGAACTGATGGCCATTTTTTCAAAAGGAGAGGCCGAATGCCTCCGCCTCCCCAGTTCCAGGGCGGCAGCAATAGTGATCGCTTTGGCTTCCCCGATCCCCTTGATTTTCATCAATTCCTTCAGGGAAAGTTTACCTAATTCACCCAGGTTATCCTTCCCGAGCTTTAGCACTTCCCGCCCAAGATCCAGGGCCGTTTTTCCCCTGCTCCCTTTATGGACCAGGATAGCAAGCAATTCGGCATTACTGAGGTTTTCAGCACCATTGAGTAGTAACTTTTCTCTTGGGCGGTCGTCTTTTGCCCATTTCTTAATTGAGTACTTGTGCTCTTGCATGAAACAAGAGTAGATGATACTTTTAGTATAGCAATGATGTCCGGACCAAAAAATCCGGGAAAAAAACGACCCGGGAAATCCGGAAAAACCAAAAATCCAATAGTATGAAATCCAAATCATTTACCCCGATGGGATCCCTTCACCCCATCCTGTTCTTTGCCGGCTTATATGTCGTAGCCCTGTTGTTCTCCATTTTTATCTGTTCTTCACTGTTTTACAGTTGTAATGCCCGTCCTGCCAAAATAGGCAGCACCAGGACCATTCCTGTGGAAAAACAGGCGGAGCCGGCAGCGACTGTTGCCATGCGGTAACAGGCCTGTTTGCGGTCAATTTTTTTGAAAGCAGTCAGTGGCTATTCGGGCGATAGTAATATCTTCGCCGCTCCAAAGGAATCTCCGCAGGAGTCCTTAGACCTTTGGACACATTTTTTAAGCCATGCAAACTGCGAAAATATTTTCCGGAACCGGCTCTCAACAATTAGCCGAACAAATTTGCTTAAAATACGGGACCAAACAGGGCAAGGTCAATATCCAACGCTTCAGCGACGGTGAAATAAGCCCTATTTTCCTGGAAAGTGTACGGGGCGATTATGTGTTCCTGGTCCAGAGTACATTCTCTCCTGCCGAAAACCTTATGGAACTGCTCCTGATGATCGATGCCGCCCGCAGGGCCTCTGCCGATAAGGTCATTGCTGTTATCCCTTATTATGGTTATGCCCGCCAGGACCGGAAGGATCGTCCCCGGGTAGCAATTGGCAGTAAATTGGTAGCCAATATGTTAGTGGCTGCCGGGGCCGACAGGGTAATCACCATGGACCTCCACGCCCCCCAGATCCAGGGCTATTTTGATATTCCCGTTGACCACCTTGACAGTCACGCAGTTTTTATCCCTTATATAGAGAATCTGAGGCTGGAAAACCTTACCTTTGCGGCCCCTGACGTGGGAGCAACCAACCGTATCAGGGAAATTGCCAGCTATTTTAATGCTGAAATGGTGATCTGCGACAAGCACCGGAAACGGGCCAACGAGATCGCCAGCATGGTAGTGATAGGGGATGTGACGGACAGGGATGTTGTAATCATCGACGATATCTGCGACACCGGCGGAACACTGGCAAAAAGTGCAGGTCTTTTAAAGGAAAAGGGAGCAAGAACGGTGAGAGCTTTGATCACGCATCCCGTGTTGAGTGGTAAAGCTTACGAGAATATCGAGAACAGTGTACTGGAAGAGCTGCTGGTGTGTGATACGATACCGGTAAAGAAAGAAACGACGAAGATCAAAGTACTGAGTGTAGCGGAATTATTCGCAGTGGCGATCCGGAATGCGTATGAAAACAAAAGTATCACGAGCTTGTTCATCCACTCACAGCGGAGAGATGACAGTAAAAGAAACAGGGGAGAGACCACGGGAGGATAAAGAAGATTGCTTCTCCGCCGGCTGGCGGATCCCCAAGACAAGTAAACAATCATAAAATGACACGAGCCGTAAGGCGACTGCATTTGTCCATTTAAAACAAATAAAAAACAACAAATGAAAACAATTACAATCGAAGGTCAACTGAGGACCGGATTCGGGAAAACAGCCACCCGGCAACTCCGCTCTCAGGAACTGGTGCCCGGTGTAATTTATGGCGGCTCACAGGAGATCAGTTTCCATGCTCCTGCTGCAGCTTTCAAAAATTTCGTCTACACACCCAGTTTCCAGATAGCAGAAGTAGTATTGGATGGTAAAACATACAGAACGATCCTGAAGGATCTGCAGTTTGACAAGGTGGATGATAAGCTGATCCACATCGATCTTCTGGAACTGGTAGAAGATAAAAAAGTGATCGCTGATATTCCTTTGAAGTTCGTAGGAACTTCCAAAGGTGTAAAAGACGGTGGTAAACTGATCACCAAAATGAAATCGCTGAAGGTAAAGACCTTGCCCAAGTACCTGAAAGAGCAGATCGAAGTAAATATTGACGATCTTGATCTGAATGGTAATATCCGGGTGGAAGATGTAAAGATCGATAACTACGAGATCATGAATTCTCCCCGTATCCCGATCGCTTCCGTAGTACTGACAAGACAATTGAAACAGGAAGAAGCAACTGCTGCCCCGGCTGCCGGCGCTGCCGCCAAAGCCCCTGCTGCTGCCAAAGCCCCTGCTGGTGCTGCGGCCCCTGCCGCTGCTGCTGCTGCACCTGCCGCTGCTGCAAAAGGAAAGAAGTAATACACGCTGAGAATATTCAAACCCGTCCCGTCATCCTGAGCTTAGCGAAGGAAGCGAGACGGGTTTTTTGTTAGCAAAATTGGTTCAACATTGCCCATTATTATTGTTAATTAGCACCATGAAATTCCTGATCGCCGGCCTTGGTAATATCGGTAATGAATATGCGCATACAAGGCACAATATCGGCTTTGATGTGGTGAATGCTTTTGTCCAAAAACATGGAGGTAGTTTCCGGGTCGACAGGCTGGCTTATGTTGCAGAGATCAAACTAAAAGGAAAGACCTTTGTCTGTATTTTGCCAAGCACTTATATGAACCTGAGCGGCAAAGCTGTAAAATACTGGATGGATAAAGAAAAGATCGCACTGGAACATGTACTGGTAATCGTGGATGAACTGGCATTGCCCTTGAATAAACTCCGCCTCCGGCCCAGTGGCAGTGATGCAGGACACAATGGTTTAAAGAGCCTCCAGGAAGTGCTGGGAACAAAGGATTACCCCAAACTCCGGTTTGGTATCGGGAATGATTACCCCAAAGGAATGCAGTCGGATTTTGTATTGGGCCAATGGGAAAAGACAGAAGAGCCGCTGGTAAAACTGAAGATCAGCAGCGCGGTGGAGACAATTGAAACCTTTGCATTACAGGGTATTACAACAGCGATGAACCAGGTAAATAATAAGGAATTTTCGTTATGAGAAATGGGATTGATTACTTATTTTAGCAGCCCCGCCTTTTTTTGCGGGACCCGACCCCTTCCCGGTATATGCTCTGAGCTTGCCGAAGAATCGAAGCACCGGGGTTTTAGGATCCAATTGACATACTGATGACCTGGATATATGGGAAGAACAATCCTTTGATTGTCTCCGATGTATTTATTAAAACACTTCCTGTTTATGAAAATTTTCTGTGTTGGCCGTAATTATGCAGCACATGCTGAAGAATTAGGCAATGAGGTCCCGGAAGAACCGGTCATCTTTATGAAGCCTAAGAGTGCCATGCTGCAGCCTCATACGCCCTTTTATTATCCCGAATTTACCAATGAACTGCATTTTGAATGTGAGCTGGTCCTGCGGGTCAGCAAGAACGGTAAATATATCCAGGACAAATTTGCCGGCAAATACTACGATGCCATTACGGCCGGTATTGATTTTACGGCAAGGGATATACAAAATGAATTAAAAGCAAAGGGACTTCCCTGGGAAAAAGCAAAAGCATGGGATAATTCCGCAGTGATCGGGAAATGGGTTCCTTTTACCAATATTAAGAACAAGAAGGACATTAATTTCTGCCTGTATAAGAATAAAGAGTTGATGCAACAGGGCAACTCTTCCAATATGATCCACAATTTTGACAAGATCGTGGCGTATATCTCTAATTTTTTTTCCGTCAATATCGGTGATGTCATCTTTACGGGCACACCTGCCGGTGTGGGAGAAGTGGTGGTAGGAGATGAACTGGAAGGCTTTATCGAGGACGATAGCATGTTCACACTGGAAATAAAATAGTTTTCGGGTATTTCAAAAACCCGGCGACCTAAACCAACTGCAACCGGAAGCCATCTTGTTAAGAACAGGATGGTTTTCTTTTTAAGGGCAATAGCGGACAAACTATAAGGAGATGGGTTTCCCTTAAATTTGCTGTTATCCTGAGCAAGTCAAAGGATGTTTGCTGTAAATGGCTGATACCAACATATTACTCCGGGCTTACCGTTTGATGAGCCAGGTGAAGACCATGGCCGAAACTTATGAGGCCAACCGTGCTATTTGTAAATACGTTCACTCTACTTCAAGGGGTCATGAAGCGATCCAGCTGGCCACCGCGTTTCAATTGCAGCCACATGATTTCGTCAGTCCTTATTACCGGGACGAAAGCATTATCATGGGCCTTGGTTTTACCCCGTATGAACAGATGCTTCAATTACTCGCAAAGGGGAACGATATTTTTACAGGTGGCCGGGAATATTATTCTCATCCCAACTATAAGGGCAATGATAAGCCCACCATGATCCACCAAAGCAGCGCTACGGGAATGCAGGCTATCCCGACCACCGGGATCGCACAGGGGGTACAATACCTGGAAAAATATAATACTGCTCAATTAAAGAAAGGAGCGAACGGTGAATTACCGGTGGTGATCTGTTCACTTGGTGATGCCAGCATAACAGAAGGAGAAGTAAGTGAAGCGTTCCAGTTCGCCGTGTTGAAACAATTGCCCATCATCTACCTGGTACAGGATAATAACTGGGGTATCAGTGTAACGGCAGAAGAGGCAAGAGCTATGAATGCGTATGAGTTTTCAACAGGATTCAAAGGCATGAACCGGATACAGGTGGACGGAAGTGATTTTGAAGCATCTTTTTCAGTGATGAAAGAGGTCTG
>DASYLC010000211.1:0-16974 GCA_036009775.1 Chitinophagaceae bacterium
ATTTTGTTTGCTTTTATTTTTATACGTCTATTTCTAACCATTAAGTAAATTATTATACATAACGCGAGTACTGCCAGGAAGAATATCCGTTTGTAATCTCTTTGCCTTCTTACCTCATTTGTCTTCTTTATCACATCTGCCTCCTTGGCTTGATTATCTAATTTTAATTTTACATTTTCTTTTTCTTTTTTTTCTGTTTCATATTTAAAACTTATTTCGGCTAATTGCTTTGTGACTTCTTCATTAAACAAAGAGTCCTTCAGTGTTGAAAAGTTTTTATAAAACTCGAATGTTTTCTTGTAGTCGCCTTTTTTTAGGTTGGCTTCAGCTAGCATTTCATAAGCTTCTTTAGCGCCTTCTTTAAAACCAAGCGTTTTAAATCCTTTTGCAGCAGCCAAGAGATATTGTTCTGCCTCTTGAGGGTTTTCAAGTTTTAAATATGCACTGCCAACACGGCTGTTGTAAGTTGCAATCCCGTGAGGAAACTTAAGTAATGATATTATTTTGAGAGCTTTTAAATAGAAATCTAGAGACTTTCCAAAATTGACTTTTGCTTCAGATAGTATTCCTTTTTCTTTAAATAGGTTTCCCTGATTTTTATAAAAATCTCCAAGATTTAAATAAGCCCAAGAGACTCCCTCTGAATCCTTGATGCCATTACTTAGCTCAATCGCCTTTGCGTAGGTTTCTAATGCTAATTGGAAATAGTTACTTCTTATTAATTGTGTTCCCATAAGAAGTTTAGAATTTTCACATAATGTGCATTTGTCAAATACAATTCCCAGATTATTTAAGAAAAAAATAAGGCCCAGAGTATCTTTCAACTCTTTATAGATAATGAGTGCTCTAGAACGACAGTCCACTAATTTATCATAATATGAATTTGCAAATATCGAATCCCGATCTCTTATGGATTTTTTGCAGAGATTAAGATAAGCGCTTGATAGATCCCATAAGCCTCTTGCAATTTTTTTCTTATTTTCAGTTCGCAAAACTATTTTTTCTGCTGACAAGGCAATTTCCAGCGCTTTTTTATAGTTACCCGCCTTTGTGTATATATCTGCAAGCTGGCTATTCGAAATAATGATCATTGCTGTATCCTTCAACTCCTCGGAAATTCTTAATTCATTTAGAAAGTTATCAAACGATTTTTCATAGAATCCAAAATATCCATAAACTACTCCAAGATTTCCATATGCAATGGCTGCAATTTTATTATTTGGTAATTTTTCAGCTAAGAGTTTGGCTTCTTCCGCATAGGGAAGGGCTTTCTGATAATTTGGAATACAGAGGCTAGTGATTGTATTTAGAAGTTTTAACTTGTTTGAATCTTCGGTTGTTGTTTTCAGAATCTGAAGTAGTGAATCAATCCTGTTTTGTTGCGCAAAAAGAAATGAAGTGTGAAAAAAAATAAGCAGAAATAGGAGGGTCAGTTTTTTCATGATAAATAAATTTTTAAAGGATAAGGGGTCGAAAATAAAGGTAGGGTTTTTGATAGTACCTGAAAGGGACTACTCGACCAGAAAAAAACTCTTATAGCATACTTTTTTACAGAATCAAAAAAACTCAGCCCTCCTTTTATAGTCCTCATCTCACCTCTGGTTTGCCAGATATCTTTAATTTTTTGTCCCGCTCCTCTATAGGTATATGAAGTAATTCAGCCATTGGAATTGCGATGATAATTCAATGATCCAAGTGTGGTTGATCATTTCTGCGCTGATAATTTCTCAGGTGATTTTCTTAGTTTGCAAGGGGGAGGTCACATCTCGAGTTCAATAAGTTTTTTGTCTACAGCCTTAGAGATCGAGCGAAACCCGGCCTTCCGAAACACCTCGGATAAATTCGTAAGGGTCACAATCAACTGCTTGCGCTCACCATCATTTTTAAATTCATATAGCCCTTTATTTCGACCATCTTTTAATTGCTCAACCCAGGAATCTTTGCTCTTGGCAGTAATGGCGCATAACAAATCAGCAATGGAATCAAATTTATTAGGCCTGGTAAAATCTATTTTCTCGAGCTTACCAGTTTCTGCAAGCAGATCAAAGAGAATTAGGATTTGCTTTTTGGAAAAGATGCCTTTCTCCTTACCTTTTACTCCAGCACTAACAGGATTAACCGTAGTGTACTCATTAAAATAATGAGTGTTGGTATGATAACTGTTGAATTCATTCCGGGTTTGCAGAATAATAGCTGATTGTTTTATGAAAACATCCGATTTCTTACCAAAATCCGGTGACAGGATCTGGCTAACAGCTTGCGATAATGCTTCCTCAAAATTATTATCAGCTTCGATTAAGAATTCTTGTAAAATGTGGGTATTCTCATTAATTAATAATCTATTAAGCCCTTCCGTTTGTAATGGATAATAAGGCTTGCCAAATGACCCGATATAATACAAAATGCCGGTAATCTGGGAGAGCAGGTATTTTAAGCCATGGGAGGCCCGGTAATTTAAAATATAAGCCAATGGCTGAGGCAAACTGTTACCGGCCTTGCTTTCCTTTTTAAACAACTGGTAAAGCCTGTAATGACCTAACAGCCGCTGGTAAATATCCTGGTTATACCATCCTGTCCATTCGAGGAATCGACAATCCAGGTGGCCGGTTAAACTATTCAATTTGTCTTTACGGGTATAATCCCTGTCTGGCAGGGGATGCCGGTGCAACACACTCATATCCATACTCACGATTTTCTACTTAAATTTACATCAAGTCATGTGAAAACCTGTCAAGAAGGCTTGTTAAAATTGATGGCACATAGAGTAAAAAATAGAGTAAAAACAAGAAACCCGCGACTAGCGCGGGTTTGAGGTTGATTTCTGCGGACCGGACGGGACTCGAACCCGCGACCTCCGCCGTGACAGGGCGGCATTCTAACCAACTGAACTACCGATCCTTATGCGATCCAGTTCCCTTTACGGGACGGCAAAGATAGCCCTGTGATCTTTTTCGGCCAAAAGTTTTTCAGTGCTATTTTATCCTTTCAATAAGCCACCAGGGTTAATTTAGGATTCTGGTCGAGGTTGATTGTCAGTCACAAGACAAAACGCTTAAAAATATTTACATTTAATGTATCAATGAAGAAACCACTCCTGGTCGCCCTTATAGTCCTATCCCTGGTGAACGCAAAAGGGCAGAAGCTGCAAGATGCCGGTGAACCAGTTAAAACTGCACCCGGTGTTAGTACTATTCCCGTCGGCAGCTGTCATTGGGCTTACAGTATCGGGCGTATCAATACAACAAGTGATGGCAAGTATTACTACCAGATCAGCTTTTCGTTGGTTCAACTGGATAATAATAAAAACCCGGCAGGAACAGTGAAAATTGAAAACGCGAAAATCATATGTTCATTTAAGATCGGAACCAAAAATTACTCGGTGCGATTTTTCCCGAAAGATGATATATGGGTGGCCAAATTTTTTATTCAAACCTATAGAGCGGTTCCTCTTACTTTAACAACAGAATATTTCAATCAAAAATCAATGATGACAGAAGCCACACTGAACCAGGGGAGGTATCCGGGAGAAGATTAAAGACGTTGATATCGACGAGTCTGCCAACAGCATCATACTAGCCTTAAATAGTTTTGAATCCATGTTAACCGGGAATGTTACCACCACCAGCGACCTGGGAATAAATAATACCGGGGCTACAATGCAATTGAAGAATGGAAGCAATATAAACAAAGGTTCTTTTCAAATAGCAGGAGATGATCTGCGGTTGGATACCAATAGCGGGAACGACTTGGGCAATGTTCTTATACGGATGAATGGAAATAACCGGTTTCAATTTACAGACGAGGACAGGTTGACCCTGCTGGCTGCAAATACACCAACGATACATTTTAATACAGGTGGGGTGAACAGGGCCCTTTCAGTTTTGTAGTGTATAATCCTTACGACGATAGACCATAGATCATGGACTACTATCCCCATTTTCCCTAAAATAATACCCAGGACAGCCCTCTTATATAGCAATTTTTTTGTGCCCAAAATTTTAAATTGCAGTGAACAGGCACAGGACTGTGCCCAAAATTTTTTTAAATTTGTGACGGGCACAACTTTGTGCTTGGTTACAAAAATTATTAAAAACGGGCACAATTCTCATTGACAAATAACCTTTTATGAAATTAATACCCAAAAAAACTCAGTGGGTTACCGTATTAAGGGAAAAACTCGGTCTTAGCCAAATCCAACTGGCGCAACAACTCGGCGTTTCCAAAGCCGCCATTTCTATGGTGGAAAGTGACCGGCGAACCCTGCCAGGTGCCGCACTGCTCAAACTCGTGGAACTGGAGAAAAAAATGACGGCTGCGATAGATTCAAACACATTAACCGGGTTCCCCGAACACAATAAGGATCTGCCGGTAGAAGCTACACAGGAATTTAGTCAGCCCCGCCAACAGCAATATGATATTCAACTCAACCACCTTACGGCCAAACTGGAAGTGATGGAAGCACGGTATAAAAAACTCCGGGCGCAACTGCAGCTGGTGGACAAGATGCTGGAAAAAGAGCCCGCCGGACAACCCAACGGTTTGATCCTGTCTTTGCAAGTACAGCGCGACCGCATTGTTTCGAAAATATCAAGATGTAATCCCAAAGAGCAATCTTCGCTGCGCAACAAGATAGCTGTGCTGAATGCGGAAGTAAATTTTCACAAGGGATGAGATGAGATTTACGGCCGCTTTTTTAAGATGAATAGATGGAGCATAGACCATGGACATTCTACTACCCAATAGCCTTTTTAGCAGTCGGGAGGTCAATTTCTTTTTCCCATTTCGCTACAAAAATAGTGGCAACCGCATTACCTATAATATTAGTAAGTGCCCTTCCTTCACTCATAAACCGGTCAATACCGAGAATTAAAGCAATGGAAGCTACCGGAATATGTCCTACTACGGGAAGCGTAGCAGCTAATGTAATAAATCCACTGCCGGTAACCCCGGCAGCTCCTTTGGAAGTCAGCAATAATACCAGCAAAAGTGTTACCTGGTGGCCAATATCAAGTGGTGTGTTGGTAGCCTGTGCTAAAAAAACTGCAGCCATGGTAAGATAAATAGAAGTGCCGTCGAGATTAAATGAATAACCGGTTGGGATCACAAGCCCCACGACAGGTTCTGAACAACCTGCTTTCTCCAGTTTGCACATCAATCCAGGCAACGCAGCTTCTGATGATGAAGTGCCCAGCACAATTAATAATTCTTCTTTGATAAACCCCAGCAGCCTGAACAAATTAAAACCCGCAGATTTTAAGATCCCGCCGAGTACTACGACAATGAACAGGATGCAGGTGATAAATGATGTCGAGAATGCCAGTTGCCAGTGTAAAGTTATCCGCTGGCACCAGGTGATTAACCAGGTAAGATCTTTTTATTTAAAAAACGAATTGCTCGACTCTTTACATTTAAACGAAATAAAACCACTTATAAACGAAAACAGTATTTTACTCAGCATACCCCAGGAAGGTCTCGTACTATCTAAGGATAGTGCCAGGTAGGATTATATATTGCCTGGAAATTGTGACTATCATATCGCATGCCCTTTCAATTCAAATCGCTCTTTCCGATAATTTTTGCAGAAGGCTTGATTTGCACCTCCGTGAGACCTCGACAATCTGACCATTTTTTAGATTTACCGAATACCCGTCTTTTGTTGAAAAACCATTGATGAAATCGAGATTGATTATATGGGAATTGTGACACCTGAAAAATCCATCCGATAGTTTTCTTCCGATATACCCGATATTTTTAGATATGATGATCTTGTCTGGGCCCAGGTTTGTGATGATCTGGCAATAACTGCCCATTCCTATAATTTGTACGATCGAACTTTCTTCCAGGTACATGATCCCATGCTGTGTTGAGAACTGGATCTTCCGGCGTGTACGATTTTCCGGGCCGGGTTTGTTTTGAAGCAGCATTTTATTTCTCAACTTTTCGATGGCCACTAAAAATTCGGAAGGGTCGATAGGCTTAAGTAAATAATCCACTGCCTGTAATTTAATGGCGTTTATTGCAAAGGATGCCGACCCGGTGGTAAAAATTATATCGAAATTTTTGACCGGGATCTTATCCAAAACCTGCAGCCCGTTCATAAAGGGCATGTTCATGTCTAAAAAGACCAGGTCGGGTTTATTGGCAAGAATGGATTTAACTGCTTTTACACCGTCCAGGGCAATGTCAATTATTTGTATGTCTTCAGCCAATTCTTTTGCCAATTCACGGATCACTTCTATGGCTGCTGGTTCATCGTCTATTATGACGGCTCGTATATTCTTCATAATGTTATAGCTGGCATTGAAAAAGTGATTTTTGTTCCTTGGGGATCTCCGGAAGAACTGACTTTATCTTCGACGACATATACAAAATCAGTCCGTCTTTGCTTGTGCATTAATTTCAACCTGTTAATAGTGATATTTATTCCTGCAGACCGGTGATCGCCGTTCGTATTCCTGTTGATTTGTTCGGATAAATGTCTGCCTATCCCATTATCGTCTACTACGCAATACACGTTCCTTTCTTTATATGAAAAGCTCACCCGGACAAGGCCGTTCCCATTGGAGAGATGCATCAGCCCGTGCTTGATAGCATTTTCAATAAACGGCTGAATGACCATGGACGGTATGGAAACATTTGCGGGTGTCAATGAATTTTCAATATTCATTTCATAAGAAAATTTACCGGGCGACCGGAGTAATTCCAATTCGAAATACATTTTCAGGAGTTCTATTTCTTTTTCCAGGCAAACATATTTCTCCCTGCTCAGGTCCAGGGACAGGCGCATTAATTTCGCGATCCGTCCTACTAACGATGCCGCCGCCAGTTTTTCCTGCTTTAAGATAGAAGCTTGCAGGGTATTGAGGATATTGAATATAAAATGCGGGTTGATCAGCTGTACCAGCGCTTTTTGCTGGCTTTCCGCCAGTTCCAGGTGAAGCTGGTTTTTCTTTCTGGTGGACCTGATGCGGAGTTGAAATATACTCATGAGTATACCTGCAAATGCGAGCAGCGCCAAAATCATAAACCACCACCGATGCCAAAAAGGATGCTTAATGGAGAATGAATACCCCGAAATGGCGGAAGAGGAACCCACCGGCGAGTGCAGGACCTGTACTTTAAAACGGTAATTGCCGGGAGGAAGGCTGGTATACTTTACAAAGCGCTCCCTGGTATTATGCCATTTTTCATCTAATCCTTCAAGGGTATATGCGTATTCCTGCTGCTGCGCTGAAAGCAGGTTGATGCTGTTGAATTTAATCGTAAGGGTGTTTTGGTTATATGAAAAAACAGCATGACTAACCGGGTCAATTTTCTTGTCATCAACAAAAACGCCTGTGATCTTCGCATGTGAGAGATTAGGAAACTTCATCAGGCTGTCGACCCGGAGCGTGACCAAATGATTTATCCACTTTAGATACAGCCACCCATTTGTTACCGTGAATTGGGTTATATCCGCTGTAGGTAAGCCCGAGTTCGTTTCAAAATTTCTGACCCGGAAGGAATTATTATGGAGGTTGACCAATACGAGCCCCCTGTTGGTTCCAAGCCAGATATTGCTGTTTTCGATGGTCATTGAATTGATCAGCTGCGTGGTTAATCCATTGTTGCTGTTTAAAAAACGGATACTGTCATTTTTAAACAAGGCCAGGCCGTTTCCCAATGTGGCTGCAACAATGGTATGATCGGGTAATTCTTTTATGGCAATGATCCGGTCACTCAAGGCAGAATCTGCCCTGGTAAGATCATGTAAAGAGTCTTGAGAATATTTATACAGCCCATCCCATGTTCCGATCCACAGTTGTTTTTTTTGATCGTAGAACATCGAGATTATCCGCTTCGATAAAGACGTTTTGAAAATGATCTTTTTTCCCAGGCCCTCGTAAGCGTACAGTTCGGGATTAATGGGCGAAGCCCCGTACACAAGCCTTTCATTGACCGGAAGGAGTAAAATATCAGACCCGGAATAATGCTTCCATTCTTTATGCTGCCGAACATAGAATCCTTTATTAGTAATTGCTATGAGCGAATCATTCAGGTCAAATGAAAAATGAAGCAGAAAATCAGGAAAGCGGATGGGCAATTGTAATTTTTCAACGATCTTATCCCTGTCGAAGACCTCAATCGAACCGGAACGGTACCCGACGTAGGCTTTGCCCTTCTTACCGGCGATGTCCTGAATTTTTGTGTTCCCGGGCCGATAGGTTGGTGCGGAAGGGTAATTATAGAATAAACCGCTCTCGTGGGTCGAATACCAGGTGCCGCCGTCCAAATCCCTGTAAATACAGGTAACGCTTAATCCTTTTAGCTGTGTTTGCAACGGACCGTTCAGTTTCCCGTTGTCGAGGTGGTAAACAGAAGTGCCATTTGTTTCAAATCCAATCCTGAATTCACCGTCGCCTGTAATTGCCACCGTGAGGATATTAGCAGGAAAAAGAAAATCGTTTATTTTTTTTCCGTCCTTATAAGCCAAAAGCCGCCTGCCGATCCAGAACAGGTCATATTCCTTTGTATGATTGTAGTAGAGCCGGCGGATATAACCGCCGGGCCAGGAAAGGTCAACTTTATCGTGGGTGCATCGACCATCTCCCCAGGTTATAAAAACATGTTGTGTCTCCGATCGTAATGCCGTATCGCTTAACTGCCGGTAATAAAATCCACTGGGTAGATCAAAATAAATACCATCCGGCTTTTGTAGTTTAACCACCTCTCCGTTCGGCTTTACCAGGCAACTGCCTATTTTGAAATTGAAATTATAATCATTATTATAACTGATCAGCAGCGAATCGTTGGTCTCGGCAATGGTATTGGCGACCAAAATACCCGGGTGTCTGAAGAGGGAGCTTGTTTTATCGTTGTAAGAATAATTGATGAGCGTATCATTGACGTACCGGTAAATGCGGCCATTGAGTCCGCTGAAATAGATATTCCCGTTTTTTGATTTATAGATATAATAAACCGGCTTTGTCACTTGCCCATTCTGCAAAGGGATTGGTTCAAACGTATATCCGTCATAACGTACAGCCCCCCGGTCGGAAGCGATCAGCAAATTACCGGCTCCATCCTGCAGGGTTTGATAAATCTCGTTGCTCGGCAGGTAATCATCTACTGTAAAATGTTTGAGATAGGGTTGTTGCGCCGTTATATCGTTTACGCACAACATGAGCATTCCAAGTATCGCACTATTCAATTTCATAAATGAAAAAATCTGTCTTCCGGGCTTACTGAATATCGGCTATTCGTTACCGACTTTGAATTCATTTCCGCCACAAATAAAACTGTGTGTTGTTGCCAGTCCAAAAATTATAGTTTGCCAATCATTCAATGTACGATTGCCAGTTGTTATCAATAACCGATTGTACTGTGAAAAGCCTTCCAAAATATTTCAGTATTGATATTCGGAACCTTAACCCGGGACGGGAGTTGTAAATAAGCATGCGCTGTAAAAACTCCTGCTCAGGGATCAACACTACATCCTTTGAAAGTTATTCACAAGAGAATAATAAAGTGAGAAACATTTTATGAACGGGGAAAAGCAATTTTAGCAGGTAAGGATAGCAGCTAAACTTAGGCTGCGCCATGCCGGATCATAGTACGGTACGGTGGCCTGCATTGAAAAATCCCTGTTTCAATTTTTAAATACAAGGAAACCGACAATTATGAGAAATAGCTTTCTCCTGCGCAAAACGCTGGGCTTTAATCGTAGTGTTCTTGCCTTTATTCTTTCCCTGGGCACAGCCATTGGTGGCCATTCACAGCCAGGTTCTTCCTCGCTGCCCAATACAGTTCCAAGGATATTTCCTCCCTCGCCGGAGGCATCGGCACTGGCCAAATACGTTGATATACCTGTATCGCTGTATACGGGCGTTCCGCAAATAGATCAGCCCATATTTACGGTAAGCGAAGGTGATATTTCAGTGCCTATTCATTTATCTTACCAGTCGGGAGGATTTAAAGCCGATGAACTGGCATCCCGCACGGGGCTTGGCTGGGTGCTGAATGCCGGTGGAATGATCACCCGGAGCATACGGGGTTCTGCCGATGAATACGAAGAAGGGTTTTTAATGTGGAGACAAAGGGTTTCACCGGAGGATTTTAAATCGGGTACGGGTACTGCGGCGGAGTTATTTCAGCGATATGACGGAATAGCGCGGCAATGCGGAGACGCCGAGCCCGATGAATTTTTTATGAACTTTAATGGTATCACGGGCAAATTTGCTTATAACTGGGATGGTACGATCTCCTATTCCTGTTCGCGCCAGCTGAAAATTACTCCCCTGGATTTTACCCCGGGCGAGCGCAATTATATAAAGCGCTGGGAAGTGCTCACCGATGACGGGATGAAGTATGAGTTTGATGTAACGGAATCCACCAAGACGCTTAACATTATGGATTTTCTCAGCTGTACTCACGGGGATGCGCAGGTCAATACCTGGCACCTGACTAAGATCACAGCACCCAACGGCGAATTTGTAAATTTTACTTATACTCCCTATATATTAACTCACCGGATACTTACCTCAGACGCTATCCAACACCAGGATTACGGCGGGCCGGGAGTGCGGACAACTTCCGTCATCCGCAACCGGGTGAAAGGCTGGGTATTAAGCCAGATCACCACTTCATCGGGTCAAGTGAGCGTAGAGTTTAAAGCCGTGAAAACCCGGTTGGATGAAGAGCCGCCGGACCAGTCATTTACTGACAGGCAGACCGAGGATTATAAAAGTCTCGATACAATCATCATTAAAAATAAATCCAATGCGGTGGTTTCAAAACATGCTTTGGCCTATGATTATTCCACGGCACGACTGACATTAAGATCAATTACCGAGATCGGATCCGACGGGGTAACAGCCAAACCGCCGACCCAGTTCCAATACAAGCCCGGAGGCTTTCCACTTGAGGTTATGAACTATGCAAAAGATCATTGGGGATTTTTAAACAATAATAATACAGGAACTTTAGTACCTCCTTATTTTTACAACGGCCTGTATTCCCCAGGCGCTAACCGGGAGCCAGATGGCGCTAAATCACAGTATGGATTACTGACAAAGATCATCTATCCCACCGGGGGATCCCAGACTTTTGAATACGAACCACACGATTACAGCACACAAGAGTATGCTCAGTTGCCACCAAAGTATGTAATGGTTGAAACGGAAGGTGGGCCGTATGATCCGGATACGGTGACATCTGCTCCTTTTACGGTTGGCAATCTTGCAGAGCACACAGAAATGTTAATCAACATGAGCTGTTATCAATATTCAGAATGTTGCGACCCCAGCCCCAGGGTATGGTTCCTGAATGCTGACGGAACAACGTTCTGCATAGACAACCCTTATCCTCTTCCTGATATTTGTGCAGCCGGGGGAATTTGGGTGGAATACACCTTACATATTCCCCCCGATAAACTTCCTCCCGGTACCTATAAAATAAGAGCCTATGCCAAAGGAGTTTTTTATGATGGAGAAGGAGGACCCAACCGTGGCGATTATGCTCACATTAGTGCAAGCTGGACAGAAAGCGGAACCCAAATTGTAAATGTCACAAAAATTGTCGGGGGAGCAAGGATAAGAACCATTACGAGTGAAGAATCTCCGGGCGACCCTAATAAAATGGTTAAGCGTTTTGAATACAGGACGGATGACGGCCTGTCGAGCGGACAGCCCGTCATGGAAATTACCGATGCCAGCTATGCTTCCACAACGATGTTTAATTCTTCCTCCGACCCAAACGGCATGCAACCCTTAGGAGTGTTGACACGCCTGGCCACCAGCCGTTCAACGCTTGGATCAACGCAGGGTTCCCATATTGGATATAACCAGGTAACCATTTACAATGGAACCAATGGTGAAAACGGGAAATCGGTCTCGAAATTTAAATCTCCCTATGACTATCCCGATATCCCGAGTAATACCTATCCCTACTATCTTGTAGCCACTAACTTTCCCTATCCTCCCCATACCAGTATGGATTATCAACGGGGGCTTTTGGAAGAAGAAACACAGTATAAAAAAGAAGGCGGATCATATAAAGCGGTAAACAGGTCCGAGTATAAATATAAATTTTCTGTAGTCAATATTCCTGCATTCAACGTCGGAGTGTTCATCGCCGGTGGCGGCCCCTGGGGCGCAGGCTTTCTTAACCGTTATCGTTACGGAGTCTATAGCCTGAACATTGGGCTTAGCCAGGTGGATACTGTGAGAACGGACCTGATCGTAAATGGAAAAACTTTTCGCAACGAATCTTTCAACAACTATGACACAAGCCTGCATTTTTTAAAGAAAGAAACCAAAATGGTAAGCGGGAGCAAACAGTTGATAACTGAATATTTTTATCCCCAGGATTACCTGCTGCCATCAATGGCAATGCTGGAAATGATAGACCTGCACCGCTTCCCCCTCATTGAACAGATCGTATCGGTGAAAGGGTCCGACGGTAAAAAGAAAGCTATCGGCGCAAGCTTTACCGATTATAAAAAGATCGGTAACCTGCTGTTGGCTGAAAGGTACTATAAGCTGGTTACCTCTAAACCCATTGAGAACTTTGCCGGAACCCTCAACAGGCCTAACGCCTCAGTGAACCCTTCCCAATATAAAGAGATCTCCTGGAATGCAGCCTTCGATTCAACGGGTAATATCCTGCAGGTAAAGTCAAAAGAAAAAGAAAGCCAGGTATATATCTGGGGATACGATAAGACCCTGCCGGTTGCAAGAGTGGATAATGCCACCGTTGCCGATGTGGCATTCTGTGATTTTGAAGATAGCGACCAGGGCGGCTTTATTTTTAATAATGCCAGCGGCAATTTCAGTACCGATTCAAGAACAGGAAAAAAATCTTTCCGGGGTCCCAGTCTTACCCGTGCCATTGCAGGAGGCAAGTCCTTTAAGGTAAGCTTCTGGGCAAAGGGAGGCTCCTCTGTCAACGTAAATGGCGTGCCGCGTGCTGTTGGCAGTGGATGGACGTTCTGTGAATGGGATATTGCTGCGGGCAGCAGCAATGTGACCATCACTACGAACGGCTGCCAGGTGGACGGGGTGCGGCTGCATCCTGCCGGTTCGCTCATGGAAACATATACACACGAACCCCTGGTAGGCATGACATCTTCGTGTTCTGTCAACAATACGATTACTTACTATGAGTATGATGCATTGGGAAGGCTTAGCATAGTAAGAGATGAGAATAGAAATATCATAAAGAGTTACCAGTACAATTATTAAACAGTAAAGGGACCATACTTGTAAATATTTTTTATGCGGTTAGGATCCTTGCTATTTGTTTTCTTTTTGGTGTGCATCACAGCCAATCTGCATGCGCAGCTGGGTCCCGCTGTTGTGTGCCCCAATGTTCAGTATACCTATACAGGGATACAGCCTACCGGAACTACCTATACCTGGTCGGTAACGGGCGGGACCATTATTGGCACCAACACCGCTAAAACCGTTGTAGTAAGCTGGAGCAGTGCAGCCGGCACCAAACAGATCTTTTGTGACTACATTAAGCGTACCGGTATTGGTCTTGAGCTTCCCGAAGAGGTGACCGGGCAGGATAATCAGACCGTTGAACTGGTATCTGGCGGTATCATTTACAATCCGGGCCCTGTTTCACCGTGCCCCAGTAACGGAACCCTTACCTTAAACGGTCATAATGCTTCGATCACCCGCTGGGAGAGTTCGCCCAATAACAGTACCTGGACAGCTATACCCAATTCTGCTTTACAAGTAAGCATATCTTATTCGCTAACACAGACCACTTATTACCGTGCCGTAGTGACGGCTGGAACCTGTACCCCTGTCTATTCTCCTTCGGTTCCTGTAACGGTTACACCCCTTGCAGGTCTGCCTTCGACCACCGCCACAGGACGCTGCGGAGCAGGAACATGGACATTAACAGCTTCAGGAGCTGCGGCGGGTCAAAGCTACCGCTGGTACAATCCGGCGGGAACAGTGATCGCAGGACAGACCGGCTCTTCATACACTGCTAATTTTTCGGTATCGGGTCTCTATGCTGTGGCCATTGTAAACAGTTCCGGTTGCCCAGGCCCATCTGCATCTTTGATGTTAACGATCGGTGATATACCCAATGCACCAGGGGTAACCCCTGCTTCCCGCTGCGATGCAGGCCCGCTGACATTATCTGCAGCAGGGCTGGTCAACCAATACCAGTTCTATCAATGGTATACTACACCTGCCGGTGGAACAGCATTTGCAAATACTGCTACTTATACCGCCAATTTTACCACTACTACCAGTTATTATGTCAGTATAAAAAATACTTCGGGATGTGAGAGCAACAGGGTGCAGGTGACAGCAACAGTGGGAAGCGGGGCAATACCCAACCCTCCTACCGGAATATCTGCCAGCCGTGTGGGTCCTGGTAATATTACGCTGGGTGCAAGCGGCGCAGTAAGTCCCAGCTATTATCAATGGTACAGTGCCCCGACGGGTGGCGCTGTACTGGCCAGCACAGCAAACTATACCACTTTTTTTGGTGCAACCACCACTTACTACGTCAGTATAAAAAATACTTCGGGATGTGAGAGTAACCGGGTAGCGGTAACAGGCTCTCTGAATACCGTGGCTAATTGCACCAAATGTATCGTAACCACCACTGTATTAAAGGAAGGCGTTACCGCTACGTCTCAATACTCTTCACTTGCGGTGGAAGATCTGTCCCAGCAAATTACTTATGTGGATGGTTTTGGACGTCCCAAACAGCAGATAAGTCTGCAGGCATCTCCTTCAAAAAAGGATATGGTAACTATTATAGAGTATGATAACATGGGGCGGCAGCCCAAATCCTATTTACCCTATACGGGCGGCAGTGATGGTTCGCTAAAAGCTTCTGCCAGTGCAGACCAGCTTGCATTTTACCTCAATACCCTAAAGGTAGATACCACCACCAAACCTTTTTCCCAAACTGTTTTTGAAGCCTCCTCGGCCAGTACTGTTTTAGAAAAAGGTAGCGCCGGCTCTGCCTGGCAGATCGGAAGCGGTCATACCGTCACAATGCTTACCCGGCCGTCTGAAGCTGCTGATGCTGTAAGGTTTTTTGAATATGATATCCGTACGGCTACGGTTAAATCAACACGTACATATGATCCGGGAGATCTTTTGGTTACAGAAACAAAGGATGAACAGGGCGTAACTTCTTATACTTATACTGATAAGTCAGGACAGCAAATTCTTACCAGGTCACAGGTCTCTGCTATTGAAGATAATTACACTTATACTATTTATGATGACTTTGGAAGTTTACGCATGGTAATACAACCCGAAGGCGTTAAAGAAATGATGGCTACCGGCAACTGGGCACCTAACCCTGAATTTATGGATAAATGGTGCTTCACCTACAGTTATGACGAGTGGGAAAGGCAGACGGAAAAGAAGATCCCGGGAGCTGCAGCAACCTACATCGTATATAATAACAAGAATCAGCCTATGCTGGTGCAGGATGGGGAACTGCGTAAGAAGACCCAGTGGATGTTTAACAAGTATGATGCCCTGGGCAGACAGGTTATGTCGGGGATCTATACGCATGGCGCTATGGTAAACCAGGCAGGTATGCAGTCGGCTGTAACGGCTTTTACGGGAAATGATTTTGAATCACGGAATGCGATGAATTATAGTACTCAGCATGGATATACCGTTACCCAGTCTTTTCCTTCGCTAACGGCAGGCAACAGCGAAATATTAACCGTCAATTATTTTGACGACTACGATTACGATAATAACAATACAACCACTAATGCGAGCTTTTTATTGCTGGGGTTAACACCGGAGCCAACAGTTTCTTACAGAACGCTAGGAAGTCCTACCGGGAATAAACAAAAAGTATTGGAGTATACCCCGGTAAAATACCTGCTCAGTTCTGCTTTTTATGATGCAAAAGGCAATACCATTCAAACTGCAACCGAAAACCTGGTGGGGGGTAAAGATATTTCAACCACCCGGCCAGATTTTTCCGGGAAGATCCTGGAAGCAATTCAGTATCACACTGCAAACGGAAACATAGTCTATTTAAAAAAGAAATTTTATTATGACCATGCCGGCCGGCTACTTTCCAAAACGCACCAGGTTATAAAAAACGGAACTACCTACCAGCTTATAACATCTTCGGCCAGCAGTTATAATGAACTGGGGCAATCTATTCAAACGAAACTGCACAGTGAGAATGGCTCTCCTTATTTACAATCCGTCGATTATAGTTACAATATCAGGGGATGGCTCACAGCGATCAACAATGCCGGCTTATCCGATGCAGGCGATCTTTTTGGAGAAGAAATAAAATATAATACCGTAACGGCCGGACATCCCTTCCCGGTGGCTCCGAGATTCGATGGCAATATGAGTGAAGTTTGGTGGAAGGATGCCCAAAGCAACAAACAGCAAAGCTATAGCTATAGTTATGACCTGATGGGCCGTCTCGGTTCTGCAAAATATGCCGCTAAAAACGCTACCCAGTATTTTGAGCCCGAAGGAAATGATGAGATCATCAGCTATGATCTGAACGGGAACATCAAAACACTTTCCCGCAACCAATGGCCATCGGGGGCAACTGCCAAACAAAATATCGATGCCCTGGCTTATACTTATACAGGTAACCAGTTAAAGAAAGTTGATGACAATGCGGGAACTTATGCAAGCAGCGGGTTTGTAAACGGAATTACTGATCCCGATGAATACCTATATGATGCCAACGGCAATTTAACAGCCGATAAGAATAAAGGCATCACTTCCATTAAATACAATGTATTTAATCTCCCGGTAGAGATCATCATTGCGGGTCAGGGTAAAATAGTTTATACCTACAGTGCTTCAGGCGACAAGCTCAAGAAACAGGTAATTCCTACTACAGGTAGTACTGTTACAACAGATTATGTTAATGGTTTTGAATATAAGGACAATGTTCTTCAGTTTGGAAGTACCGCGGAAGGAAGGGTTCTTCTGCAGAATGCACCAGTATATGAGTATG
>DASYLC010000212.1:0-3000 GCA_036009775.1 Chitinophagaceae bacterium
TATAATCGGCGCCATATCCTTTGGCAGCGATAATTATTTTTTCCAGTTCTTCTTCCGTATCGGATATAAAAGGCAGCACGGGGATCGCATTGACACCGACTAAAAAGCCCTGTTGTTTTAATTGCCGGACCAGTTCAAAACGTTGCAGGGGAGGAGCAGCGCCGGGTTCCAGCATATTGCTGACCTTTTCGTTCATGGTAGAGACGGAAACGGACAATATCAGCCCGGTCTTCAACCGATCCTGCAGATCTGCCGGGAGGATGGCTGTTCTTTCAATTTCTTTGAGCAGTTCAATATCCCTTGTGATCAATGTGCATTTGGTGCTGATAAATACCGGGAACCGGTGTTTGAGAAGAAGTTCCAGTATGGCTCTTGTCTGCAATTGTTTTTCTTCATGATGAATATAAGCGTCGGTGGCGGATCCTACGGCAACAAAACCGTATTCTCCTTTCCGGGCTCTTGCTGCGAGTTGTTTATCCAGCAGTTCCGCCAGGTTGCTCTTTACAGCCAGTTCCTCATCCATATTTTCGCCGTATTTACTGCCGCGGATATAACAATAAAGGCAATTGCAACTGCATCCTTCATAAGGATTGACCGAATAATCATCAAGAAACCAGGAATCCCTTTTCTTGTGTTTATTCAAAACAGTTTTGACCTGCTTTTGACGGAGCATGAATAAAGTTAATCAATCAGGGTTGGGTTGGAGATTTTGAAAATGCCGATCGGGACCCAATTCAAAAATTTCTCAATACTGTAGAAAGTGGCTTACTCAAAGTGAACAGAGACCAGTGTCGATATTTGCTGTAGTTTGACCAACGGGCTGCCCGGAGCCGCTTTTTCCAGGATGTATTTTATCACGCCCAGTCCCTGTTTAAAGAAGACCTGGTCTTTTCGGAAATTGCGGGCATTTTTTTCAAAATAGAAACAGTTATCAAAGCTACCCATCTTTGTTACAACGGGTGTAAACAACCGTAACGAACGACCATTGGCCGCAGCGTCTTCAAAATTGGCCAGGTATTTCAGTGAATCACCAGGAAACAGGCTGTAATCTTTTTTTACATCTTTGATACCCGGGACGAATAAACGATCGCTGATAATGAAAAAAGCCGAATCGCTGGCATAGAGCGTAGCCGGAAGACCGATATTCATATTACTTTCCCACCAGATCAAACCATCGGTCAGTGATTTTTTATTGGAACTATACCGGAGTGTATCCAATTGAACCTTTACAAAAACGCCATTATTGAAAATGGAATCCTCATATACCCAGTAATTCTTACTGCTGAGAGGGATCATACCGCAATGCTTGTCCATACAGGTGTAATCGACAACAGAGTCTGCAGAATAGGAGCGGCCTGCTGGGTTCGCGGTCTGGAGCACACAAGGGATCGTGGGTTCAGGCTGCGGGGCGAAGATGTCTTTCCTGCAGGCAGAAAAGAAGATGCTTCCAATTAGTAAGGAAAAAATTAGTTTACTCAAGGTATATGGTCCATTGTCCTGATGGGAGGACAAAATAGAGACTAGATCTTACAATTCATAGCTTTTACTAAGTAATTTTCCGTATTCGCTGCACCGTATTTTATGTAATAGCTTTAAAACCAACATGCTTAAAGCGGGGAATTACAATAAAAAAACCGGAAATTATTTTCCGGTCTGTTGAATTAAGCGTGTAAATATCATTGAAACACCTGCCGTAAGAAATCTTTCATCTCCTTCCACGATGCTGAATCGGCAGCTGCATTGTATTTAATCGGCAGTTTGAACTTCTCACCGGCAGCTGTTGCTTCCGGATTCGTGAAAGCATGGGTAGCCCCATCATATATTTTCACCGTATAGCTGGCACCGATTGAATCCATTTGTTTTTTGAACTGGTCCACTTCAGTCATCGGGACAAACTCATCGGCGGCGCCATGACAAACAAGGATCTTTGCTTTCAGCAAATCTTTATTTGCGCGAACGACATTCAGGTTACCATGGAAACTTACTACACCTTTAAGGTCCTCACCCAACTTAGCAAGGTTCAATACCATGGCACCCCCAAAACAATAACCGATGGCGCCTATTTTAGCGGTATCGGCCTGGCTGAATTCTTTGATACTGGAAAGGGCAGCGGCGTATATTGGTTTTATCGATCCCGGGTTCGCATAAAAAGGCCCTGACAATTCCCCGGCGATCTTTGGATCGGTACCCATTTTCCCATCACCATACATATCGATGGCCATGGCGATATAACCCAGTTTGGCGAGTTCCCTTGCCCGCATCTTTGCGTAATCGTTAAGTCCCCACCATTCGTGGATCACGAAGACCACCGGCCGCTTTCCTTCGATGTTCTCGTCATACACTATAAAATTACTCCGGCGGGTGCTGTCCAGCACGTAAGGGACCATCTGCTCTTTCAATTTAGGCTCTTTCATTTCGGTGTCTTTGGTTTCGGTTTCCTTTTTTTTATCCTCGTTCTTGCAGGAAGTAAACAGGGTGGTGGCGATCAGTAAAACAAACGGCAGCGTTCGTAATAATTTCATGATTTTGATTTTTATTGTTCACGAATGAGAGACTATAAAGGTCAGGATTTTTTTGTACCCATTTAGTTTTTACTGTGCAGATCTTGCCTCGACCACTTCGATCTCAAATACCAGGATACTGTTCGGCGGGATCTTCGCGGCCCTGGTTCTTACCGAATAAGCAAGATCGGACGGGATGACCAGTTTGATTTTTCCTCCAACTTTGCAAAGCGGTACACCGATCTGCCAGCCCCTGATCAGCCTTTTCAACGGGAAAGTGGCCGGTTTATCTTTTGTCTGGTCAAATATCAAGCCATCACTGAACAGGTATCCTTTATAGTAAGCCACCACCGTATCAGTCACCAGTACCGCTCTTCCCGTTCCTTCTTTCATAATAGTATAATAGATTCCTTCGCTGTTCTCTTTCACATCCGTTGCTCCCTTGGCAATAGCATCCTGTATAAGGGTTAAATCAATCTGGCGTTGCGATACACTATCC
>DASYLC010000213.1:0-6079 GCA_036009775.1 Chitinophagaceae bacterium
TGTGTATATACATGAAACCGCCTTTTGCTTCCCGGATAAAAACGATCACGGTAGCGAATTCGGTCAGCCTGCCTTTTACCTGGCTGTCTGTACCGATGCACACTTTCAGTTCGTGACCGGCTTCTTTTTCCCGGATCAATACATTCGCTACTTCTTCAGCGATCTGGATCCTGATCCGTTCACCGGTTAATTTCCGCCATTGTTGTTGTTCCTGTTCCATTGTATTACTTTTTCATTGCGAGGCAAAGCCAAAGCAACCTTTCTTATTTCTATTTCTTATTTTCAGCGGTGTCCCGTGGAATTGAACCACGATCCCCGGTCCCGAGACTTCAACGAGGGATGACTCCGGTGCATATATCCATTCTGCCAAAACACCATTTGTTTGTGATGAGTATTGACTGATTCCTGTTTCATCATTATCGAATTCATTCACCACAAACCTTTTCCTCAACCTTACCCTCTTCCAATGGGGAGAGGGAGTGGCGGAGAGTGTAAGGATCGAACTTACCTGGGCTTTATCCCAACCACAGCTTAGCGGGCCGGTACATTACCTCTCTGTCAACTCTCCGATGCGGATGAAGAAAGACTTGAACTTTCATCTTGTCGCTTAACAGGCGACTGCTCTGCCATTGAGCTATTCATCCATTGTTAACCCGTTGGCCTGCGAGGACTCGAACCTCGACATTCCGGTTAAAAGCCGGTAACTCTGCCAGTTAAGCTACAAGCCATTGCTTCGTTTCACTCGGATTGACGTCGCTCTGCACAGGTAATCACAGTTTTTATTCATTTTTATCTTCGTCATTGCGAGCAACGCGAAGCAGGTACGGCCTCCGGAGTTGAACCGGATACTATCATCTTCTATTTACCTTTCAGAAAGAAAGGGAGATGATGATGTTGCCCAACACCCGGCCGTATTGTCTTTACCGGTTGACTTCGGGGTTCGAACCCATCCAAAAGCATTGCAGGTGCTTTTCGCCGAACCCTGGTACATGACCGCCCAATGTATAGCAGGTCAGATTCGAACTGACACCTCCTCCGCTCCGGACGGAGTATCCAGCCAATTGGAATGCTGCTATAATTAGCAGTGGCAGTTTATTACCACTGCTGTTTCATTAACGGGTTTATGATCTACTCTTCGTACCGCACATATTCGTTCTCGATCTGCTCCAAACCTGAACTATCAAGCAGGTCGATATATCCCAATGCTGATGTCCGGGTGAAAGGAAACAGATGTTCTTAAAGCCGTTCTCCTTTTTGATCAGTGTATTCGTTTCATTGATCAGATCGGAATCCTTCACCTTTACTTTGTTTAGTTTTTTGGTGGCAGGATCTATATCGCCCCACTGCACATAGTTGTTTCCCCATTCTTCTACCATAAACTTCCTGCCCGATCGCATGACCACCCAATATCTTCCTGTTTCCATATTCCCAGTTTTAATTTTTTCTTGGAAAAGTGTCCCGGCTGCCGTCATTGCGGCAATCACCGGGACAACTTATTTCCTCCTTCTGCACATAATATTTTTATCGCAGATCGAACTCAGCGGGGTGACGAATTTTTTCATTCATTACCTCCGCTTCACCCGCTTTGTTATTTTTTCGCTTATTGCTGATCAGTTCTCCTACCAGATGAATTGCCAGTACGACCATTAAAAATTTCATTTTACACCTCCTTTTTCTTTTGCTTTCCACCTGTATTACCGCTTATGGATGCAGAGATCACATAAGACAGAACATGTAAGGCGAATAATAGTATCGGGTCCATGATCCTCATCGTTTTATATAATAAAAAAGCCCGGTCGTTTTGCGACCGGGCTCCTTTCCTTTGTACAGTTGTACTCAGGTATGGACGGAATCCGGTCGCGGATGAATATTATCTTTCTCACTACCTATGGGCACAATGGTTCCCTGTGGAAACGCATACCCATAGCTTCTTAGTGATGATAGCTGGCCACTCATCGCTGTCTTTGTAAATCGTGTATATCGTAATTGCCTCAGCACTTTTTATTTTTGTTTCGTTTATAGATTCAATTTCTTCCGGATTGCATAAAACACGCACAACTGATCAGTCTCTTTCTTAAACTCTTCCTGAACTTGCAAGGACCAAAAGGGTTGTGGTAGACTATCAAAATTAAAACCCCGCAATCTCTTGCGGGGCCTGTATTTCATCAATTTCGTTGTTTCAACTTATAGATGCAGTATACATGCTCCGCAGTGGGTATAGTCTCCTTTGGGACTAAACCGGTTCGCTGATTCAATATGTAATAGTCTGCGTTGCATGTTTTTGTTTTGCGATGCAAAGATGAATCTATTTTTTTGATAGTGCCAAATTTTTGTGTAAGAATTTTTAAAAAAGATTTTTACTGCGGGTCAAATCCATCGATCCTTATTTGCTTAAAATCCCAATAACCGATCTCGCTCAGCACAAGATCCACCTCAAAAACTCCCTTGAAGATCGAGATGTTGTTCTCTGTTTTAGCCGTTGCTTCGTAACTTCCCTCCACTTTACAATTGTTGTCCATCACCCGACAGGCAGTCGTTGAATAGCTGGTAAGATCAATCTCATCAAACAATGACTTAAACCTGTTTATCCGGTCAACAAAAAGTTTGCTGTTCTCATACACCCTGTTATTGAAAACAAATCCCTTATCCCGGTAATGTATCTCATAAAACAAATCTGTTTTCCTGAAAATATCGCCGAACAGATCCTGTTCCACCATTCTTGAATTATCATAGACCGGGTCAGGATGAAATTCGTCGTAGATAAACCCTGTTTGCATACCCGGGATGTTCATGTCCTCCATTTCATGTTTGAATAGTTCTTCCGTGGTAAACCTGTATAATTCCCGATTGGAAATATTCGGGCTGCACACATCAACACTGATACTAAACCGAGCAAGGTAACGTCTCAAGTCTTTCCAGGCTTTATAGATTTCTGCATCCGGGATTTCCGCAACCGGTCTGAAAAAATCAGGCCGTTTTATTTTTTCAAACACAGTTATATACTTCAGGTTCGCCGATTTTCTTTCAAATGCTTCAATATTCCGGAGAAAAGCGTTTTCAATTTCGGGCGGTATCTCATTTTCCGTATTTGCAAAACCGAACTGCGCTCCATTCTCCAGCATTAATTTCATTTTCAGGAATTCGTTTTCGGCCTTTAGTTTTTCCTGTTGACTCAGGCCTTTAAACTCGTCAGACATAATTTTAAATTTTCAACAAATTATGTAAGACCGGTTTTTATTCGCGGGGAAAAAAACAATTTTTAGACGTTTTTTTCTGAAAAAATATTTCCAACTCTGGAAGTGAAAACTATTCAAAACAACTTCCCCTGCCCTCCCGGCACCTGGAATTTACTCGTATCCAGGCTCCATTCCTCCGCATTCATTCCGTATAGTTTTCCATATTTCCGGTATTGCTGCGCCACCATTTCAGCGATATTCCCTTCACCCCGCATCCTCACACCCCAGCGGGTATCGTTCACTTTTCCATCATGGCTTTGTTCGATCAGGTGCCAGATCTTATCGGCCCGGTCGGGAAAGTTCTTGTACAACCAGTCATGGAATAAGAATTTGATGGCTCCATTCAGCCGGATAAATGTATATGCCGTAAATGTGGCGCCGTTATCCTTCGCCGCTTTCATGATCCGCTGCATCTCGTGCTCGTTCAGTCCTGGTATCATCGGCCCCATCATGATCCCCATCCGCACACCCGCGCTGCTCAGCTCATTGATCACTTTCAGTTTTTGTTTGGCCGTGGTGGTCCGGGGTTCCATCACCCTCCGCAGGTCTTCGTTGAACGATGTGATGGATACCATCGCGGATACTATTTTTTTCTTTGCCATTTCCTGGAGCACATCCTTGTCCTTTAATATCCAGGAGTTCTTTGTCAGTATCCCCACCGGCTGGTTGAATTCATTGCACACTTCCAGCAACCCTCTTGTCAGCCGGTATTTTTGTTCGGCGGGTTGGTAACAATCCGTGTTCCCGCTCAGCATGATAGGCGTGGCATCCCATTTCGGGTGCAGCAGGAATTTCCGCAACAATTGCGGGGCATTTTTTTTGATGATGATCTTTCGTTCAAAGTCAAGCCCCGCACTGTAACCCCAGTATTCATGCACATTGCGGGCATAGCAGTAGATACAGCCATGCTCGCAACCCGCATAGGGATTCATACTGTATCCCATCCCCACGTCCTTGCTCTCCACTTTGTTGACGATCGTTTTGGATTCCTGTTCCATATACATCGTGGGCGAATTCGGTTCATCCCAGTCATCGATCCCTTCGATATGTTCTCTTGTGATCTCGTTCTTTAAGAAGCGGTTTTTTGTATTGAACTGGGCACCACGACCCGCCAGGTAGTTGTCCGGCTTCTGTATCTCCTCACTTCCCGCTTGTTGATCATTCTCATGTTTTTTCGGGCTGACCCTGAAATGATCCTGCTTCAATTTCTCTGCCATCACTATATGTTTTGATTTTATTTTTTTTCAAAGAGGTTTATCAACTTATCTCCGTTATTGCGAACAGAGTGAAGTCGTCATTGCGAAGCGAAGTCGTCATTGCGAGCGAAGCGAAGCAAAAAGGAGAACAAAGAGTCTCTCTTCATGATCATACACACTTATCCTTACTCTTTATTCTCCTTACTCACATAACCCCATCCCACTTTTCTATTTTACAGCCCCGCTAACCGCGGCGCGTCCATATTATTTTAAACTCATCCGGGCTATCATGATCGCCCAGGCAATTATCCTGGTGATCATCTTAAGCAGTTGTTTATAGCACATGGTCCCGGGTCTTCATCTACTCTTAACCAAATAATTCCCCCTGCTTTGTGGTAACCGGCAGGTTCTGGAATGCAAATTTCTCTACCAGCTGATACTTCATTTCACCCGCAGGTCTTTTCTGCAAGGCCATGCCATCGGCAATGAAACGCCCGGTAAAATGCTTGTTGCTGTATTCCAGCCATCCTTTTTCATACTGCCAGGGTTTTAATTTCCGGGCAATGGTCAGGTGCGGTTCCATAATAAAATGAGGTTTGTTCTCATCATTCAGTTTCATCAGCCGCTGCCCGTCCGTACGGATCTCTTTTACCAAACCCTGGACGGGTAATTTGCTGGTCACATTTATATAAATAGTATGCGATGGAAAACTGCCGAAATCTTTCAGCTCCACTTTGAAAGGCGGGTAACTCATCGCCACGGTCCGCAGCCGGTGGAGGATTCTCTCTTCCATCATCCCATACTGCACAAAATTGACCAGCGTGATATGTGGTTTCCCCCATCGGGCATGATCGGATTTGTATTCCGTGGCGAAATGTTCTTTGACTTTCATGATACGGTTCCACAATTCTTCGTGCGGACCCAGCACCAGCAGGTACTCATACACCCGGTAACCCGGGATCGTGTTCACAATTGTTTCCATCGCCCCTCCGTTTAAGCGTTAAAAAATATATTCCCCATTTTCTTAGCACTAATTTACTAAATTATTTAGCTTTACCAAAATAATTTTTCCCGGGTGGCAGTTTTAACCTCGCCCGCGGTTGGCGAATCTATTGATCCTGCGGTTAGCCGGATCTGTTGGTATAAAAAAATTAAACATATGGAAGGGGAAGAATTTTACGGGGCGGCCTATAAAGGCTCGAAACAATTCACGCAGCAGGAAGTAAACACCGCCAATGCCACTGGTTTTGGCGCCGCTGCCGACGATTATATGGAACGGGGTATCGACCTGAACGAACAACTGGTCAAAAACAAACCGGCCACTTTCTTTTTTAAAATGAAGGGAGACGCGATGAAGGAGGCCGGTATTTTCGACAACGATATCCTGATCGTGGACCGTTCCATCAAAGTGGCGAATGGGAAGATCATTGTAGCCGTATTAAATGGAGAACTATTGGTGCGCCGGTTCCACAAGAATTTCACTTCCGCTTTCCTGATCCCGGAAAACAACCGGTATAAGAATATCAACCTGGCAGAGTTTACAAACTTTTCGGTGTGGGGGGTGGTGATGTATTCGATACACCCCCTGTCCCCCTGAAAGGGGTGACTTAGGTGAGAGATTCGTTTGGTTATCTATTACCTCAAAAT
>DASYLC010000214.1:0-4807 GCA_036009775.1 Chitinophagaceae bacterium
TCCTGTATGAAAAGGATACTGATGATCCAGTTCCTGCTTCTGGTGCTTGCCAGCGCAGATGCCCAAAACGAATTTGCCGCTACTGGTTTTTACACTGACTTCAAAAAAATATACGAAGATGGCCAAACAGGTTTTGCGAACTGTAAAGGGGAGCCAATAAAAACCGGCTTTGAAGAACTGGCGACAGAATACCGGTTAAAATGGATGCTGGCCCTGGCTGATTCCGGGAAACTGGTGATACCTGTCAGCGGCCAACCCTATGCGATCTATTATTTTGAGCCGCATAAATTGCGGTTGATCGTGGATCAGCGCTCAGTCAATCTCCGGGATGCGGTGCTGACGGCATTCAGTAAACCATTGTATGTAAGAACAGAAACAACCATCGTCAATAACCAGCCTTTTTCCACAACGCTGTATTATACTGATGAAAGCCAATCAGGACCTGCATTGTTTCGCCAGCTGATCTATTATAAAGGCGGTAAATTCTGTCTGTCGCTGGAGATAAGGGGGAGGGGACGATAGGCAATGGGCAATGGACAATAAGCAATAGGCAAAAAGCCATTGGCGATGAGCAATAGGTTTCCTTCGCGTTGCCCGGAATGACGCAATGGACAATCTTCAACCTACAATCTTTTATTTCCCTTCCAGCTCCATGATCTTTTCAAACACTTTCTCATATTCAGCATTGAGTTGCGTAAGATCACCGGCGGCTTTTTTATAGGCTGATTCCGCCTGCAGGAATTTTGTTTTGTCGGAGTACACAGCAGGATCAGTAAGAGAGGTTTCAAGTTCGTTCTTCTGTTTGTTCAACGCTGCGATCCTTTCTTCCAGTTGCTGGAATTGCTTTTGCATCCGTTGCAGTTCTTTTTTGGATTCTTTATCGATCGCTGTTGTTGCGGGTTTATGAATGACCGGGGCAGTTTTTTTTGATTCCGGATCCTTGTTACCGGATGCTTGTGCCTTGTTCTTTGTTCCTTGATTCTTGATACTGGATGCTTGTGACTTGTCTTTTGATCCTTGCTCCTTCTTCAGATCCGCTTCCTGTCTCGCCATTCTTTCCTTCCAGGCTACCCATTCTTCATAACCTCCTTTGAATTCCTTGATCTCGTGATCCACGATCTCCCAGATCTTGTTGGCAGTTTTGGAAACAAAATAACGATCGTGGCTGACCAGGATAATACTGCCCTCGTATTTGGTCAATGCTTCGATCAGCAGATCGCAGCTATGCATATCCAGGTGGTTGGTCGGCTCATCCAGCATCAGGAAATTGGCCTTGCTCACAATTACTTTGGCCAGTGCCACCCTTGCTTTTTCACCACCGCTTAATATCCTGATCTTTTTATCCGCGTCATCGCCGCTGAAAAGAAAACAACCCAGCAGGCCCCGCAGTTCCAGTTCATGCATCTGGCTACCGCATTCTTTCATTTCATCGAGGATGCTGTTGTTGACATTCAATGCTTCCAGCTGGTGTTGCGCATAAAAACTCTCATCCACATTATGTCCCCATTTTCTTTCTCCTTTGCTGAATGTCTCCGCGCCGGCAATGATACGCAACAGGGTAGACTTACCTTTTCCGTTCGCACCGATCAATGCGATCTTATCACCGCGGTCGATCTCCACCGATGTATTCTCAAGGATCACATTATCTCCGAAGGATTTTGAAACATCTTTTAATTCGGCCAGTACACGACCCGGCGTCTTGTCCACCCGGAAGTTGATACGGATATTTGGTCTTTCCAGCGCTGCGTCCTCGATCCGCTCCAGCTTGTCCAGCTTCTTCATGATACTCTGTGCCATGGCTGCTTTGCTGGCTTTTGCCCTGAAGCGTTCCACCAATCTTTCATTCTGGCGGATATAATCCTGCTGGTTCTCATAGGCTTTCTGCTGCATTTCGATACGGATGGCTTTCTCCTTTTCGAAATAATCATAGTTACCTGTATAGATATGCAATTGTTGCTGGTACACTTCCACGATCTTGGTGACCATCCGGTTCAGAAAATATTTATCATGGCTTACGATCACCACAGCGCCCTGGTAATGCAGGAGATATTTCTCCAGCCATTCGATAGAAGGAAGGTCAAGGTGGTTGGTCGGCTCATCCAATAATAAAAGATCGGGAGCCTGGAGGATCATTTTTGCCAGCAATACCCGCATTCTCCATCCGCCACTGAATTCTTTATAGGGACGATTCAGGTCTGTATTTTCAAAGCCAAGACCCTGGAGCACCTCCTCTGTTTTATGATGGATATTATAGCCACCGAGTGTTTCCAGTTCGTGCAGCTTATCACTGTAATCGTGCAGTGTTTTTTCATCGCCTGTCCGTTCCAGTTCTTTCCCCAGTTCTTCAATTTCTTTTTCGAGTTGCAATACTTTTTCAAATGCACTCATAGCCACCTGGAGGATCGAATCATTGGTATCGAAACTGAGAAGGTCCTGGTGCAGGTAACCGATCGAAGTAGTGCGGCTTCTTTCCACGGTGCCGGCAGAGGGCTGGTATTCGCCCACCAATAGTTTCAGGAGGGTGGATTTTCCCGTACCGTTATAACCGATCAGGCCGATCCGCTCCCCGGGCTGAATATGCCAGGTGGCTTCTTCCACGATGATCCTTGCTCCAAATTCGAATGTCACATTTTGAAATCCTGCCAGCATAAAATTGTCAAATTAGTCATATAGGTCACATGGGTCAAAAGTCAAATGGGTCATACAGGTCACATTTAGAAACGATTTGACTATTATGACTTATATGACAAACTGACTTTCTTTCCGAGGCGCAAATTTAGCCATATTTGACCATTAAATGTGTGTTCAAAAGCATAAAATCAGGACAGACAGCTGGTAGTAATTATCTTTGCAGTATAGTAACAATGAGGCAGTAAGAGCGTCTTAATCCTTTTATGCAAAAAATCCTGTGTGTTGCCCTGGTGATGTGGTGGATCAGTCCCGTATTTGCCCAAAATGAAACTCCATCCAACCGTTTTACATTAAATGGTTATGTAAAGGACAGTCTCACCGGCGAATCGATCATCGGGGCCACGGTCTCAGTCAACGGACAATCCAGGGGGGTGGCCAGTAACCAGTACGGTTTTTATTCTATTACACTGGAGGAGGGAGAGTATACGATCTCCGTTTCGCATGTCTCTTATCTTGGCGGTTCTGTTCCTGTCAGCCTGCATGCCAATCAATCCTTCAATTTTGAGATCGTATCCCGTTCTTCCGCCTTATCCGATGTAGTGGTCTACAGCAAACGCAGGGATGCCAATGTAAAGAATGCGCAAATGGGCAGGATCGATCTGTCGATCGGCCAGATAAAGAATATTCCTGCTTTCATGGGTGAGATCGACCTGCTCAAAGCGATCCAGTTATTACCCGGCGTCCGTAATGCAGGGGAGGGGAATGCCGGTTTTTATGTACGGGGCGGCGGTCCCGACCAGAACCTGATCATGCTGGATGATGCCGTGGTGTATAATACCGGCCACCTGTTTGGTTTCTTTTCCATTTTTAACTCGGACGCTATAAAAAATGTATCCCTGATAAAAGGAGGCATGCCTGCGCAATACGGGGGAAGACTTTCTTCGGTGGTTGATGTAACGATGAAGGATGGCAATATCAATAAGTTCCAGGTGGAAGGAGGGATCGGCCTGATCGCTTCCCGGTTATCTGTACAAGGCCCGCTGAAAAAGAACAAGGCCTCCTTTATTGTTTCTGTCCGCCGGACCTATGCCGATGCGATCGCCAAACCTTTTATTAAAAAGACCAGTGATTTTTATGGCTCCGGTTATTATTTCTATGACCTGAATGCCAAAGTGAACTATCGTTTCTCCGAGAAGGACCGTCTGTATATCAGTGGTTATTTGGGAAGGGATGTGTTTGATTTTGTCAATGTCAAACGTTCTTTTGATACCAATATTCCCTGGGGTAATTCAACCGCGACGATACGCTGGAACCATGTTTTCAACCGTCGTCTTTTTTCCAATGCAACGCTTGTATACAACGATTATAAATTCAGTTTCTCGGCAAAACAGGACAATTTCGAGATCGGGCTTTTCTCGGGGATCAAGGACGGAACCTTTAAAACGGATTTTGATTATTACCCGCTGCCCAATCATAAATTAAAGTTCGGTGGTCTGCTGACCTATCACCGGTTCACACCCAACGTGGTGAGTGGCCGGCAGGATTCGATCATATTCGCACCGAACAATGAAGGACTGAAATATGCGGCCGAATCGGCGGTGTACATCCAGGACGACTGGGAGATCGGGGAGAAGTGGAAGATCAACTATGGCTTGCGCTGGAGCGTCTTTACACAGATCGGCCCGTATACAAAATATCTCCGCGATGCCGATGGGAATAAGCTCGACAGCACGGTCTATGGAAGCTTTAAACCGGTAAAAACATATGGTGGTGCTGAACCCCGTATTACGGTTCGTTATGCGATCAACGACGAGACATCGGTAAAAGCGGCGGTGACAAGGAATTTTCAATATATCCACCTGGTCAGCAATTCCGGGAATACCTTACCGACGGATCTATGGGTACCCAGTACTTATATTGTAAAACCACAGATCAGCTGGTTGTATTCAGCCGGGTTGTTTAAAAATTTCGCCGATAATAAATACGAGACCTCGCTGGAGTTGTATTATAAGGATATGCAGAACCAGGTGGAATACAGGGAAGGGTATACTCCCTCTCTCAACGACCCGGAGAATGAATTCGTTTTTGGCAAAGGCTGGAGTTATGGTGCCGAATTTTTAGTGAATAAATTAAAAGGAAGGCTGACCGGTTGGGTAGGTTACACCTTATCATGGAC
>DASYLC010000215.1:0-2165 GCA_036009775.1 Chitinophagaceae bacterium
CGGCACAGATCCTGGATCCCACCCTGCAAAACCCTTATGCATTCACCAATAATGCGATGACCAATTACCAGGTCACGGCTATTATCGGCGGTTGTTCGGCCACGGATAATATCATCGTCACTACGGTTCCTTATCCTGTGGTGAACGCCGGATCTGATTTCACTATTTGTTATAATGCCAAAGCACAGCTCAGCGGTACCACGGATGGCAGTTCCTGGCAATGGTCACCTGCCAATCTTGTAAACAACCCTGCCATTTTAAACCCATACAGTTACCCGCCCCGGACCACAGATTTCGTGTTGTCAGCTTATGATACGGACGGTTGTCCCAAACCCGGCCGGGATACAGTAAAAGTGACGGTACTTCCCAAAATGAGGGTCTCCGCCGGCAATGATACGGCCGTAATAGTGGGTCAGCCGTTACAATTCCATGCAACGGGCGCAGTGAATTATGACTGGATCCCTTCCGCTTATCTTTCAGCAGACGATATTGCCGAACCGGTTGCTGTTTTCCCCGATCCGACCACCGGAACCCGGTATAAACTGATCGGTTATAGCACACAGGGTTGTAAGGATTCAGCCTATATTACCATCAAAGTGTTTAAAACCAACCCTTCCGTATTTGTTCCAACGGCATTTACACCGAATAATGACGGGAAGAATGATGTGGTGATGCCTATCGCGGTAGGCATTAAGTTCATCGAGTACTTCAGTATCTATAACCGCTGGGGGCAGTTGGTCTTTTCTACCAGCATAAACGGGTATGGCTGGGATGGCAAGATCAAAGGAATGCCACAGAACACAGGGGCTTTTGTCTGGGCGGTCAAAGCCACCGATTATATGGGCAGAGCTTATTTCCAGAAAGGTGTAGTTACATTGATTCGGTAGGTACCGGGGACCTTGAAATCTTTGGATTTAAGATTTTCATTGCCACACTTCAATCTCCAATATCATATCTTCCATCTGCTATAGATTTTGTGAACAACTTTTCCTGTATCAAAACACATGTATAGCATAGTAATTGATGTAAGTATTGGTTCAAATTCAACCTGTGTATATGCAATTTGTGAAAATGATCCAGTTCACCCGGCTGGTAAAAGCAGAAGGACGGTTAAGAGAATTCAATTTCAGGAAACTAAGAGGCCTGGAGGAAGATCTGTTCAGTGTAAATGTCTGTAATGAGCGCGGAGACCGCATCCTCTTTAATATGCAAAAAAAAGACAATGCCTGGAGGATACAATCCACTGAGTTACCCAAATGGATCGTGCAGAACGAAAAGGCCCTCGATGAAGTGATCGAAGATGAGCTGAAAAACCCTGCCGGTTATGGGATCTATTGATCGTTCTCCCTGAAACGCTTACGAATGATCTCCAGCTGGTCAGCTTTGAGAGAAGTGGTCTTCTTTAACACCTCAATAAAATAAGCTACTTCCTTTTCGCTGGCAGGACAGCCCGTATTTTCCGATTTGCCCGATCCGTCATCGTTTTTTATCTTCGAATCGGCTAATAATTTACCCTCCTTATCAAAGACAAGCCAGAAGGGAATGCCCTGTCCCTCGCCATTGTATTTTGTCTTGAGTTCGTTTGCACCCGGATTTTCCAGGTCCTTTTTATCTTTTGCTTCATCTACCACGAGGTGGCGGATGACAAAATTGTCATCAAAGTATTTCTTACAGGCATCATCATTCATACTTTTATCCATCCGTTTACACCAGCCGCACCAGGAAGCATGAAATATCACGAACACATTCTTTTTTTCCCTTGCCGCCTGCAGGGAAGCTTCTTTGAGTATATCGCTGGCAGAAGGCGGAGGTTGTTGAGCTTTCACAGCTACTAACAACAGGACGGTAACAACCGACAACAGTATATGTTTCATCGTATAAGTTTTAAAATGGCTATTCAATCATAAACGTACGGCAGTGCCGGTAGCGATCACCATCAGCATATTATTGATGGTTTCAAAATCAAGGTCCACTCCCAAGATACCATTGGCGCCCATGGCCTGTGCTTTTTGTGATAATTCACGCAACGCATCTTCCTTGGCCTGCTCCAATACTTTTTCATAGGTCTTACTGCGGCCCCCGAACACGTCCCGTAATCCCGCAAAAATATCTTTGAAGATATTGGCGCCGATAATGCTTTGCGCATTGATCACACCAAGGTATTC
>DASYLC010000216.1:0-4980 GCA_036009775.1 Chitinophagaceae bacterium
TTCTCGAATGAATTAATTGCAGTAGATGGCACTAAGATAAGAGCTCAGAATAACAATAAGAATAACTTCAATGAAGCCAGGATCAAAAAACATTTGACTTACATTGACAACAAAGCAGAGTCCTATATCAGAGAGCTGAATGATTGTGACATGGCTGAAGACAAGCAAGCTTCGGAGTTAAAAAAGAAGGAGGTACATCAAAAGATGGAAGCACTCAAACAGCGCAAACAAAAGTATGAGCAGCTAAAAACAGAATTAACAAAAGGCGAAGCCACTCAGGTCAGTCTTACGGATCCGGAAAGCCGATCTGTTAAGTTAAAAGATAATATAGCTGAGGTGGCATATAATATCCAAGCTGCAACTGACAGTAAGCACAGTCTGATTGCTGAATTTGATACGATTAATGTAAATGATCAGAATCAATTGAGTGGGATGGCTTCTAAGGCAATGGAGGCACTTGAAGTAAAACAAATAACTGTGTTGGCAGACAAGGGATATCATGTCGGCAAGCAGCTATTGATATGCAGAGAGCAGGGAGTTACGACACTGGTAGCCTATCCTGATCGAACGCCAAGGTCAAATCAAATAGATCCGGCCTATCAAACAGATCAGTTTGCTTATGACCTAATAAATGATACTTACACCTGTCCTGAAGGAGCAATCCTTACTACTAATAATACAGTGAATCAGAAAATACGAAAGGGAAGAACAACTTATCTGTTTAAAACTTATGGAACAAAACAATGTAAAGGTTGCCCTGTAAAATCTTTGTGTACAAGTGCTAAAGGCCCAAGACAAATAGAGCGAAGCCAGTATCAGGAAGTGATTGATGAAAACAATAAAAGGGTAAACAATAATGCAGAACTTTTTAAAAAAAGACAACAAATAGTAGAGCATCCCTTCGGTACAGTTAAACGAGGGTGGGGATACAACTACACGTTACTGCGAAGCATTAAAAAAGTGAATGGAGAGGTGGCAATAATATTCACGATGTACAACTTACGAAGATCGATAACAATATTAGATGTGCCTGAACTGATAAACAGGCTCAGAAAATGGAAGCTTGCTTTTTATTCATTAAAAAAGGCTTTAATAAGAGCTCTATTTGGAAACCGAAATATTGAAATGTGTTTGAGAGCATAAAAAACAAGGTCAGCAAAAGGGCATTTAATAACTCTATGCTTACAACAAGAAGGCAATACAGGCCTGGAATTGTGAAAATGAGGTTTTTGCACAGTCTGCTGTTGCGTCGCACTCTTGTACGTACCGTTTCCATGGCATCAATTGCGTTCATCCCGGATGGCTTCGGCCTGTTGGAAACTGACGATGCATTTTTGAGAGCCTTGTAACAGACCTCGCAATGACGGGGTGTACGACCCACCCCTACGAAGCGTCATTGCGAGAACCTCCCTACGAAACGTCATTGCGAGAATTGCAAACGTAACGCTGAGGTAAGAGGATCGCAGTTGCAATCCGAAGCAAACTGCCTTCCGAAAAAAAACAGAAAATCCGTGAAAAACACCTCCCCTGCGAAGCGTCACTGCGAGGACTGCAAACAGACCTTTGAATCATAACGATTGCACATGCAGTCCAAAGCAAACTATGCATCGCAAAGGCGGCTACGCCTACATCATGTCCAGCAGAAATCATTCAACATTATACGTTGGCGTTACATCCATACTTTCTCTGCGGGTCGCAAGACATAAAGAAAAATTCTACCCCAATAGTTTCACATCGAGATACAATTGCATCAAACTGGTTTATTACAAATGGTTTGATACGATCATCGAAGCCATTGCCGAAGAGAAAAGAATAAAAGGAGGTAGTCGGAAAAAGAAAGAGATGCTCATCAACAGCATGAACCCTGGATGGAATGACTTATACGATCAGGTTAAGTTTCTTTAACGATCAATGTATATTTCCAGCTTATCAACACACCCAACAACGACAATCCCAGCGTCAGCCCCAGTATTAAACCAAGAAGGGCCAAAAGGTTACTGATCATTATCACCTGATATTGCGCCTGCAGTAGTGACTTAATTTGAAAACTCTTGATACTTTAAAATGTTTTTGAACCACATAGACACAGTAGAAATATAGGTTTGCACATAGACTATTTGTTCCAACTTATGTGTACAAATCCGTAGCCTGCTCTGACGAAAGAAGGATGGTTCAAATTTTTCAAACTGAGTCACTACTAACCCGTATTCAATTGGCTTTAAAATAACCCATCTTTGTCTTTTTCAGCCTGCCCCTGTCCTATCTTATTTCTCATTCCATATTTCCCAACCTATCTTAGCTGCAAATTTTCATTCACCATGTCCCGTACATTCCGATCAGCGCTCCTTTCCTTACTAACAATTTTATTCCTAACCAGCTGTCTCACGCCCAGCAAAATGGATTCATTTGTCTCTGAACAATTCAACAATGAATTGCCAAAGCCCGATAAAAAGAAGAACCCGGATATAAATATAACCACATCGATCCCGGCGGACCCTTCTGTTATTTCCGTTACGAACAGGAAAACTAAAATGCTGCCACTGATCATTTACTGGAAATACGATTATCGTCACAGCACTAAGCTAAACCCGCAGATCGGGGTCAATTATTTCAAAAAAGCAATTAACCAGCAATCCGGCAAGCTGGCTCCAAAACTGAATGGGCGGCAATTAGAATTAAACGTCGAAGAGATCCCCGGCGCTTTTGCGATCGTTGACAAAGGGCATATCGTTCTTTTGCTGGTCCACTGGCACAAACTGTATATGGAAACGGATACAAAAGACCTGGTGGTATCCTACCGGGTTTTGCAAAATGGAGTAGAAAATAAATCGGGTAAAATAACAGTAAAGAACAGATCCCACGACCGGGGCATACGCTTCTTTCAATCATGGAAATCTTCGGCATCAGAATTTTTAGGCCAGTACAGTACAGATATGACAGAGATGGGGCGCAGCTTTGTCAATGACCTTATTGCAGAACTTTGACCTCCCGGTATGGCCAAACCGATTATTTAAGGTTTGCCTTAATGGATCGCTTTGGATGACAAATCATACCGGCGCCTGTTATTTTCACTCGCTTCCTTTAGAATACCGGAGAGTAATTTTATTCAGTTCAAACTCACCATAATGGTAAACACCGAAATCCCCGGTGTGATTGCTATTGGTATCGTACCCTATTGCCACCTTTAAATAGATAGTTTGTCCCGGGACTACATTACCACCGAATCCGAAAGTATTCTTCGACCTCGACTCCGTGTATTGGCCCGGTCCGTCAAACTCTTTTGTAAAGAATGTTTTGAAATGCTTAAAGATCTGTTGATAGTTGTTGGCGACATGGATACCGGTTGTTCGCCAATGATCGTAGGAAAAACTGTTCAACCCACCGTAAACCAAAACGCCCAGCATTGGCGCAATGACCCCACCTTCCGTATCCCAGCCGGTGGTAAACAATGTATATTCAAAATCGATCATTACGCTTAATATCTTCGGGTCATCCGGCACAGTGACCACCGCAACTGCATACACGGCCGTACCACCCAGGTCGAACGTTTCTTCATCCCCGGATAATGTCCATATTATTTTACGGCCTTGCTGCTCAACTACCCAGGGATTCTGGCCAGCCGGTGAAGTATGAGCCAGCACAAAAGGACCATTGACAACACGTGTAAGCGTTGTTACCGCATTCGTATTCGTTGCTACCTGTGCAACGGGCCTGTCTTCATTGACAATATATTGGTTATTGTTATGCAATGTCATTCCTGCGCCGGGAAGATTATATCTTTTTTTCAAACCGGTTAACATGGGCTTATTGGCAGTGAAGAGCTTTTGAACAGCAGCAAAATTCGTATTCCTTCCTTTCGCTGTTTCCAGGAGCGCTGTAAGCTTATCATGGAATCGTTGGTAAGCCGTATCTTTTTTAAGTAAGACCAGTTTCGCCTGGTGCTCTTGCTTGCTTATCGTTGGCTGGGCCTTTAACGAAGAGGTTAAAAGCAGGCAGGCGAAAAAAATGGGAGAGAATACCTTTTTCATATTATGACTTTTCTACCGCAAGGTAGAATACACTTACCCATTACATCTACTCAATTCGGGTGAATTTTAATAGCTGGTATACCGGCTATGCGATAAGAGTGCATAGCCACCGCGATCAATGCATGATCAGGAACCAGGTTCAAGCCGCTTGTCATTCTTTGGCTTCTTAAATTCTTTCAGTTTATCATTTATATACAGCGTCATTCCCGGTCTGTCGGTATTCCTGCAGAAATCATAAGAAGGCCTGTACCTGTACATAAACAGGTTCAAAGAATCGCCTTTCAATCCTGTCAGGCGCTGTACCCACTCTGCCGGGAAAGAGCGATCGATATAATCTTCTTTATCCTGTTGCAGCAGTCTTTTTTTAAGTGCCCTTTTTTGCCGGGCGGCTTTGGAAAAAGCACCGGTGGGGCTAAAGCTGATCCCGAATCCATTCGCAGGCCGGCTGACTACCGGATTCTTTCTTAAAACATTGGCGTAAAAATTATGCCTGTCGATCGAGTCCTGCCTGTAACTGGCGGAGACTTCCACTCTCTCCAGAAGAACGGACTTTCTCGTCAATGTCACATCATAAGAAGTCAATAACATATGCAACATCACCGTTACCGTATCCGGTATAAAACCCGCCGCTGAAAATAAAAGTGTATCGCCTTCGTCCGCGAAAATATGATAGCGCCCATCCCGGTCCGAGTAAGACGATACCTTCCGGTTCTTGTTTCGGACCGTAGCAGCTACGATCAGTGAATCATTTTCTTCGTAGACCCTGCCACTTACCTGTACCTGGGCGGAAACCGACGGACAAATATGGATCAGAAGAATAACAAAAAGAAAGCAGTACTTAGGCATGCTTAAAAATAAGTGACCTGCCGTTCTGCTACCAGGATACCGCTTCAATATTTTGTTAAAGCCATTACCCCTGAGTTTGTTGTGTGGTCACCCATTCGGGGCCATT
>DASYLC010000217.1:0-13299 GCA_036009775.1 Chitinophagaceae bacterium
ATACCCGTACGAATATCGGCTGCATCATAATCTTTCTTAAAGTAATCCCTGATCGTTTTTACATACGCTTCACGGAATGCCTGCTGGTGAGTACCGCCCTGTGTGGTATGCTGGCCATTGACAAAACTGTAAATATCTTCCCCGTACTCATTGGTATGTGATATCGCGACTTCAATATCATCCCCGCTGAGATGGATGATCGGGTACCTTATTTCATCTTCATTGGTCTTTCGTTGCAGGAGATCCAGCAGGCCGTTCTTGCTGACAAAATTCTTGCCATTGAAATTGATGCGCAATCCGGAATTTAAAAAACAATAGTTCCATATCTGGTTCTCTAAAAACTCGGGGAGGAATTTAAAATTCTTGAATACGATCTCGTCGGGAACAAAAGTTACCAATGTACCATTTGACTCACCGGTTTTTGCTTCTTTGTATTCTTTTATCAATACACCTCTTTCAAATTCGGCTGTTTTTTCTTTCCCTTCCCGTATGGCTGTCACTTTAAAATGATGACTCAGTGCATTCACTGCTTTGGTACCCACTCCATTCAATCCCACCGATTTCTGGAAAGCCTTGCTGTCGTATTTGGCGCCTGTGTTTATTTTACTGACCACATCCACCACTTTACCCAGGGGAATGCCCCGGCCATAATCCCGGATCGTTACGGTTTTGCCTTCGATGGTCAGTTCCACATTCTTACCATAGCCCATCGTGTATTCGTCAATACAGTTGTCCATCACTTCCTTTACGAGGACATAGATACCGTCATCAGGAGAAGAACCATCGCCCAGCTTACCGATATACATCCCCGGTCGCAGGCGGATATGTTCTTTCCAGTCGAGTGATCTTATACTGTCTTCGGTATAATCAAAAAGGTTTGTTTCTTTTTCTTTTGCCATGCTTTATTTTCACCCTTGTCATCCTGAACAAAGCGAAGGATCGAAGGGTGATTCGTTTATAGGTTATCAGAATTTTATTTAGCCATCTTCCTGTTCTTTGGGCATCGCCTGTTGCGACGCTCCGTTCAGCTTTCTATTCTCTATTCGTTTTTTTTGTTTCTCGCAAAGAACGCAAAGAGCAAAGCTCGCAAAGTCCGTGTCTCAATGTTTTACCTCTCCTTTATATCACAAAAAACCTCCCAATCGGGAGGCATTGGGTGGGGTTGGGCAAATATACCGAAACGGGTCTTGCACCCAAGATTTGTAGTTATACACAGGTGGGGAAAAATGGTATCCCTTTGTAACCATTTTTACATTTTAATTTCCTTACCCTTTTCATTCGGATCCGGAAAAATCCATATTCTATGCTTATTTCTCAATTTTCAGATCCTGACACAATTACTCATTGTTGCCTTATCACTGAGCATTGAGCGTTGTTTGTTGATTATAGTATATCCTATTAACACCGATTGCATAAAATAAAAAGGCTTTGAACAATTCAAAGCCTTTGTGACCCCTCAGGGACTCGAACCCTGGACCTACTGATTAAGAGTCAGTAGCTCTAACCAGCTGAGCTAAGGAGTCATTTTATTCGCAGGACTGCAAATATAAATAGAATGCCCCACAACTTTGCAGTTGGTCTCCTTCCAGGTTTTGGAAAATTCTTATCTTACTACCCGTTAAGCCCAGCATATGAAAAACAGCTGCTTTCTTTTTCTCCTGCTGACCGGGACATTGTCCTCTTTTTCGCAGCGGAACACTCAGAATGATGGAGACTGGTCCAAACAATTCTTTGTCCTGAAAAATACAGCAGAAGCGGAACTCATGATCCGGGTCGGTGATATCGATAACCTCGGCTTTGGCTGGAATGAAGACTTTACGCCCTTTTCAGGTAAGTCAACTCCAACGCACGGTTATCCCTGGAATATTAATACAATGGATGCCTCCGGAACGGACAGGATTATGGTGCCCACCAGTTTTAAATACGGAAATGGTAAAGGAAGCGAAGGATATACCAATACGACAGAACGGCCGGCCAATAAACCTGTTGCCCTGGTCCTCCCGTTAAAAGAATTGAAAGGAATAAAGATCGATTCCGCAGCGCTTCAACTTTTTATAGATGATTTCCAATCCCCTTCTATGGGATCAAAATTCCGGTTCAGTGTAAATGGTACCCGTTTTACCCAGGCAGAAAAAATGATCAGGTGGATCAGCCAAGACGGGCCTGTCGGTAAATTGATCCATATTCGTTTCAGTGCCGAGTTGCTGCAACAATTGAAAGCTGATTCTCTTACTATTCTTATCGATGATCCCACAACCGGTATGGGCGACGGCTTTGCCATCGATTTTGTAAAACTGCTGATCAACCCCAAACTCACATATAAAGGAACGATCAGCGGCAAGGTCATCGATATGGAAACCAGGAAGCCTATTGGCTCTGCAATGGCAGCAATAGAAGGATCTGTAACAATGAAAGCGGATGCAGAAGGAAATTTTTTGCTGCAGGATATTCCTGCCGGACTGGCTATCGTAGAAGCAGGTGCTGCTGGTTACGCTTCATCGGTAAAACAGGCGGATGTGATAAGTGATGAAATAACAGAAGGGGTCGAAATTGAGCTCAAACGTTCTGAAAAAGTCACTTATAATAATAAAACCTTACAGGAAGGCGATCACCTGGTGATGAACAATATCCAATTCGCCGTCAGCAGTGCCGTACTTCTTCCTGCAGGTAAAGCGGAACTGAATAAACTGGTTGCGCTGATGAAACAAAAAGAGTCCCTGGAAATATTATTATCCGGTCATACTTCATCCGAAGGCAGTGCCGGGCTGAACCGTGAACTCTCACTCAAAAGAGTAAGGGCCTGTAAGGATTATCTTGCGTCCAGAGGGATCGATGAAGTTCGGATCGAGATAGAAGGTAATGGACCGGATAAACCCATAGCTTCCAATGATACCGAAGCCAGCAGGGCCATTAACCGCAGGGTAGAAATGAAGATCACAAAATTGTAAACCTTTATAGCACGGGGGTTTAAACACGGTGCTACAGATCGAAACGATGCTGACATAAACCATTTAAATGGTTTGTAATACGGGTACTAACAAATAAAAAAGCATATGTCATACAACTGGAAACAATTCAGCCGGCGCATTCCAATCAAAGCGCCCCCAAAAGCCATTTATGATGCATGGTCCACGCAGCAGGGACTTGAGAGCTGGTTTCTCCGGCTGGCACAGTTCACCAAAGCTGATGGCACGGCACGTCCAAAGAACAGCCATGTGGAAGCCGGTGATAATTATAAATGGCTTTGGTTTGGTTATGACGATTCCGTCGTGGAGGAAAGACAAATACTCGCAGCCAATGGATGGGATCAGCTGCAATTGGTTTTTCCGGTGGTTGTATCGTCACTGTATCTGTCCGGCAGGAGGAGGGTGAAACGATCTGTGAACTGGTACAGCAAATGCCGATGGAAGATGAGCAGGAACAGCAGCATTTTTTTATCGAATGCGGCAAGGGCTGGGGATTTTATATGGCCAACCTGAAATCGGTACTGGAAGGCGGGCTGTACCTGCGGAATAAGAACCTGGCGCTGAAAGAGATGATCAATGCTTGAATAAATAAGGAATAAGAAATAAGAAATTAGAAATTAGAAAGTTGAGCCCAAAGCCACAGCTGCCTGCTGTATCTTGAATTTAGTCATTAGCAAGAAAACATGCTTTCAAAAGCGACCTCAGAACCTTGGCAAACCCACTATTATCTATTATCTGTCATCTTTTATCTGTTTTATACCATTCATCAAATCCGTTTTTTCCTGAACCGGAAATCCCGTAACTTTTACTTCTAAATTTTCAGCTATGAAAAAAATACTGGTGGCCGTTGTCCTGATGGGAGGTGTTACAGCTGTTGCATTTGCCAGCTTAAATAATAACCGTAAAAAAGCAACGACTGAAAAGAAATCAGATTGCAACAAGATGGAGAAAAAGCATTGCACCCGCACCTGCAGTTTCAGCTGACCCGTTTTTAAAATCTTCTACCCCGCCCGTTCTTCAACAGGAACCGGCGGGGTATTTTCATCACCGCCTGTACCATTTCGTTTACAATACCCCGGCCTTATAACTAATTTCAAAGCATGAAAAAGATAGCCGTCCTGCTTCTGCTGACCGTTCTTTCAGCCAATCTTTGTTTTGCCTGCACTACTTTTTTTATCAATAAGAACGGGCAGATGGTATTCGGCCGTAACTACGACTGGATCACCGGCAACGGTATGATCTGCACCAACCAGAAAGGGCTGTCCAAAACATCCGACAAAACAAAATACGGAGAGACGATCAGCTGGGTATCGCAGTATGGCAGCATCACTTTCAACCAGTATGGCAAAGAATTTCCCACAGGAGGTATGAATGAAAAAGGCCTGGTGGTGGAACTGATGTGGCTCGATGGCACGAAATATCCTTCTGCCGATACACGGCCGGCCGTAGGTGTGCTGCAATGGATACAATACCAGCTCGATAATTGCGCTACCGTGGGCGAACTGATCGCTGCCGAAAAAACGATCCGCATCGGCGATGATACACCACTTCATTATCTTGTGGCGGATGCAACCGGGAATGTGGCTACCATCGAATTCCTGGAGGGAAAAATGGTAGTGCATAAAGGAACTGATCTGCCTTTTCCGGTCCTGACGAACGATGTGTATGCTTCTTCGATAGAGCAAACCAAAAAAGCGACCAGCGCTGCCGGGGGAACGCAGTCATTCACGAACAACTCCATTGACCGTTTTGCAAAAGCCTGTAACCGGGTGCAGCTATTCCAGCAATCCGATATCAGCACCCCTGTCGTTGATTATTCTTTCAGTATCCTTGATGCTGTAGCGCAGGGCTCCCATACCAAATGGAGCATCGTCTACGATATCACGAATAAGAAGATCCATTTCAAAACACTCGACTTCCCCGTGGTAAAGAACATCGCTTTTTCCGCCTTCAATTTCAGCTGTTCGGCTCCTGCCAAAGCATGGGATATGAACCAGGCCGGAACAGGGAATGTGGTTGCTTCTTTTATTGATTTTTCGCTTGACCTGAACAATAAACTCGTCAACCGCTCCTTTGATGAGAGCAGCAGTCAATTCACTGTTGGCGAACAGGACCGGAGGGAAACCTGGCAATATGCCGGCAAAATGACCTGTTTAAAGGCTCAATAAATTAACGAATTATAAATTTCCGGCAACCTTCCCAATTTGCTGTATTTCAAGGCTAAATGCATTTCTTACACCTTCGCCGAAACGAGGCAACAAAAATTTCACAGCCGGGATACCTGTCCAATCACTAATTTTGGATCAACCCCTGACCCATTCGATTCTCCCCCATTTCGACTGCAACTGAGCGCCTGTAAATGGTTGAACTTACTAACCAGGATATTTGAATTATAGAAAAGAAAAAGGAGGAGTTATGTATACCTATGACCTGATGGAGACCGGTTGTTATTACCTGGTAAAAGAAATCGAAACATCACCGATCACGCTGATCAAAGTAGCGGTGGAATCTGATCATTGCCTATTCATCCAGCGATTCGATGAACCGATGGCAACGGCATGGAAATTAAAGAAAGACACCCTGCACGATATCATCGAGTGCCTGAGTGACGAGGCGGTTAAATCCTGGGAGGAGCATTATCAAAATAACCAGGATGCGTATTACGAAGAGGACGACGAAGAATGAGTTTTTGGTTTATTGTTGCTTCAAATCAAAGAGTTTCTAAAGAGTGCGGAAAATGCAGTTATGGTGGGTAGCCCTATCCATTCAACCAGGGGTTTTTTATAACTAGCCAGGGAAAACTGGCACTAGCACAACCATAAATTATATACCATAAACCATAAACTTACAGGCTTCCGTTTATAAAATATTGCCTGAAGAGATACAGGAATTAAGTTATTTTACCATTCTTAATTTCCTTTTATGCCCACATCTTCCCGATCAGCCCGGCTGCTCCTTGCCATGGCCGTTTTATTTTCATCGACCGTGCTGGCGCAACCGGCTTCAACATCGAATGAAGACAATGTCCCGGCTGATTACCTGTCCAAAGAATTTCATGCGGGTCGTCGCACGGCCCTGCGGGAATTGATGCCGGCTAATTCGGTAATGGTGGTCTTTGCCTTTCCTACCCGTACGTTCTCCAATGATGTGGAATACTTCTATCACCAGAACCCCGATCTCTATTATTTCAGCGGGTATAAAGAACCGCATTCATTGCTGTTTGTGTTTAAAGATGACCAAACGGATTCATCAGGTAATAAATATAACGAGATCCTTTTTGTACAAAAAAGAAATGCCCAGGCCGAACAATGGACGGGCCGCCGCCTGGGAACAGATGGCGCCAAAGAAAGACTGGGATTCCAGGCTGTTTATAACGGGGCCGATTTCAGGAATTTCAATATCGACTTTTCTAAATTCAGTAAGATCATTTATGACCGCTTTCCTATCGATATTCCCAATGGCGGAGATAAGGCCGATCTCTTCGACCTTATCCTACAGTTCAAAGAAAAGGCCGCCATACCTGAACAGGGTGGCAACCCGGAAAGGTATAATACCAAACTTTACCGCGACCTGACCGCAACACTTCGCCAGGTCAAGACCGCTGAAGAAATGATCCTGATCCGCAAAGCCGTGGAGATATCCTGCCAGGGACAGAATGAAGTAATGAAAGCGCTTCGGCCCGATATGTCCGAACTGGAGATACAGGGCCTGCATGAATATGTCCATAAAAAATACGGCGCCGAAGAAGTGGGTTATGGTTCGATCGTAGGCTCGGGGGAGAACGGTTGTATCCTCCACTATATGGAGAACACGAAAACAAAGATCGGAACCCAGATGATCCTGATGGATGTGGGCGCCGAATACCACGGTTATACGGCCGATGTGACAAGAACAGTTCCTGCCGATGGTAAATTCAGCGGAGAAGAAAAGATCATCTACCAATTGGTATACGATGCACAGGAAGCTGCTTTCAAAACCCTGAAAGACGGGGCCAAATGGGCCGATGCCAATGCTGCCGCCAGTAATACGATCGCAGAAGGTTTATTAAAACTCGGTATCATCACCGATAAAAAAGACTTGCGCAAATACTACCCGCATGGGCTGGGTCACCATATCGGGCTGGACGTACACGACCGCGGTTTTTACGACAGTTTAAAGAAAGACATGGTCATCACCATCGAACCCGGTATCTACATCCCCGAAGGCAGTCCCTGCGATAAGAAATGGTGGAGTGTGGCGGTGCGTATCGAAGACGATCTGCTGATCACCCGGGATGGCTATGAACTCCTCTCCCATTTTGCTCCCCGTAAAATTGAAGACATTGAGAAAATGGTATCGCAGAAAAGTGCACTGGATGATTTTAAACTGGCTCCATTGGAGAGCGAAAAAAAGAAAGGATTTTAATTTAAGATAAGGTATAAAAAAAACTCCCGGAATACTGGGAGCTTTTTTTATTATCTGATTACTGAATTGATCGTTAAGGATAGACTATAGTAAAGGTTCCCTCGGTGATATTCACATCCGCATTAGCCAAGTTTTTGGCAATACCCGAAAAAGTTCCGCTTATCGTTTTTGTGGTAGTATTGTGAGCGGTGATTGTAAATGTCATGTTACCAACTGCCGGATCTGGGGGAAGAGGAGGACTTGCTTCCCAAATATCACCACCCGGGAAATTATAAGAAAATGCGGCAGAATTTGTTGCAGTATTGATCGTCTTGTAAGTCTCGCCTACGTTTATCCCTCCTGTTGCGTCAGTAAGAGTGATCTGAATAGTTTCACCTGCGGGGTTGTCACCAAAAGTATGAAAGAGGGTAAAAGGCGGAAAAATTACCCCCAAAGAGGTTGGAGGGGCCTGCGATCCCTGGTAAGTAGTAGCTCCCACTTTAAAACTCCAATCGATACTGGCACCTGCCACAACAGTTATTGGAATGGAACAGGACAACGGAGCCGGTAGCGCAAGCGTTGAAGTTGGCGCCGCAGTTGCGGAAGGAGTACCTGTTCCGGTAAGTGTTATCGTTGCCGGAGCAGTTGTTAAAGTGCCTGAGCCTGAAAATGTCATCCCGTTAATAGAAGCTGTAATACTATAAGCGCCTGGCGTGGTTACAGTCAATACATCGAGAACAATAGTATTGGTACCATCCAATGGAACATTTTCCGTATAAGTACCGTTCACATCGGCACCGGCACAGTCAATAGTATACACCGCCTGCCCTGTCACAGTAACAGTAAATGAACAACTCGCCAGCGGTGCGGCAAAAGTCACAGTAACAGGTCCTCCTGTCGCGGGCGCAGTACCACTCCCTGCCAATCTCACGGTTTGAACACCTGGGGTAAGAAATGCGGCGCTCAATTTGGAGAAGGTCATTCCCCCACCTGTCGCAGTGATCGAATAAGTTCCTATTTGGGTCACATTGACCTGTATATCCACATAGTTGGAGGCATTCAAAGCAGTACTGGTCACATACACACCACTCACTGCTGCGCTGGCGCAATTCGCAGGTGGTCCGCCACCACTAACCAATGTAAAAGTAGCAGGTCCGCCCGCACCCGCAGGTAATACATCGACAGCAATATCACAGATGGTTCCGTTATAGCTGACCACAAAATTATCGGTGCCTTCGGCGAACGGTGTTCCGTTACTTCTGAGTGTTACATTATTATTTCCCAGGGTGGTAAACGTACCTGTTGCCCTGAAGAAATAGCCGTTGACCGTATCGGTAGTAATAAGATAAGTTCCTGTTCTTGTCACATTGACCTGTATCGTGATCGTATTGGTAGCCGGAACAAGCGGTGTGGTCGCCACATAAGTGCCATTGACCGTCTTGGGAAGACAATCGCCCGTAACATCACTCTGGAGACTTCCCTGCGAAGGCGTATTGCCCACTTCAAAGCTCTCCTCTTTCTTACACCCGTATGCCAATACCACGACCATCGCCAGCACGTACAAAACATGTTTTTTCATAAAAGGGGAATTATTTTAGCCCTTAAAAATAAGACTATTTTGCTTACCGGGACATATCCCCCGGGATAAGGATCCACAGCCATTCAACGATTTAAAGGCGAACAAAGTCCTATTTTTGAGGAAATCCTGAACAGATGAGAAACGTTTTTTCCCTTTTTTTATTTTTCAGCTTTCTATCTTGTAAGGCCCAACCGGGCATAACCACTAAACTAAACCCGGACGACTTTGAGAAAACGATGAAAAAAAACGACGTGCAGCTGCTCGATGTCCGCACCGCGGCAGAATTCCAGACCGGCCATATAAAGGACGCCCTGCAGGCTGACTGGACAAAAAGCAAAGAGTTTAATGAAAGGGTTCAATATGTGGATAAAGACAGACCCGTTTATATTTATTGTCTTGCAGGTGGCCGGAGCGCCGCTGCTGCTGAATGGATGAGAAATAATGGCTATACCAATGTAGTGGAGCTAACCGGTGGCATCAATGCCTGGAAAACTGCCGGTAAAAATCTCGAGGGCAGCAGCAATGAAAAGCAGATGACCATGGACGAATACCGGGGAAAAATTACTAAAAAAAAGACCGTATTGATCGATTTCGGGGCCACCTGGTGCCCGCCCTGTATTAAAATGGACCCGGTGCTCGATTCACTGGAAAAGAACAAAGACCTTGAGTTCAAACTGATAAAAATTGACGCCAGTATACATACCGATATCATGAAGGAAATGAACATTGAACCCATCCCTGTTTTTATTATTTATAAGGATGGAAAAGAGACCTGGCGCAGACAGGGGATAGTGAGTTTCGAAGAATTGAAGGCACAATTGAAATGAACACCCCTTCACCATTCTATTTTATGAAAAGAAAATCATTCCTTCAAACCTCTGCTGCGGTCATCGGCTCTGCCCTCCTCCCTTCCTTATCTTTTGCAGCCGATCCAAAGAAAAAATCTGTCCGCTTCGCTCATCTTACTGACATACACCTGAAACCCGGCGCTATTCCCGAAGCAGGAATGGCCAAAGCCTTTCAGCATGTTCAATCGCTCGATAAAAAAGTAGATTTTATCATCAATGGCGGCGATGCCATCATGGATGCCCTCAACGCCGACAAACAAAAGACACAGGTACAATGGGATCTTTTTAAAACCCTTTTACAAAAAGAGAACAGCCTGCCCATCTATCATACCATCGGCAACCATGATGTATGGGGCTGGTTCCTGAAGGAGAATCAACCCGTGGATGACAGGCTATACGGAAAAGTCTGGGTCGTGGAAACACTGGAGATGAAGAACAGGTATTACAGTTTTACCAAAGGCGACTGGCATTTTATTGTGCTCGACAGTACACAACTCAACCCCGCAGGCGGTTATATCGGTAAGATCGATGATCCGCAGCTGGAATGGCTGAAACAGGAACTGGCCGATACGCCCCCATCCAAATATATCTGCATCGTTTCGCATATCCCGGTCCTTTCGATCTGCTCGGGTTTGTACTTTGAAAAGACCGAAACCAACGGCGACCTGATGATCAAACGCAACCTTATGCATACGGATTTCTTCACATTGAAGAAGCTGTTTGCAAAATACCCGAATATCAAAGCCTGTATCAGCGGGCATATCCATTTGCAGGATGAAGTGGACTATCTTGGGATAAAATATTATTGCAATGGCGCCGTTTGTGGTAACTGGTGGAGTGGCGCTTTCCAGGAATTTGATCCGGCTTATGCAGTGATGGAATTTTATGATGACGGATCAACGAAAAGAACGATGATGAAATATGAATAACGATCAAAAATAAATTTGAACCACCCTTCCCTTCGTCAGGGCAGGCTGCAACACAATAGAAACATAAGTTTGCACATAGATATCTATGTACCTATCATCTTATGTGGTTCCTATTCTACTAACTAAAAAACAATGAAGAATTATCAAATCATATTGCTCGGTCTTATCTTACTAACAGCTCAAACGCTCCCTGCACAGAAGCCCACCGTAGAGGTATTGACAAGCGGCACCAAGACCAGCCTTCGCGGTCTTTCTGTTGTGAATGATAATGTGATCTGGGTCAGCGGCAACAACGGAACAGTTGGAAGATCCAGTAATGCGGGCAAGAACTGGAGATGGATGACCGTAAAAGGGTTTGAAAAAATTGATTTCCGGGATATCGAAGCATTTGATGCCAGTACTGCGGTCATCATGGGCGTGGATGCACCCGCTTATATTTTAAAGACGACAGATGGTGGGGAGACCTGGAAAACCGTGTATGAGAATTCCACAAAAGGCATGTTCCTCGATGCCATGGATTTCCTGGGTGATAATAACGGTATGGTGATCGGCGACCCGATCGGGGGAAGAGTATTTGTTGCCACCACTACCGACGCAGGTGACACCTGGAAAGAAATGGATATGGACAAAAGACCCCTCACCGATTCAGGAGAGGCTTTTTTTGCAGCCAGTGGTTCGAATATCCGCCTGTTTGAGAAAACATATTACCTGGCCAGCGGCGGCACGAGTTCCCACTTATTTACAGGATCCGTTAAGACAAAACTACCCGTGATACAGGGAAAAGAGACCACCGGCGCCAATGCCGTCGATGTGTATGATAAAGGTAATGGCAAAGGCAGCGAAACAATGATCGTTGTCGGCGGAGATTTCAATGCCGACAGTTCCTCGGAAAAGAATTGTTTCTATTCCAGCAATGGAGGTAAAACATGGAAAGCGCCTTCAGAACCACCTCATGGTTACCGCAGCTGCGTGGAATATTTGTCAAAGGATGACCTGCTCGCCTGCGGGCTGAGTGGTGTTGATTATTCTTTTAACGGTGGCCGTACCTGGCAATGGATCAGTAAAGAAGGATTTCATGTATGCCGTATCGCCAAAACCGGTACTGCCATCTTTCTTTCCGGCGGCAATGGTAAGATCGGTAAGATCGTGTGGCGCTAGGTGTCTGACGTCTGCGCAGGGGCGTCTGGCACTTAGCGCAGGCTGAACTCAAAAAATATCACGCAACAAAGTGGCGATGCGTCAGACGCTCTTCAAGACCTCAGACATCCCGCCAGGATCATAAATGATCCAGCAACTCCTTCACACTCGGTCTTTTCTTATAATCCGGTTCAAAGAACCGGTACACAACCGTTGATTCCTTATCGATGATATAGACAGCCGGTACCGGTAAATATTTCCCTTCTTCCGTATTCAGTTTGGAAAGATCGATCCCCGAATTACGATAACGGGTAATGGTATTCTCCGGCACTTCAAATTCCACATCATAAGCTTTCATGATCTTTGCTCCCTCATCATATAGAATGGAGTAGGCCGCTTTTGTCTTTTCTATGGTCTTTGAAATATTCTCAGGTTTTTCCAGGGAGACTGCGATCAGTGTTGCCCCTTTTTCTTTAATAAGCCCGAGAGAGTCCTGGAGTCTTGATAATTCCTTATTGCAATACGGACACCATTGACCCCGGTAAAATACCAGCACCACTTTGCCTTCCTTCAGCAGGTCTTTTAAACGTATCTCTTTCCCATCCTGGTCCTTTGCTTTGAAATCGGGCGCTTTGGAGGAAATAAACAAACCTTCGGGTGCCTGCTGCGCAGTGGCCAGCTGCACAAAGAGGACAAGCGAAAAAATAAATAGCATTTTTCTCATGGTAAAAATTTCGATATCAAAAATAGAACATATGTTGATCAATAAAAGTCAGGCAGGCGATAAATAAGCTAGTGCTTCGTTAAAACTCACCCGTTAATCAAAAATTAATTTTTCCTTACATTTGTTGCATTATAACCCATTAACCGTATAAAAATTTCCTATGTCAAGTCATAATGACAAGTATTTTACCAAATTGCTGATCGGGTTTGCCGCGATCATTGCCGGTATCCTCGTTACATACTATGCTATTTTTGAAGTGGCCCACGACTCCGACTGGTATGTCCTGGCTATTATTTCAGCTGTATTGCTTTGTGGCGGCATATTCTTCTGTTTGTCAGCATTTGTGCACAAGGTAAAAGCCGATTTCAGCAGGCGCCAGAAGACCCGTGACCAACAAAAAACATCTTCTACATCGGATTATTGATCTACACCGGTTCTTTGCTGAACATGAAGTAAACCGCTCCCAGCAGGAATGCAAAACTGACGAGGTATCGCCAGTGAAGGGGTTCTTTCAGGTAAACAACCGCGAATATGGCAAAAACGACCAGGGTGATCACTTCCTGGATCATCTTCAGCTGGAAACCCGACATCCCTTTCGCATAGCCCTGCCTGTTGGCCGGCACCATCAGCATATATTCGAATAAAGCAATGAGCCAGCTTATCAAAATGGCTTTCCACAATGGCCAACCCTCCTTTTTAAGATGAAAATACCAGGCAAAGGTCATAAAGATGT
>DASYLC010000218.1:0-16526 GCA_036009775.1 Chitinophagaceae bacterium
ATTGTATCTATGCCTATGTCACTTTCGTGGGCATTATGCTCCTGATCTTTCCCTTTGCACTGATCGCCGGCTTTTTAGGAAGGACCAAAGGGGGTAATATGATGATCCGTCTTTGCATGATCTGGGCGGATATATGGTTCCCGCTGATCTTTGTATGGCATAAGACGATCTATGAATCACCTCATGATAAAAAACGTTCCTATATTTTTCTTTCCAATCATATTTCCTATCTCGATGCCGCGATCATTGTAAAAGCCTACCGCCAGCCGATCCGTCCACTGGGAAAAGTCGAAATGAGTAAGGTTCCCGTCTTTGGGTTTATTTACCGCAATGCGATCGTAACGGTCAACAGGAGCAGTGCAGTCAACCGGGCCAACAGTGTGCGGGTATTAAAATCGCTGATCAATAAAGGCATCTCCGTAGTGATATTCCCCGAAGGCACATTCAATACGGGAACAACACCGCTAAAAGAATTTTATGATGGTGCATTCCGGGTGGCGATAGAAACGCAGACACCCGTCAAACCCGTACTCTTTCTCGATGCTTACCGGAGAATGAATTATAAAAGCTTTTTTTCCATGACCCCGGGCCGCAGCCGCATTCTTTATCTCAACGAGATCCCGGTTGCGGGTTATACATTGAAAGATATCCAAAGGCTAAAAGAGGAAGTGTATGCGATCATGGAAAAGAAATTGATAGAGAACGATGGCGGGTGGAGAAAACCCTGATTGCCTGTTTCTGGTTAACTTGAGTATCGAAAATTGATCATTGATTATAGAATATTCGTCATTTGTTCGCTGAAATCATCATACCATCCGCCTTACCAAAGAACTACACCTGGTCCGTCCCCCGGCATTTACTGGATTCGGTAAGACCGGGCTGCAGGGTAGAAGTGAATCTCGGTAAAAGCAAGAAATATGCGGGGATCGTCAAAAGACTGCACGAAGAAAAGCCTGAACTTTTCGAAACAAAGGATATCCTCAACCTGCTCGATACTGAACCGGTCGTATTCGAACAACAACTGAAATTGTGGGAATGGATCGCACATTATTATATGTGCAGCGAAGGAGAAGTGATGGCCGCGGCACTGCCGGCACATTTTAAACTATCGAGTGAAACGATCCTTGTCTTTAATGAAGAGTACGGCGATGATTTTTCCGCACTCGATCATGACGAATATATTGTGGGCGAAGCATTGCTGCTGAAAAAGGAATTGAACCTGAACGAGGTCCAGCAGATCCTGGATTCTTCGCATGCCTATCCCGTTATCAACCGGCTGATCAATAAAAAAGTTTGTTTTGTCTGGGAAGCATTGAAACAAACCTATGCACCCAAAAAAGAAACCTACGTGCTGCTGAACCCGGAGTATGACAACGAAGATAAATTATCGGACCTGCTGAATAACTGGACCCGGGCTCCCAAACAAATGGAACTGTTATTAAGTTACCTGCATCTTGTCAAAACAGAAGGGGAAGTGACCAAACCGGCATTGCTGAAAAAATCAGGCGCTTCCGATGCACAGCTGAAAGGCCTGGCAGAAAAGAATATACTCCGGATCGAGAAAAGAACAGTTGACCGCCTGCAGTACTTACCCAAAAATGTACAGATCGATTTTGAACTAACAACTGCGCAGCAAAAAGCTTTTGAAAAAGTACAGGCGGAACTGAGCAACAAAGCTGTTTGCCTGCTTCACGGTATTACGTCAAGCGGCAAGACCAATATCTACATCAAACTCATCGACGAATATATAAAGAAGGGTCAGCAGGTATTGTATATGCTGCCCGAGATCGCACTGACATCACAGATCATCCGCAGGTTGCAAAAACATTTCGGTGGTTATATCGGCATCTATCATTCTAAATTCTCGCAGAATGAACGGGTGGAGATATGGAATAAAGTAAAGAACGGCGAATTGAGAGTGATACTCGGTGCAAGGTCATCCGTTTTCCTGCCTTACCAGGAACTGGGTCTTGTCATCTGCGATGAAGAACATGACAGCTCTTACAAACAACAGGAACCGGCGCCGCGGTATAACGGGAGAGATGCTGCTATTTATTTCGCTTCTTTATTTGGTGCAAAGACCCTGCTGGGCAGCGGCACTCCTTCAGTAGAAAGTTATTACAATGCAACCACCGGCAAATATGGACTGGTGGAACTGATGCAACGTTATGGCGATCTCCAATTGCCAACGATCGAAATGGTGGATACAAGAAAGATCATCCAGAAGGACAGATCGAGGGTCATGCTTTCACCCCGGCTGGTGGAAGCCGTAAATGAAGTGACCGGAAGAAATAAGCAGGTCATTCTTTTCCAGAACCGCCGTGGCTACACGCCGTACCAGGTCTGCAGTGTATGCGGCTGGATACCTCAGTGCAAATACTGTGATGTATCATTGACCTTTCATAAGCTTACCAACAAACTGGTCTGCCATTATTGCGGCACTACCTATCCACCCGTGCATACCTGCGCAGCCTGTGGCAGCGATAAATTTGTTCAACGGAATTTTGGCACCGAAAAAATCGAAGAGGTATTACACGAAACTTTTCCCGATGCCAAAGTAGCGAGAATGGATATGGATACGGTGCGGGGAAAGAATGCGCACGATGTATTGATACAACAATTTGAGCAACAACGGATCGATATACTGGTGGGAACACAGATGGTGGTGAAAGGATTGGACTTCGATAATGTTGACCTGGTGGGGATCCTGGATGCCGACGGTTTATTGCATTTTGCCGATTTCCGGGTCAATGAAAGAGCATTCCAGCTGATGGAGCAGGTGAGCGGGCGTGCAGGAAGAAAAGAGGAAACGGGGAGGGTGCTGGTGCAAACATCGCAACCCTCACATCCGGTATTACAATTTGTGCAGCAGCATGATTATAAACTGATGTTCACCGAAGAACTGAAGAAGCGAAAAGAATTTTTCTACCCGCCGTTCTCGCGGATCATTCATATCACGTTCAAGCATAAAATAAAAGATGTAGTGGAAAGAGCGGCTCAGCAATACGCAGATACATTGAAGAACAGGTATGAGAAATATCTTGTCGGCCCCGCAGAACCTGTTATTGGCCGTATCCGGAATCAATATCTTGCTGAACTGTTATTGAAGCTGCCCCGTGATACCAAAACCATCAACCAATGTAAAAAGGACCTGCTGGAACAGGTGGCGATCCTGCACCAGCATGCAAGTTTCAGAAGTGTAACGATCGTGGCGGATGTGGATGCGGTGTAAAGGTCAATCATTTTTTACTTTTCTCTTCTCAATAAACTTCCCGGTCCAGGGATCGAATACCCACTTATTTGTATAGCCAGCCCAAACACGGACATCCCCCTGGAATTTATAATCTGACTTCTTCGACTGTGATATTATAAGTCGCGTATTACCATTGAAAATGGAGGAAACAGGTTTCTTATCTCTTTCCCAGGTGTACGCCGTACTTGTGACAAAATTTTCACCTTTTTCTAAACCAAGAGTCTCAGCTATTTTCAATGCCTGGTTTATAGTAAGCTTGTAGCCTGGCTGTTCATTATTATTAAATTTTTTAAATCCTTCATTATATAATATAAAGCCGGATTCTGTCAGCTGACTATGCTGTATTTTTCCTGCTGTATCTATCAACATTCGTATCGTTCCCCGGTATTCGCCGTCTTTCATTATATTGTAAACCACATAACACCTGGTTGGTTTATCGCTTGGATAATCTTCCCGTGTCCAGTCTATACCAAAATCCGGGCTACTTGAATTTCCTGCGAAATAACAAGAGTTGAAAATATCCCAGCGGGCATACTTGTCAATAAATTCCTTTCCAAAATATATTTGTAACACGGAATCTGCCCTGGCTTTGACCCTTACCAGCAAAGGATAGCTGGGATAGACCCGGGTATCGGCTTTCCAGGTTCGCCTGGTATGGTCAATGCTGAGGATAAGCTGACCTTTTTTGTCGTAGATCTTTTGCACGCCGATAAAATTGTCCAATGTATCGCTATAGCTGCTATTTTTTATGGTCAGTGTATCTTCATGATAGGAGGTGTGACGTATGCGATTGCCAACCCTGAACCTTTCCTCTACACTCTTATAACTACCGGCTTTACAGACAGATGTTATAACAGAAGAATCGGTACGGATGACAGTGGTTTTGTCCTGGGCAAACAAACTGTTTGAAAAGGTAAGCAGTACCGATAGTAGAAATATTTTAGACATGGCTGATCTTATTGATTTATTCCACTTTCAACGCAATCTTCCCCAACTCTGCTTTCTTCTTCTTTATTGTTTGCCAAACCGTAAAATAAACGTAGCCCGGTTTGTCTACCAGCACCGCATACTTTTTATTTCCAAGGGCAGTTAAAGATCCGGATGATATGGCAACCGAAAAGGATTCCGCTTCCAAAGAGATCCCAATTACCTCTATAGTGGTTTTTTCGCCTGCTTTCAACGTATAGGTTGATAATTCAAATTCAGACATGGTCTGGAAAGTAACGGGCTGTTTGCGATAGGATCTTACCATGATGCCATTCATAATTGCAGGTTGCCATTTAGGCCCTTTGCTGATCACACGAACGGCTTCTTCTTCCATTCCAAACCCGAATTTGGTAAGAGGTTTCACTTCGGTGATAGCGCCGGTTTTGTCTACAATAAACTGGATGATCACGGTAAAAGTTCCGGGTGGTGAGAAATTATCGACCGGTACATTCCCATTAAAATTGCGCTCGAGATACCTTCTCCATGCTGCGTCACCACCCGGGAAACTGGCCTGAATGTCTACTTCAGTAAAGACGCTGTCGGCCGGGTAAGAAGAAGAAGCGGGCTCGACGATTCCCTTTGCGCCAAACAACGCTGCATTTTTCAGGTACAGTTCGATCACGCCGGGTTTCCCTTTATCACCATATTTTTTAATGGCGGACTCTCCTTTCAATACATTCAGACTATCTATCATATCCGTTGGAACATTGTAAAGGTCATACTTTACATCTTTCATCTGTCCTGCAATAACACCGTTAACAACGACAAGTATTTCGGGCGATTGATCTTTTATCTCAGCTATTTTTTTGACCACCTGCGCATATGAACCAGTAACTGTCAAAAGGAGAGCATAAAAGAATAATTTTTTCATGATTTTATTTTTTATACTTCGGTTGGTACAACTGGATATAAAAATCTCCCGGGGCTAAAAAATGTGTCACAAAACCATAACCATGGTCCTCGATCTCTCCTTTGAACACGACACCCTTCGACTTTAGTTCATCCACGGTAGTATGGATATTCTCACAGTAGAAAGAAATATCGGCGGTACCGGACAAAGCGCCTTCTTCACCGGTATTATCTGCGGGATGAACCCCGAGGTCGGCTTCCGGCAGATCGAATATCAGCCAGCCACGACCGATATCATTGGCCCTTAATCCCAGTTTATCGCGGAAAAAAGCCCTAAGCCCGTCGGCATCAGAACTGTAGAACATGGTATGAACACCTGTTATCATAGCATTTTAATTTGGTATTAAAAATAAGATTAAAATTCAGGATGTTTGCACATGCTATTGCAGGAAAATATTTCACTGAAAGCTTACAATACATTCGGCATCGATGTCAAAGCCAGGTATTTTGCTGAATTTAAGAGTGTTGAGGAGCTATCAGAACTTTTAGTCTCTGACTCACGCCTCACGCTTCACGATTCACGCCTCACGCCTCACGACTCACGACTTGTCCTCGGCGGCGGCAGCAATATCCTTTTTACCAAAGATATTGATGGACTGGTATTGAAGAACGGCGTCAAAGGGATCAGTAAAATAAAGGAAGACGATGAGTATGTCTATGTCCAGGCAGGTGCAGGGGAGAACTGGCATGCATTTGTTTTGTATTGTATTGAGAACGGCTGGGCTGGAGTGGAGAACCTGTCCCTGATACCGGGCAACGTCGGTGCATCGCCGATGCAGAATATCGGGGCCTATGGAGTGGAAATAAAAGATGTATTTTATGAATTGAAAGCATTGAACATCGAAGAGAAAACCAATTATACATTTGGAGTAAAGGATTGTGATTTTGGTTACCGCGAAAGTGTTTTCAAGAAAAAGTACAGGGACCAGTTCGTGATCCTGAATGTAACCTGCCGGTTAAGAAAGAAACCTGTTTTCAATACCAGTTATGGTGCCATTGAACAGGAACTCGAAAAAATGGGAGTGAAAGAGCTTTCCATCAAAGCGGTCTCCGATGCGGTCATCCATATCCGTTCTTCCAAATTGCCTGACCCCGCTGTTACCGGTAATGCAGGCAGTTTTTTTAAAAACCCGGAGATACCGCTAAACCAATACGAAATATTGAAGTCATCCTTCCCGGGAATTACCGGCTATGCGCTGGAGAACGGAAATGTAAAGCTGGCGGCGGGGTGGATGATCGAACAATGCGGTTGGAAAGGTATACGGCGGGGAGATGCGGGTTGCCATGCACAACAGGCTTTAGTGCTGGTGAATTATGGAAATGCAGCAGGAAATGACATACTTGCATTAAGTGAGGATATTCAGCGATCGGTGCAGGAGAAATTCGGTGTTAAACTGGAAAGAGAGGTCAATATCATTTAACAAGGTATTGGAATATTTTATTTTACTTTGCTTTCATAACCAAATTTTAAAACTATGAGATCTGCCTATTTTATGAAATCTATGTTCCTGCTGTTCGCCGGTTCGTTTTTTATAACGGCTGCAGTTTCAGCACAGGGCCAGGAAAGAGAAGGAAAAACGAGTGCGAACGCTTCACAGGTTTATTTGGAAGTGGGCGGCGCGGGTGTCGTTTATTCATTGAACTATGACGGCCGTTTTGGAAAGATCGAGAATGGCTTTGGTTTCAGGCTCGGCATTGGCGGGGCATCCTATGGTGGAGATGGGTATATCGCCATCCCGGCGCAGGTCAACTACCTGCTGGGCAGCAAAGGTCAATACCTTGAATTGGGTGCTGGTATATCGTATGTTTCGATCACGGACATCTTCGATAGCGGAGATAAAGCAAGCCAGGTATTGGGCGCATTTACGATCGGTTTCCGTAAACAACCTTTCGGGAAAAAAGGATTGACATGGCGGATCGCTTTTACACCGTTTATCGGTGACGGGTTTATCCAGCCCTGGGGTGGTGCCAGTGTCGGTTTCCGGTTTTAATAGATAATTTGCTGATAGGGAGAATATTATTTTGGAATTGGGAAATTGGGAAATTTTGAAATTGCCCTGGTTTCCCAATTTTATTTGCTCTGGCAGGTCTTGCGATAATAGGAAGATTTGCAATAAGGCAAATTTCTCAATCTCAAAAACCAAAATTTAAAAATGTATTACGCTTCTTCATCAAATTCTTCCTCGTAATCCTTGCTCCCAAAATTCATCATACTTCCCACCAGGTCTTTGAACTCGACCTTGTTCTCGAATATTTTTTTGCTGATAAGAGAGTAAGAGGCAAGCCCATGCAATACGAATTCCATTAATAAGGCCGACTGCGGCTCGTTTGCCTGGGGGAAATATTTTTTGACTAAAGCATGAAGTCCATCCACTTTGTACAGTAAAAGAACTTTATCCTTATCGGCCGTACTAAAGGAGAGATTAAGGCTATTTCCTTTGTCGAACCATTGTGTCACGGAACGATAAGGATTCTCATCCGGTTTTTCTTCCATCGAAGCTTTGCCGGTGTTTCTTCTTTTCTTCAACTGGTCCGGGTTGGGGAAATACTGGATGAACTGGGAACGGATCGCTTTATCCACCAAATTCATCGCCACCTGGTAAGGTCCTTCCTGTTCGCCTTCATATACCAGCTCCACTTTGCCCGTAATGGAAGGAATGATCCCGACCAGATCACTCATCCATACCTGTGTTTGTTTTTCTTTATTGATGATCGCTCTTCTTTCTGCCGAACTCACCGCATTCTCAAACGCGGAGATCGTCAGGCGGGCGCTCACGCCGCTTTTCTTGTCCACCAGTTCGCTGCCCCGGGCTTCAAAAGCTACCTGTTCGATCAGCCGCTTGATCAGGTCGCTCACTTTTACTTTTGCTTTCTGTTCCTCATCCAGTTCCGCTTCCTGTTCAGTGATTTCCAATGCATTCTCCAGTGATTTGGGATAGTGCGTGAGTATCTGGCTCTCGATCCTGTCTTTGAGCGGTGTTACAATAGATCCACGGTTGGTATAGTCTTCAGGATTGGCCGTAAACACAAACAATATATCCAGTGGTAACCGCAATTTGAATCCACGTATCTGTACATCGCCTTCTTCCAGGATATTGAACAATGCTACCTGTATCCTTGCCTGCAGATCGGGTAATTCATTGATCACAAATATGCCGCGGTTACTTCTGGGAATGATACCATAATGGATCACTCTTTCGTCGGCAAAGCTCAGTTTCAAATTCGCGGCTTTGATCGGGTCGATATCGCCGATCAGGTCGGCCACGCTTACATCAGGCGTAGCGAGTTTTTCACCGTAACGCTGGCTGCGGTGTATCCAGTGTATCGCCGTCTCGTCGCCATGTGTGGCGATCTCTTCCTGTGCAAATTTGGAGACAGGATTGATGGGGTCATCATTGATCTCGCTCCCGGCGATGGAGGGGATATATTCATCCAGCAATTCGATCATCTGTCTGGCCATCCTGGTCTTGGCCTGCCCTCTCAATCCAAGGAAAAGAATGTTATGCTTGCTCAGCAATGCTCTTTCTACATCGGGTATCACGGTGTCTTCATAACCAACGATACCGCTGAACGTGGGCTCCTTCGCTTTCAGTTTGGCAATAAGGTTGTGACGGATCTCTTCTTTGATGCTTTTGGGTTTGTAGCCGGAGGCACGGAGTTCCCCGAGGGTTTGTATGTTTTCTATCTTCATTATTTATTTTTCTGTTACCAATTGATATTTAAATTCATTTGCTTCTTTTAATTCCTGGATTACGTATTCGAAGTCGGGATATTTTGCATCCTTGTCGCCTTTGATCATGATCTTTCCGGATGGTTTTTTTGACCGGTATGCCAGCACCTCTCTTTTAATCACACCTTTTCTGACTTTATGGATAATTGCATTCTTCCGGACCTCACCCGGATCGTTGATCCACCAATAGATGGTCCCGCCGGCGGTGATCTCGACAAAAAAAGATCCGTCTCTATCTGTTGAAGTTGATTTTGCTGATTTCGGCGATTCAACCACAATCGGTTCTGGTGGCGCATCAAACAAATCCCTGTTATGGATATTGAAATACTTCTCCTCCTCGGCAGATAGTTTGTACATCGCATACTGCTTGATCTTGGTAATTGTCATCAGGTCTAATATGTCTACTGCTGCAGCATAATCTGACCCTTCAGTTGGTTTGATAAGAACGATTAATTCATCACCTAATTCCCGCTTCTTTTGCCCAAGGAATGACTTGAAGTCTTTTGTAGCATACGATTTCCCCGACGAAATATCGTTGTCGAAATAAGCAAACCATTCCTCGTCTTCCAGTAACACTACTGTCAATACATTTTTTGACGGCAGAATGGTTTCGATTTCCGGTCCCTCTTTTGGCATGTTCAGCTTAAGATCAGAGGGGCGTCTCAATGAGTCGATACGAGCCCACGAGACAGGTATGAGTTTGAATACAGCCTGGTCCATTCCATCCATGTCAGCCAATTGAATATCAGTAATACCGGATTCTGTTATCCAATTTCTCAGTATTTCTATCTCCCTCATAAAAAAATCATGAATTGCTCCGCTGGATACTTTTAATAATATAGTTAGGTGCTCGCCGACGTGTGCCTTTTCTTTGGAAAGTATGGCTTTTACTTTTACCTCATCAAGAGGAATTACTTGGAAGGGGGTATTCTTTTTAAGCTTACCACCATATATGATCACTGTATCGTAAGAAATAATCATGGACACAGGGTTCCCTGATAACTGGCCTTGTTTTTTACCTGTGCAACTCCAGGAAAAGAATAATGGTACGATCAGCAGGAATTTCGTTAAACTTAAAAGCTGGTATGGTTTATTTTTTTTCATTTTCTTTTGATGCAAGAGCTGCATCTTTTCATAAATAAACCGCGGATCACTATAATAACCTGCGGCTCTGCCTTAGTATACGGTTTTTCTCCTCCCACTCTCAAAATCCTTAAATATAAACGCCCCCAATTTATCCAGCGAAGCAAAAAATGCTTTTCCATTATTCGTTTCCGTAAATTCCTGCACAAACCGCTGCAGGTAAGGGTCTGTGGCGATCATAAACGTCGTGATCGGAATCTTCAACTTCTTACACTGCGCCGCCAGGTTGATACAGCGGTTCACTACTTTCCGGTCGAGACCAAAACTGTTCTTATAATAGCGCTGGCCGATCTTCAAACAGGTGGGTTTGCCATCCGTGATCATAAAGATCTGTTTGTTCGGGTTCTTTCTCCGGCGAAGGATATCCATTGCCAGTTCCAGCCCCGCGACCGTATTGGTATGATAAGGTCCTACCTGTAAATAGGGTAGGTCCTTTACTTCGATCGGCCAGGCATCATTGCCAAAGACCACGATATCCAATGTGTCCTTCGGGTATTTTGTCTGGATCAGTTCACTCAATGCCATCGCCACTTTCTTGGCCGGAGTGATCCTGTCCTCTCCATATAGTATCATCGAATGGGAGATATCGATCATCAGCACCGTAGAGGTCTGCGCTTTAAAATCTGTTTCCCGGATACTCAGATCATCTTCCTGCATCCGGAAGCTGTCAATACCATGGTTGATCTGTGCATTACGGATGGATTCGGTGAAATCGATCTGCTCCAGCATATCCCCGAACTGGAACTGCCTTGTCTCGGGGTTCAGTTCATCACCCTGTCCGGGTTTGAAACTATGATGATCGCCCTGTTTAGTTTTTTTCAGCTTGCCGAATATCTCTTCGAGACTTCTTTTCCGGATACCCTGTTCTGTTTTGGGTGTGATGGTTATTTGTCCTGACTGGTTATCATCTGTTATAAAACCTTTCTCTTTTAATTCATCAATAAAATCACCTATTCCGTATTCATCATCAGTCAGCTGGTATTTTTTATCCAGTTCGTTCATCCATTGCATGGCTTCGCCCACATCACCGCTGGTATAGGTGAGCAATTGCATGAACAGGTCGAGCAGTTCTTCAAACTTTGATTTGCCTTCGCTGTTCGGATCAAAACGGGTAAAATGAAAGCCTTGCATGGATACAATTTACGATAAATATGCGGGGGACGTTTGCCCTTAACAACAACTTAAGAGCCGGTTGGTTCAAAAAAAAGACCCCCGGTACGGGGGTCTTCATGTATCATCATTTAACTGATCATCCTGGTTTCTTCGGGGTATCCGGTTTTGGCACAACGCTATCGGGTTTCGCCTTATTATCGATCGTAGTGGGTGTTTCTCCCTGTGTCGTTTGCTTTGTCTGTGGTGCATACCTCATTTCGATAAGGGTCAGTACCCGCAGCATGATATCATTGATCGGTGCCTCAGATTTCTCAAAACCGTTATAGAATTTAGGCTTGCTGGTGGCGATATAATCATAGTAGTTCTTCTGTTGCTCAAGATCTTTCCGGAGACTCTGCCTGATCTTCTCGGCAAGATCCAGTTTACCGGCTTTATAACAGGCTTCCAGGTAAAGAAGCCCGGTCTGGTTATGACTGTTATAGCGGCTGGTCTGGGCATAAGGAATATTCGCAGGGTCAATTCCTTTTTCCACCCTGTCGAGCAACTTGATGGCATCTTCTTTTCTTCCGGCATCGGCGATATTTCCGGCTGCTTCGGCAAAGAGTGCACGGATATTCAGGATATGACGTCGGTTCTCTTCGTCAAAATAAACCCCTTTCTTATCGGCTCCGCCAAATTCATATTTGGTCATCAGGTTGTTGAACATGGTATCGATATTATTATCCCTGATCTGGGTACCACCCATTCCGCTCTTGCGCATAGCGCTATCGGTTATCCATTTCAGCTGCGGTGCTTTAGTGATAACGGGTACAAGACGGTAAGAAAGGCCATCCTTACGGAGATATTGTCCAAAGCCCAGGTCTCCAAATGCCGAGGTGAAATAAATAGGACGTTTCCATCCATTGGCAGCATTGGAAGCAATGATGTTCAGGATAATGAAATCACTGCGCACCAGGCCCTCTCTCAGTTTAGCTTCCGGTATCTCGAACAGCATTTCCGATAATACACTGTCACTGGCGTTCACTACACCATTTTTTCTTGCCGCTGCAACATCTACCGGAACCTTGAAACGGGCCACAGGAAAGCTTCCAAAACCAACATCCCGGTTTGTTACCGGATCCATATTGGGCTTGCCCAGTACATTCTTCATCACATCGTAGAGATCATAATATTCATTAGCATCACCCTGTAAGCGATAGCGGAGGAATTCACGGTTATGTCCTTCGATCTGCTCCGCAGACCAGAGCACATCCAGGGAATCCGCATCGTTTGTCTTTGCCCGGAGCTGGTTGATATACCAGTCGATACCCAGCAAACTGTTATTGATCACACGGATATCCGGGCGCACACCTTCCACTTCCTGTGCATACCACAAAGGATAGGTATCATTATCACCAAATGTAAATATCACAGCATTGGGAGCGCAACTTTCCAGATAGGCTTTGGCAAGATCCGGGGCAGTTGTTTTCCGGCTACGATCATGGTCATCCCATTCCTGCTGTGCCATTAATAAAGGAACAGCTACGCAAAGGACTGCGGATACAATATTCAGCGTTTTCTCATTCTGTCCACCCGACGATACTGCCCGGAGGAGGAACGGAACACCAGCCGCGATCGCCGCGAACATTGCAGTCGCAACAAGCATCCCGATAAGGCCGGCACCGCTCATGAAAGTGATCAGGAAAGTGAGTATACCTCCGCCAATGAGCACATTCTGTAATCCAAGCTTGTCAGCTTTGTCCCTGGCCATTTTTACAAAAGCCACCACGGCCAATCCGATCCATATCGCAAAGGCGTAGAAGGATCCCACAAACGCGTAGTCCCGTTCACGGGGTTGGTTACCCGGCTGATTCAGGTAAAGCACCACGGCGACACCTGTCATAAAGAACAGCAGGAAACTTACGATCCAGTCGTTTCGTTTCTTAAAGAACTGATAGATACAGCCCACGATCCCGAACAGGAAGGGGAGCATATAAAGTTTATTATGGGCCTTATTTTTCTTAAGGCTATCGGGCATTTTACTTTGGTCACCCAGCATACTGTCATCTACAAAAGAGATTCCTGTTATCCAGTTACCATCCCGTTTGTTACCAAGACCCTGGACATCGTTTTGTTTGCCCGAGAAATTCCACATAAAGTAACGCCAGTACATTAAGCTCATCTGGTATTCAAAGAACCAGCGCATATTATCGAAATAGCTCGGGGCCTCATATTTACCCGTTTGCTGGTCCCGGTCAAGACCCAGCCAGTCGGCATAGAATTCAGCATGGTACTGATCGTTGCTCGGATCCCATACTCTCGGGAAGAACTGGATATCGCTGCTTTCGTAAACAGGTTTCTTTTCCCGGCCGATTTGAATGTATTTATCTTTTCCCTTCACATATTTCATTTCGCCTTCTTTCAATTCTACATATCCATCGGGTCCATATTTATATTGTGCGGCAAAATGGGGCCCGCTCAATAAAGGAGCTTCGCCATATTGTTCACGGCTGAGGTAATAAACAAGGTTGATAGGGTTGTCAACATTGTTCATATCGATCGTAGGGTTCGCATTCGAGCGGATCAGGGCAGTGAAATACATGAAATACCCGATCATCATGAATGCATAGCACCAGAGTGACAGTTTCAAGATCTTTAACGAAGAGGCTTTTAAGAAATAAGCAGCGCCAAGAGCGATCAGGATACCAAGCACCCTGAAGAATTTGCCATCGGAATAACCCAGTGACATGATCAACGGGAGCAATGATAATATCATGAAAAGGACAAAGAAAACGATAACTTTTGTCCGGGAGAATTTGGACTCTTTAAAGGTCATGGCCCAGGCGATCAAACCACCCAATGCCAGGAAATAAACAGCGAAACCCGAGAAGAATGGCAATCCCAATGTGTTCACGAAGAACACATCGAACATGCCTGCCGCTTTCATTGAATATTGGATCACGGCCAGCTGAACCAACCCTGTAATAAGGCAACCCACCACAAAAGCAATGATCGCTCCCTTGGTAGTTACCTGGTAGCGACGATAATAATAGATCATTACAATGGCCGGTATGCTCAACAGGTTCAATAAGTGAACGCCGATAGACAATCCCATCATGAAGAACAGGAAAACGATCCAGCGATCGGATCTTGCCCTTGCGAAAGAATTGCCCGCTGCCTGTTCATCGGCATGCTCCCATTTCAGCATAGCCCAGAATACAAGTGCGGTAAAGAAAGAAGAGAGGGCATATACTTCACCTTCTACAGCACTGAACCAGAATGAATCGCTGAAAGTATATGCCAGGGCTCCGACCACACCGGCGGTCATGGTGGTGAATAATTGGGAAGAACTCAGTTGTTCACCGGCATTCACAAACATTTTGCGGGCAAAATGCGTGACACTCCAGAAAAGGAACAGGATCGTAGCGGCACTGGCCAGGGCACTCATAAAGTTCACGGCGCTGGCGGCGGTATGACCGTTATCTCCAAAAAGGATGATAAAGAAACGACCGAGTAACACGAATAATGGAGCACCGGGAGGGTGGGGTAATTGCAGTTTGTCAGCACTGGCAATGAATTCGCCTGTATCCCAGAGACTACCCCTTGCTTCGCGGGTAAGGAAATAGGTACCTAATGCAATGAGAAACACCGCCCATCCGGTAATGTTATTGACTTTTCTGAAGTTCATAAAGGCTTGGTTTTGAAAGAAAGCAAAAATAGGGTTTCAGGGGTAGATTTTGGTTCCGTTGGGCCAGTTTTAGGAAAATGTGGGGAAGGAGAGGTGGTATGGCTGCCGGCGGTCGTTTGGGCAGATGATAACTGATAAAGGATAGATGATAGTTGTTTACAAGCGAAGCTCACTCTACCACCTCAAAATTTCTGTATTTAGACGGTATTAAAGCTAATACATTTTACATAGTGGAGGAAACTGCCGGTCAAAAGCCACATCATCTATTATCTTTTATCTATCATCTACTCAAAGTATACCTTCACCGTCTGGTACGACAACTGTCCCTGCCTCAATTTTTCTGAAAAGCCCCGGAGACCGAACAGGCCCGCGGCATTTCCTTTATTGATGGCGATCTCGAGATAGCCGGCGCTGTTGAATAAAGCCAGTTTTTCACCTTCGGACACATCCGCATAGCTTTCGCTGATGCGGTCGATCATTTCATCTCTTTTGAAGACGATGCGAAAGCTCCTGCCTTTTCGTTGTTCTTCGAACTGTTCATGGGTGATATTGACGATCACGTTTTCAAAACTGTCGATAAAAATGATCTGGCCTTCGATGGAATTATTTTCAAGGATCGGCCGTAAATGACGTTTCTCCAGGTATTGCACATCAGAGTTCCCGATATTTTTAATGGAGTCACCATTCACCAACTGGTTCACAACCCTTCCCATCACTGCCGAGAGATAAATGGTATTCTTGGTGGCCGTTTTTTCCAGCGGGATTCCTATAACGATCTCCGGCGTTTCTTCCAGGATCATGGTCAGCAGGCCATTGTCGGCACAGAGCAGGTACTGGTTGTTGTGAAAAGCAAGTAATAATTGTTCGGGTTTTTTTTCAAATAGATTCACCAGCACGAGATGATAGGTGAAGTCCGGGAAATTTTTTATAGCATTCTGACAGACATAAGCGGCCTGCGGGTAATTGAAGGGAGGGATATTGTGCGAGATATCAATGATCCGGAAATCGGAATTGAGCTGCAGCAACTGTGCCTTTACTGCAGCCACCAGGTAATCGGGGCTGCCAATGTCAGATGTGAGTGTTACTAAAGGCATGGTGTAAATTAGGAATAAGAAATAAGGAATGAGAAATTAGAAAGTAGTTTCTATGAAGCATTGTTTCATTGCTTTCTCATTCCTTATTCTCATTTCTTATTCCTCATTTTATCAGCTTTCCGTATTTGAAAAAAAACTTGTGTGTAAACCTATCCGCCAGTTTTGGAAAGAACTTCTGCATGAATACGGTTCTTTTGCCGGTAAAGGTCAGCACCAGTGTCCTTTTCTTTTTCCGCACCGCCCGCAGAATATGCCGGGCACAATCTTCGGCCGTCATCATTTTAGATTCATCCATCGGTGTTTCACCATGCGAAGTGCCTTCCTTGTTCAGCGCAGCATTGCGGATATTGGAGGTGGTGAAACCGGGACATACCCACATCACATGTACACCATCGTCCATCAATTCGGTTTTGATCGCTTCCAGCCATCCCTGTACTGCGAACTTGCTGGCCGAATAACCGCTTCTTCCGGGCAGACCCCTGTAGCCTGCGATGGAGGAAACCCCGACAATGGTTCCTTTGCTGGCGATGATCGAATCCAGCGCATACCTGGTGCAATACACCGTGCCATAAAAATTTATGTCCATTACTTTATGGATCACGTCGGTATTGGTTTCTTTTAATAAGGCCC
>DASYLC010000219.1:0-8956 GCA_036009775.1 Chitinophagaceae bacterium
TAATAACCATCCATCTTTATTCGTACTGTCAAATGCTTTTGTTTTTTCGATCACTTCTTCCCAACTGGTAGTACCGGTCAGGTTTACCCGCTGGAGACTATTGCCATAGCCTGTGAAATGTGCATGGGCATCGATAAAGCCGGGATAAATGAATTTACCGCCTGCGTCCAGCGAATCTTTTACTTCATATTCTTTTTGGAGGGCTTCTTTGCTGCCAGTGGCCAGTATTTTCCCATCTGCGATCACCATTGCTTCCACAACAGAGAACGAACTGTCAACTGTATAAATAGTGGCATTGTACACCAGCAAGTCAGCTTTCTGCGAACCAGCTTGTTTGTTTGCGTTACATGATACAAGAACAATAGCAATTGCCGCGATAATATACTTTCTCATTCCTTATTTTTTATTGCGAGGTAAGCCGAAGCAATCTTTTCTTATTTAATTCAAGAATTTATCAGGATGTTTCTTATTATGTTCCGTTTTATCCTGGAAAACTTTAGCCACCGCTAAGATAGTGGCTTCATCATATAAATTACCGATAAGCGTGATACTAAGTGGTGAACCACCCTGGTTAAACCCGATCGGCATGCAAACAACAGGATGACCGGTGAGGTTGGTCATGGCTAATTGCCGCCCGGAAAAACTGGGCACGATCAGCACATCATAATTTTTCATCAGGTCATTCATGCTTTTGCAGAGCTGGGAACGGTAACGGTTCGCATTGATATATTCCACGGCAGGGATGGTCCGGGCAGCCCTGAAACTATTGGGCCAGAAATTACGATCCTGCCTTTCTACAAGGTCATCACGATTGGTCCTTGTGAGTTCATCAAAAGCGGCAGCGCTTTCCGCATTGAGGATAATAGTGACCAGGCTCACCGGGTACATGACCGAATCGGGAAAATTAATGGCTTTGACCGTGGCACCTGCCGAACGATACGTTTCCAATACTTTCCATTCAGCGGCATCGGCACTCAATGGTTTAAAGAAATTTTCTGCATACGCGATGCGGAGTGTTCTGAGATCGGCCTTGCCCGTATAATTAAATGTATGGCGGATAGCGCTTGGATCATTCCCATCCGTACCATGAATAAATGCATATACGATCGCCGCGTCCTCAGCACTCCGGCAGATCGGCCCGGCCTTGTCAAGGCTCCAGCAAAGCACCATGGCTCCGTAACGGCTTACGGTTCCGAATGTGGGACGCAAACCGGTAGCACCGCAACGGGTGGAAGGAGAAACGATCGATCCCAGGGTTTCTGTACCGATGGCGAACGGGAGTAAACCAGCTGCCACAGATGAGGCAGAACCGGCAGATGATCCGCTGGATCCCTGTTTCAGGTTCCAGGGATTTTTTGTTTCGCCGCCAAACCATTTATTATTATTCGCCAAAGCACCCATAGAAAGTTTGGCACAAAGTACAGCGCCTGCATCCTTTAATTTCTTATAGACATATGAATCGAAATCGAGTACCTGGTCCTTATATGGTGCACTGCCCCAGGTTGTCTTATATCCTTTTACGGCGAACAGGTCTTTTAACCCATAGGGTATGCCATGCAAAGGTCCGCGGTAAATACCCGCCTTTAACTCATCATCGGCTTGCCGCGCCTGTTGCAGGGCAAGTTCTTCGGTCAGTGTGATCACGCACTCGAGCGTATCGCCCCATTTTTTTAACCGGCCGATAAAGAATTTAGTGAGATCAACCGAGCTTATTTTTTTTGTGAGGATCAATGATGCCAGTTGCGGGATGGAATAAAATGCCAGTTCATTTTTATCGACCGGTAACTCCACTCTTAATGGGATATCCCAATATATCTTTTCTTTTTTCGTAGCTATTTTCATTCCCGGTGGTGCAGGGTTAAAGGCAAAGGGGTAGGGGATATCATTTGCCGGTAATGTCTTGTGGAGGGAGCGGTACAGTAATAAATAATTATTCAGGTTGCCCAGCATCGAATCCGCTTCTGCATCCGTGAATTCAAGGTCATACCATTTTACCGTGTTGCGGATCTGCTGAAGGGAATCGGCCCGGATCTGAGCAGTACTATTCAATACAAAGGAAAGAAGGAGGACAGTCAGTGTGGTTCGCATGGTATTTCTTTTGCGGATGCTGAAATTAAGGAAATTCCGGCAGTGTCTCATTTTTGATCCATGCAGAGTACGCGGAGTTTGCTGCGTATTGTATGAGTCAATTTCTTCTCTGTGATCCCTGTCTACCGGCAGGCAGGCTTGCGTTCCCTTCGTAAAATATTTCAAATTGATACTTTATCGAAATTCTTTACCTTTTGAGTAAAATCAACTGCTCATGAGAATGATCATTCTTTCTTTTTTAAGCGTATTACTTTTTACGGGCTGTCATCAAGACAAAAAAAACACCGCCCCGGCTTTCCCCGACGTTCATGTTTCCGATTATTTTAATTACGGTGACAGTGGAGTACAGTCAGGGGGAGTGAAAATGATACCCATCAAAACACCGGTAGGAGATTTTAAGGTATGGACCAAACGCTTTGGTAATAATCCCCGCATCAAAATATTATTATTACATGGCGGACCGGCGATGACACATGAGTACATGGAATGTTTCGAAAGTTTTTTCCCGCAACAGGGATTTGAATTCTATGAATACGATCAGCTCGGTTCTTATTACAGCGATCAGCCAAAGGATAGCAGCTTATGGACAACCGAACGTTTCGTGGAAGAAGTGGAACAGGTGAGAAAAGCTATCGGTGGGGATGCTGCGAATTTTTATATTTTGGGAAATTCATGGGGTGGTATCCTGGGAATGGAGTATGCGCTGAAATACCAAGGTAATATGAAAGCTTTATTGGTGGCGAATATGGTGGCGAGCTGCCCGGAGTACGGAATATATGCAGAGGAAGTGCTGGCAAAACAAATGAAACCGGAAGTCCTCGCTGAAGTGAAGTCTCTTGAAGCTAAAGGTGATTTTGGGAATCCGCGTTATATGGAACTATTGCTGCCGAATTTTTACCATGAACATTTTTGCAGGCTGGAAGAATGGCCCGATGCATTGAACCGGACCATGAAGCATGCGAACGGGGAGGTCTATACAATGATGCAGGGACCTTCTGAGTTTGGGGTCGGTGGCCGACTGGCGAAATGGGATATCAAGAACCGTCTAAAAGAAATAAAAATACCCACACTGATGATCGGCGCGAAACATGATACCATGGATCCCAAAGTCATGGAAGAACAAAGCAAACTCGTTCAGAAAGGACGATACCTGTATTGCTCCAATGGAAGTCACTTGTCTATGTGGGATGATCAGCAGGTCTTTATGAACGGTGTGATAAAGTTCATAAAGGATGTGGATGAAGGTAAATTTTGAAAAATATCCCATACACAATATTCAATGATCAATGTTCGACAGAAGCATCAACGGAGAATAGATCATTGTTTGATGACCATTGAGTATTGCCCGGAAATTTTTATCTTCAGTAACTAAAACCAACCCAATATGCAAAAAATGACCTTATCCCTTACAATGATGATCGCGGCATTCCTGTTCATTGGTTGCGGCGGCAAAGACAAAAAGGATGGCGATAAAAAAGAAGACGAAACAAAAGTGGAAGGAACGACCGGCAGTGGCCCGGCCACCAGACTGGAAGGTGCCTGGGAAATAAAAAGGGCGATCGGTTCCAGTGGCTCGATCGATAGCCTGAATATCGGGACCGTTTATGAGTTCAAAGGGAGCAAACTCACTTTTGGGCAAGGAGGTTTTCAAAACCCCGGCAGCACAGTGGTCACGGACACCAGCTTCAGTTTCCAGGCAGATGGTAATGAGCTGAAATTCGATTACAAGTATACGTTCAACGGCGATACACTCGTCGTGGAAATGGTCGGCAGCGGCGGACAGACCTTTTATATGGTAAAAAAATAGACTGTTCCTATCTAGCTATAGCCCCGTAAAATACCGGGGCTATTTTTTTGCCCGGGTACGTTTCTTTTCAATACATTGTTGCCCGAAACTTCAACTACAAAGAATGAAAATAGCAGTGATCACCGCCAATATCGGCGGGTTTGATAAAGAGAACGAAATGCCTCAGCAGGATATCGCATTCGACCGGTTTTATATCAATGATAATAACTGTCCTTATACGGCGTATAAAGTTGACAACCGTTTAAAAGCAAAGATATTTAAGATCATTCCTCATAAAGTTTGGCCCGGCTACGATGTGTATGTATGGGTCGACGGGAATATCAAAATCAAAGCAACCAACTTTATAAGCCGGATCGTTAGTAAACTGGAAGGAGGAGAAGTGGTCATTTCGCGGCACTCCGAGCGTTCTTCCATTTACGAGGAAGCCGAATTCATTATCACGGAATTAAAAAAAGGACACAAGTACCTGAAAGCAAGGTATACGGCAGATTCTATTCAAAAAGAAGTGGAGAGTTTTGGCCCCGGCATTGAAGGTCTTTACTGGTGCGGTTGTTTCGCGAGGGTGAACAGCGACAAAGTGAACAGGGCTTTCGATGACTGGTTCATTGATAATGTTATCTGGTCCTACTTCGACCAGAACAGCTTTGTATACGAGATGCATAAACACCAGGTAAAACTGAATATTATTGAATGGGGAAATTATTATGTGAATGACCATTATGGATTCACCGAACATAAGAAAGTGAAGTAAGCCTGGGTCAAAGATTTATTTAATTTTCTTTTCTGCGTGTCATAAGCATATTGATTATACCTGCAAAGCCTCGTTGAAATTCTTCTACTTGTTCCTGGATATAGCCGGCATCCCAATTTTTTATCGTACGTGGGGTTATTTCACCACTTTGACTGACTTTCTTTCCAGTATTATCAAAATAATAAGTACCGGAATTTAACAGAGAACTGTCTTTGTAATTTCGAAAAACGATTTTAATCAATTTATTGTCAGAGAAATAAAATATCGCTTTTTTTGTATGAGTGTAGTAAGACTCGTCGCTCCTTGATTCGTATATACTTTGAAACAATACCTTATTGACGGTATCTAAAATGTAATGATAATTAATTATTGTTTCGTTATGCATTAGGTGACTGACGATCCAGTGTCCAATATTGATTTGTATATTCCCAACGCTGTCCAGAACTTGCTCACTTCCTGCTTCATAAGCCGGGTATTTCTGGGAGAAAGAGTTATTACTTATAATAAGGGAAAGCAGCAGGAGCAACCTGGGTAATATCATAGTCTTTAATAACATTGAACCCGGCAACTTTATTGTTTTAAAAGTGCCGGGTTCAATTATTTTAAGGATCTGGAAAATCACACCCCCACCAAATACTGCTCCTTTATATACTTCGCCACATCTACCAGGCTCTTTGACTTTTCATAGACAGCCAGCTGGCGATCGGCACCGGTACCGTTTTCCAGCATCTTGTTTACATACGCAATACGGTGACGGCTACCCAGCTGGTCGAGCACGGGATCGAGGAAATCGAGCAGTTCATAGATCAGCGCTCTTGTATTCACCTCTTCTTCTTTACCAAAATCGATCAGATAGCCATCTATGCCGTATCGGCTGGCTCTCCATTTATTTTCGTTGAGCAATGCCCGTGAGTATTGAATATAATTCAGGTTCTTGGAACGCAGCATATAGATCCGGGCACAAATGGCCTGGAACAAAGCTGCGATCGTAATGGTCTCATCCACCGTCAGCGGAATGTCGCAAACCCGGAACTCCACCGTATTAAAGAAAGGATGTACCCGCAGGTCCCACCAGATCTTTTTGGCATTGTCGATACAATTGGTCTTGATCAGCAGTTTTACATAATTATCATATGCTTCAATACTATCGAATGAATCGGGAATACCCGTCCGCGGGAACTTATCAAATACTTTAGTGCGGAACGATTTATATCCCGTCATCCTTCCTTCCCAGAAAGGAGAGTTGGTACTCAGTGCAAAAACGTGCGGCAGGAAATAGCGGGTACTGTTAGCAATATGATTGGCCATTTCCCGGTTCTCCATTCCCACATGCACATGCAGACCGAAGATCAGGTTACTTCTCGCCGCTTCCTGGAGTTCATTGACTATTTCGCTATAACGGATATGATCGGTGATCAGCTGACTTTCCCAGTGACTGAACGGGTGTGTACCGGCAGCACCCATCGCAAAGCCCAGTCCATCTGCAATGCCACCGATGGTTTTACGGAGCGTGGCCACATCGAGGAATGCTTCATCAATATCGGCGCAGATATCCGTACCTACTTCCACCACGGCCTGGTGCATCTCCGCTTTTACTTTGTCTTTTATTACTTTCTGTCCTTCCTGTACGATCTTTTGCTCATGGCTTTTCAACTCGAATGTCTTAGGGTCAAGCACCATATATTCCTCTTCTACCCCCAGCGTAAAGCTTTTGTAATTAAGGTTCATGCTTAGTTTATAGTTTATTTATTTGTTTATAATTTATGGTTTATAGTTTATGGTTGCTGTAGTTTGGAAAGTCTTTATTTGGCTTGTAAAAACTGGTAGGGCAAGTTATCCTTCGTTTTGCTTTAGAGTTTTTTGTATGCCTTAAGAAAATTATTTGCTATAAACAACCATAAACCATAGACTATAAACCATAAACTTCTTTATACTAATGGACTCTTGTTCGCCCCCCGTCTCACATATTCTCCCCATGTCAGGTTATCTTCCCCTTCTTTGTTCTCCAGGGCTTTTTCGATCGCATAGGTAGCAGCGGTTTCCACCACCCATTCAAAATTCTCTTCTCCCACACTGGGTTTATCGGCATCAGGAGCAGGGTTACAGAAATCGATCGCATACGGTACGCCGTCCCTTATCGCTAATTCCACCGTATTGAAATCATAACCGAGGTATTTATTGATCCGCAGAACGATATCGGTCATCTGCTGCAAACGTTCGGGTGAAGGTTTGAAATCGGCTACATACCGCAGGTGATGCGGGTTACGGGGTTCGTAAGACATGATGCGTACATATTTACCGCCGATACAGTAACAACGATAATATTCAGTAAAAACAATTTCTTCCTGGAAAAGCATTACCAACTGACCTGTTTCTGCATGTTTTTCAAAAAAATCTTCTTTGCTGTCTATCTTGTAAACATTTTTCCAGCCACCGCCGGCAAATGGTTTCATGTAAACAGGAAAACCAGTGTATTTGAAAATACTATCCCAGTCCAACGGGAAGGCCAGGTTGCTGAATGAATCGTTAGATGTATCATCTGGCAGGTCTCTCGATGGGATGATGGCTGTTTTGGGAACAGGCACACCAATTTTGGTCATCAGGCAATTGTTGAAATATTTATCATCAGCGCTCCACCAGAACGGGTTATTGATAACAGCGGTCCCGGTTACAGCAGCATTTTTCAGCCAGGTCCGGTAAAAAGGCACATCCTGTGAAATGCGGTCAATGATCACCGCGTAACCACTATGCACTCCCTGCATCGCTTTATCGATACGTATCGGCTCGGCGATGATACCGGGCACATTTTTACTATTGACTCTTGCTACAAATGCTTCCGGAAAGGAACGTTCCTTGCCGTGGAGGATGCCGATTTTATTCATAAACTGTTTTTTGATGAGTGATTGTTTGAAAGCAGGTGCAGTCTCTGCAGACCGGAGCGGCTTTTATCAAATTTATTCTGTAGCGGTCACATAAACAAATAAAGAGAAGTCCGGAGTCGGAGGTCCGAGGTCCGAAGCTGGCATGCTATATTATGAGTCTTTCATTTTGCGAATTTGCATGCCGGGCTGGGGGTGTCTCCGGACTTTTGACCCGTCATTGCGAGGAACGAAGCAACGACTTCTTACTTTTCCTTACTTTTGACGCCATGCAAGGGACGAATGTATCCGGGATCCTGGTTGAAAAATCCTCCATCGAATCCACTTATTTAGACAGGGAAGTAAAGATTGATTTTTACCTGCCGCGCAATGTGGCCGATCCTTCTCAAATGAGCCTGCTCCTGATCAATGATGGCCAGGACATGGAAAAAATGGGCTTTGAGTCCATCCTGAATGATCTGTATTCCGGTGACGATACGATAGCACCCCTTCTTTGTGTGGCAATCCATTGCGGAGCCGAACGAAGAATGGAATACGGGGTGGCCGGGATGCCTGATTACAAAGGCCGCGGAGCCCTGGCAGATGCCTATACTTCTTTTATATTCCAGGAGCTGCTTCCTTTTGTAAGAAAGAGTTATGCTATTCCTTCATTCCGGGAAAAAGCCTTTGCGGGGTTTTCCCTTGGCGGGCTGATGGCCCTGGATATCGTATGGAATCATCCCGATGAATTCAGCAAAGCAGGTGTATTCTCCGGTTCATTGTGGTGGAGGGATATCGACCAGACCGAAAAGGAATACGATGATGACAAACACCGGATCATGCACCAGCAGGTGCGACATGGCGATTATGCCCCCTGGCTGAAATTCTTTTTCCAGTGTGGTAACCAGGATGAAACAAAAGACCGGAATCAAAACGGAATTATTGATTCTATCGAGGATACACAGGACCTGATCACAGAACTGACAAATAAAGGCTATGATCCCGAGAAAGATATCCGGTATCTTGAACTCCCGGATGGCCATCATGATGTGTTTACCTGGGGCAGGGCTATGCCGGAATTTTTGAAGTGGGGTTGGGGCACGGAAATAAGAAATAAAAAATAAGAAATGAGAAAATTGTGAAGCATTGAATCATTGATAAACTGGTCTGTTGAATTCTCCTTTCCTCTTGTGGAGACAACCGAGGCACGAAGGTTGCAGCGCAGCTCAGAGGCAGAGGCCAGGAGGCTAATAAAAAATCCCGGTCATTGACCGGGATTTTTATTAGAACAATAAATTCAATCTTAATTGAACAGGTATCTTAAACCGAATTGCATATAATAGGTAGAAGAAATAGTAACGTTATCCCTGAATGTTCTTGTGGCGATCTGACCCTGTACGGTTTGCAGCCTGAATGTGGGTACAACCGCGCCGCCGGGAACCAGCGAACCCT
>DASYLC010000220.1:0-11813 GCA_036009775.1 Chitinophagaceae bacterium
CGGACTGGAAGGAAGAGGAGACTGTGCCTGGCAGGCTTCTCCCGGATCAAAACTTCCATTGCCGTTAAAATCAAGCCAGGCGATCAGCGTAGCGTTGCCACCTGTATTATTATAAACACGCACCTGTGCCAGGTAAGAACCGGGAGAGAACAACGGTACAAAAGCCAATCCATCTTCATCGGCGCCGTCAGCATTAGCTGGTAAAGAAGAGATTTTATTCCATTCGCGGTCGAATGTGGGTCCGATACGTAAGGCCGTATCTCTTTCATGTACAGCCGGGCTCCAGGGATCGGGATCATAGGAAGCAGGTGCATCGCCAAAATCACATAACGGCCTGAATGCTTCACTGCAATCACCCCAGCTTCCGCTTGGGGGTACTCCATTTAAAGTAACCGTATAATTCTGAGCGGCATTAACGGTACCGTTATAATTATAGGGAACAATAAATCCTGGGCTTGGCGGGTTAGCGGCGATATTACCCTGGTTATATACATTCTCTGCCCAGTCGATCGCCAGCTGCCGCGGATGATTGATGCCTGTACCGGTTGGTATGAACCCGGTCCGCTGACCTGTCATCAAATTAAAATGATACCATTGCGGGTCACTGGCAGCGCCGTCAAAATCATACATCATGGCGTTATTGGTAACACCCACATCACTCCAGTCATGTATCAGCGTGGGAGTTCCGCCTATCGAACTGTCACTTCGTACTGCATACACCTGCGTGGCGCGGGTCGGATTTTGCGCGGCATTGAACTCTATTCTCCATACCGTATTTTCTCTTCCGGATGTCCGGGCATTATTGGAGGACTCAACGCCAAAATAATAATAGCCGTTATAAAAACTGGCCGACCCTGATTCTACACCCTGGTCATAGGTCGGTATTCCCAGTGAAGCGGTGACATCGGCAACTAATGTTCCGATCGTTTCTGCATCCACATCATACTTCCAGATGGTTTTATTGGTCTGGGAATTCGGCATCAAACTGAATGTATAATACAATAGCCGGTGAACGGGATCATAGGCCATACCATTCACGTTCGTCCAGCCCGGGTCGGTAAATAAAGGTTTTGCTTTTCCGTTGAGCGGGTTAAGCATCAAAAAATTATTGTCTTCCACCGTAAGTATATAAGGAGGCATCCCTGTAAAAGGACGGCTTATATTCCTCCAGTTGTTAGGAAAAGATCCTGATACACATCCGTTGATATCCGACATCCAGAATGCCGGGTCGCCACCACGGTTCAATACCACGAACTTGATGACTTTTACCGGTCCGGCCACCGTGATGATTGCGCTACCCTGGTTACTATTCGAAACGAGGTTGGTTGCACTGCTTGTTCCTACCGTTACGGCCGCAGGCACTCCTCCCAATGTAAGAATGGTACCTGGCTGCAACGTTATAGCAGGGTTCAGTGCAGTACCCGCTGTATTCCTCGCCGATACCCGGAACGAAGCAGTATTATCAATATCATACAAAGCAAATCTTGCATTGGTCACTTCCTGGTCGAAGGTGATGACGACACTGTCGTTATTAATACCCGGCGTATACTGCACATCCTGTCCTGTATAACCTGCCAGGTCGCCGGTATGTATGGCATTCTCCCCTGCTAATAAAAAAGCAGAGGTCGATGCCGCAATGGTAACCCGGCTAGTACCCATCATAAAATGTTGTGTACTGGCCATCGTATTGGTCACAAACCCATTGTAACTCCCGCTGGATACGAGGTAATCAAGAAAGTCCCAGTTGATCTGTGACTGCGTATAACCGGCGCCGCACTGGGCAATAACCATATGGGGAGTGAAAAGAAAAAGAAGCCAGCATGTAATACGCGTAAAGGTTTTCTTCATAGACCGGATTTTAAAAAATTACCGCACAGATTGTTTCAAAACATATCCAGCTATTGTCGTTGGTGGGACGAACAAAAACTAATCAAATGGTCTTAGCAGCTTGCGCTGTTGTGGAGAGAAGCAGGCCTGGTGTCGATGTCTCTTGCAGTTTTGTTACTGCCGGTGAAGTGGAGAATGGCTTATTCAGGAATGAAAGTACAATAGCGTGGATCATCGTGCAAGGAAACAATACCTGTATAATACACCGTGGATAAGTTCATCTTTCACAGCATGGCTTCAGTATTTTGTGAGAACAGGTAACAAAGAAAAAACCCTCATCCTTTTCAGGAGAGGGTGTGCAGTAATCAGCTGCAATAATAACCAGCTACCTCGTTAAATCAGTTTATCGTTTCAGTACTTTGATAGTTGTTCTTGTATTATTCATATCTGCGTTCAATAAATACATCCCGGCAGGTAAAGCCGACAGGTTATTGATAGTATAAGTCCCCGTACCAATACCGGCCACCAGTTCCTCTCTTCTCAGGAAACGTCCCTGGAGATCCAGCAGGTTCAGTTGCATTTTACAGGTTTGCCCAACGGTATAACGTATCGTCAGCGAATTCTGGAATGGATTACCCAGTACTTCAAACTTAGCTTTTGAGCTCAACCTGATAACGATGATATCGGAGAACATATAGGTTCCATCGAGGTTGACAGATCTGATACGATAATAATAATTGGGCAAAGGATTGCTACCGATAATATCCGCGGCCGTATAGATTGTTTGAGAAGTACTGTTGCGTGGCGCCACCTGTTTGATCGTCTGGTAGTTCAACCCGTCAATACTGCGTTGTACTTCATACCGAAGCAACTGGTTCTCTTCGTCAACGATCCAGGTAAGATCATTCACGGCGCCGTGATTAATGCCGGTAAAAGAAATAAAATGTACCGGCAGTACTGGAAGAAATACCCAGCGATCCGTTTCAAAGATGCCTTTACCATGCGTAGCTACCCTGATCTTGCCGCCCGGTGCTGTCACCAGGTCCATTGCATACGTGGCATCCCACATACCATTGCTGAAGTCGTACCAGGTGGCGCCCCTGTCCTGGCTTACATATACACCATAATCGCAACCTGCATACAGGATCCTGCGATCGGTCTGATCGAACATGAGGGTATTAAAAGGGAGATCAGGCAAACCGCTTCCCCTGGGTGTCCAACTGGTACCACCGTCACCTGTTACATATATATGTGTGCTGCCAAAGCCGCCAAGAGTTACGAAGACACTATCATCATTCGTGGGACTGACAGCAAAATCGGTTACGATACGATCCGGCAGACCTGTAGTAACGGTGGTAAACGATCCACCGCCATTGGTACTTTTCCGGATAGTGGCAGGTGGGGAATAGTATAATCCATCGGTGAGCAGGTTTTGAGCGAACGGAGACACTGATATATAAAGCTTGTCGGCCACCTGGTAAGAAACACCGATCGCTGCTGCCGGTTTATGTATCCCTTCAATATAACTGGTACCGGGCGGAGAAGTATTACCGGTAAAGGATGCGCCTGCGTCATTACTTATATGGATATTATCAGAACCAACATACCAGCGATTAGTATTGGAAGGCGCCACTACAACCGGTGAACAGAAAGCGGTACGATCATCATAACCGCCAGGAACATTTCCAAGATAGACCATAGGTGTCGAGCTGAACGTATTACCACCATCGGTAGAACGATTCACTTCTCTTGTGTCTCTGGAAGCCAGTACGATATTCTCATTATCCGGTTTATAAACACAAGTGGTCCCGTCGCCGCCGATCTCTTTTATCCAACCTCCCGCGACAGAATGTATCACCCCATTGTCCTGCAGGCCACCGATTATGTTGCTGGCAGTGATCTGCGATTGTGCGATCGTCGGAAAAAATTGCTGGGCATATAAACCTCCGTTACAGGAGCTAAATGTTATGGAACCGACTGCGGCGTTCGCATTAGTGGTTCTGAAGACGCCACCATCAGTGGCCCAGTAAGCAGTGTTGTTATCACCCGGCACGAATTGAACTTCATGCACATCATCATGTAAATAATTGGTGCCTTCCGAACTGCCATCTGTAAGAACAGCCGCACTCGCGGCACCTGTACCCACAGCAGTCCGTGTTCCGGTGTTACCTGCCATGGTCAGTACATATTTTTTGACCCCGAACATAAAGACCTTATCGGTAGCACCCGGGTATGCCGTCACACCGTGTGCAAACCAGGATTGCCATTGAGCGTGACTGGAGGCGCTCACCACGTTCCAGGTTGCACCAAAATCAGTGGAGCGGTATACTTCGTTCTCTGTAAAATTATTATCGTTGTTATTATCCCCCACGCCAACGCTGGCAATAATGGTTGACCCGAGAAGGGTAAAATTGGTAAATCCTTTATATCCATTAAAGGCCGGGAATCCCGTACCTGTAATTTGGGTAAAGGATGTTCCACTATTGACAGAACGCCATACCCCTTTGGGATTGTTGGTCACATTACCCGCTGCAATGACGATCTGTGTGGGATCCGCAGGGTTGATGACAATATCGCTGCAATAAGTTCCGGTCCAGATCCTCACCCAGGTAAGGCCATTGTCAGTGGATTTATACAGACCATCGGTAGCGCAGGCAAATACAGTTCCCGCTATTGCAGGATGGAATTTTATTTTTTGAACCCCGAAAAGATCTGATTCGATCCTGATCAGCACTTGCGCCCATGTATTTCCCGCATCGGCACTTCTTAATATACCCACACCATAGGTACCTCTCGCCTTCCAGGCATTACGACCGATATTGGAGACCTGGTTAGATGAATAAGGAGAAGAAGCATAGTTCTCCATCCGGTATACTTCACCGGTACCGGCTAAGATGATGCTCGTATCTGTGGGGTGATAAACAATACTTGATACACCCAGTAAGTGTGTATTGGTAACAACGCGTTGCCAGGCCGATGCACCGACACCGGATACATAGGTCTTCCAGATACCACCCCCCGCACTGCCTGCGAAAATGGTACGCTGGGCTGCCGCATTTACCTTGGGATTGATCGCCAGGGTGAGGATCCGGCCACCAAAGGCTTTGGGACCGATATGGGTCCAGTTACCATACGCTTCGGTCCTGGCATGGCCGTTATAGATACTATTCTTCTTCAGTTCGTTGAACTCATCCCAGGCCGCAGCATATTTAGCCGTCATATTACTGGCATCGGGATAGCCTTTTGTCTGGAACCAGGCAGAGAGTTGTTTGTCTGCTCCATTTTCTTCCTCTTCGCCTTCCTCCTCTTCTTCTTCACGTTCTTCCATCTCTTCGTTATCATATCCTTCCTTATACTCATGAAGAGAGCAGGAAATAAATGGGGATGACCCAAGCATGCAGAACAATGCCATAAAAATCAAGATCCGGTTTTTCATGCACTAATAGTTGTTATTATCGTGGTTATCTTACCGCAGGTGATTACTCTGCAGCAAGCGATAGCGTTAGAACTATCGTTGGATATTGGACGTGGCGTTTTTTTCTCTCAACAGTTGTGGATATCCTGTTTTACTAATTTAATTATTTAATAAATTGATTTCCCGATCACTATTTTACGGTTAATGATCTCCTGTCCTGTAATGATCTGCACGATATAGGTTCCATCCGGCAACTGATCAAGGTTATTGAGCACAAGAGAGTTTCCGCCGGTAAACAGGCGATGTTTTGTTGTTCTCAGTTTTCTACCCTGCATATCGTGGAAGACAATGACCGCATCTGCATTTACATCACTGTTGATATAGACCGTTGCAGTCGTCTTCGCCGGGTTCGGTGTAATGGAGACTTCCGCCGCATAGTCCCTGATCGTGATGTTCCTTATCTCGGAGTACTGGAAAGAAGGGCTCTGGTCTTTTAATTTAAGACGATAGTATGATTTTCCTTTTAATGCATGAACATCATTGTATAAATAGTCTGTAGTAACACCGCTGCCGTTTCCTTTAGCATTCACAAAACCTATCGGGCTCCAGTTGATACCATCCGTACTCCTCTCGATATCAAAACCACTGAGGTTATTTTCATCGGATGTGGTCCAGGTCAACCGGCCGGTACTGCTGTTCATTGCTTTGGCATTGAACGTAAGAACATTCACGGATAAGGGGAAGTCATCTACCAATACCCTGTAATCCTCCGTTTCACCATCCAGGAAATAGCCGGTCGCTTTCGCAGTGGTCAGCGTATTATTCGAAGTAATTCTTATCCGGAGATATGTATAGGTGCCACTGGCTATGGGCGATGTGATCCCGGTCCAGTACAGGTTAAAAGATTGCATCCCCGTACCGCTGGGTACTGTGATGGGAGCAAGTCCTTCACCCGCATCGAAAAGGCCGTTACCGTTATAATCCAGCCAGGCAGATAAATAGGCATTGCCGCCTGTATGATTGTATACTGAAACCGGTGCCAGGTAAGCATGCACACTTGGATCTAAGATAGGCACAAATGCAAGCCCGTCTTCATCCGCACCATCGCCGCTGGCATTTGCAGATGTATTCTTTGCCCATTCAAGGTCGAGCGTGGCACCGATCCTTAATGCGCTATCCTTTTCGTTCAATGCCGGGGAGGTCGAAACCGGATCATAGCTTGCGGGTGCATCGCCAAAATCAGTCATGGGGCGGAAAGCTTCTGCCGCATCACCGGCAGGACCCACCCATGTAGCAGACCGGGGTGCGTTGAAAATTGTCTGTTTATTGGTTACGGTGTTCGAAGTTGTTCCATTATATTGGCCGATCTCATTATGCACCCAAAGTATCCTGCCATCCCATGTTTGCGCTGTTTGCCGCATTACATTGGCGGATACATTCGGATTTATGGTAGTAAGTATCTGGTTGGTCTGCATATCGATATGCAGGGCACGTCCATTCCCGAGCGTGGTACTTGAGCTGAAATCGTATATCACACCGTCTTTGACCACAAAGTCGGCCCAGTCGTGAATATTGGCTGATCCATTATCTACGGGCAAAGCAAAAACCTGGCAAACGCTGACGGGTGTAAGTGAGTCCGCAGCAAAATCGATCCTGTTAATAACGGATTCCCTGCCCGAATTCTTGGTGCCGGTCAATTTATATGCTTCCACGCCTGAGTACAATGAGCTGCCATAAAAGGCTGCACCTCCCGATTCCAGGCCGGCTTCAAAAGTGGGCAGGTTATAAGGAGAAGCATTTATATCACTGATAAGGTAAGATATCACACCCGTGGTCACATCGTATTTTTTGATGAACGTTATCGAGTCAGGATTTCCTGCTGGTGTACAGCGCTCAAGACCATCTACGGAATAATAAACTATCCGTTTATAAGGATCGTACGAAAGGTTATTGATCTCCCGCACCCTGACATTTGGATCTGTAAATAATGCTACAGCTCTTCCATTTGACGGATCTACCATGTATACTGTGTTCAGGTCATGTACAGCAAGTACCCATTCCGGCTGGTTATCATATGGTTTCGAAATAGTGTAATAGTCGTCCGGGAAACTGCCCACAACACAAGCCGTGATATCACCAAGATAAATATCCGCAGAACTTACTGTTCCGGTATTGGAAAGACTGATCGTTATGGTTTTTACCGGGCCCGCCACTGTAACGTCAACAGTGCCGTCATTACTGCTACTGCCTACGGTCGTATTGGAGGATGTGGCCATAGGATTCGCGCCAATACCAGATACCGGGCTCAGGGTAAGCACACCACCACTTCGCTTGGCGAGTGTTGTATTATTCAGGGTCAGTCCAAGACCATTCTTGCTATTGACGGACACCTGCTGGCGTGAATCAATATCATAAAGGGAAAAACGGAGTGCGGTCACTTCCCTATCAAATGTCAATATAATTGTTGCGGTATTACTGCCACCGGTACCTGTAGTGTAAGAAACATCGTTACCCGCATCGGCAGTATTGCCGTTACTTTCACCATTGTTGGTGAGCGTACCACTATAAGCGATGGTAACGGCATTCATCCCGATGGCAAAACGCTGGGTGGCGGCCATAGCTGCGGTTACATAACCGCTGTATGATCCGGTGGTAATATAATAGTCAAGGTTATCCCAATTGACCGTGGCATTAGTACATTGTGCCGCCGCCTTATTACCTGTGATTGCAGATAACAGCAGCAAGCTGAGGATTGGTACGCTGATTAATCGTTTTAACATAGCATGGATTTTAATGCTTCCAACAGGTACGGATAGGAATAGGGTTAAATAGCTGCCGGTTAATAACTATACCTCATAAAGCATCACAGTTTTTGTCCTGCACATTCTGTTACACTCAAAAAATAAAACAGGAGATACTTGTAGGTACAGTGGTTTGTATTAACCTGGCGGTTGATTGGTTCGTTTATAGATGGTTTTTTTCATTAGTATTGGACATATCACAAAATTATTTATGATATCAAACGCTAAAATGAGAGTATTTACCTAGAAATACAACCATATCGTAATCTTTCACACCAAATGAAGTACTAGTACTTTACCCCTATCGTAAATGCAACATTTTACCCGCTGTAACGGCAACGGGCCAAAATCATTATTTTTACCTTCAACTAAGTTATTATGAGTACACCTAAACCGGTAATTGGCATCAGCTGCGGCGATCTGAACGGAATCGGCATCGAATTGATCATCAAGGTCTTTTCCGATGCCCGGGTACTGGACCATTGTACCCCGGTGATCTTCGCCTCCAACAAAGCCATTAATTTTTACCGGAAATCAGTGGCCGAGACCAATATCAACTACCAGAATATGCGGGAATTCAACCGTATCAGTCCCAAACAGGTCAATCTTTTCAATTGCTGGGAGGAAGAAGTGGCGATCAACCCCGGGCAGCTGACAGATACCGGCGGGAAATACGCGGTCTTATCATTGCAAACAGCGGTTGCCGCTTTGAAGCAAAAACAAATTGACGGGCTCGTAACGGCGCCCCTGCATAAAAAAAATATCCAGTCGGCAGAATTCAATTTTGCCGGTCATACCCCTTACCTGAAAAGCATGTTTGGCGTCAATGATGTGGTGATGATGCTCTGTGCCGGCGATTTCCGGGTAGCACTGGTCACCGAACATATACCCGTATCGGAGGTCGCAAAACATATCACAAAAGAAAAAATCCTGAGCAAGCTTTCGATCATCCACCAGAGCCTGCAAAAAGATTTTGGGATCGATAAACCCCGTATTGCAGTTTTGGGACTGAATCCTCACGCCGGCGATGAAGGCCTGATCGGGAATGAAGAAGAAACGATCATCAAACCCGCTATCAAAGAAGCGAAGAACAATAATATGCTGGTGGTAGGTCCCTACAGCGCCGATGCATTCTTTGCCCGTCGCAGTTTTGATCGTTTCGATGCGGTGCTGGCCATGTATCATGACCAGGGTCTGATCCCTTTTAAAGCATTGGCTGTCGGGGAAGGAGTTAACTATACCGCCGGTCTCCCTGCCGTCAGGACCTCACCTGACCATGGAGTAGCTTTTGATATCGCCGGAAAAGACAAAGCTGATGCGTCTTCTTTTACAACGGCCCTGTTTGAATGTATCAATATTATCAACCGCAGGAGTGAATATGAAGAGAACCGGAAGAACCCGCTCAAAAAGATGACCCCTTCTGTTTTGGCGAATGCCAAGGATGAGATCATTGACGAGGGATAAGTTTATTTACTTAAAAACAGAATCGGGCACTCCTTTGTTGATAATATAACCGGAATAACTTATTTCCACTTTCCCTTTTTTGTCCTTCAGTTTACCGGCCGGATCCTTTTTACTTCCATCGTCATAATCAAAAGTGATGCCCTTGGGTAATTTGTAATCTTTGGTATTAAAGGTAAAAATGACCTTGTCGGCCAAACCATAGGCAGCATATTTACCATAGGTCATCTCCAGTTCGTAGGTCCCGTTCTCTTTGGTGGTTGTTTTTGCCTTGCGGATCAGGGATTGTGCCTCGTCAATATACAATGTCGATAATACCACATCTGCATTCTCGTCCTTGGGCAGCAGTTTAACGATCCTCAGGTTGGTCTTTGCTTCCTTTCCCATATCGATCATATCAAAGCCACTGCTGTTCAAAAAGATATTGGCGAGATTGATATTCACCGATCCTTTCGGAACAAAAGAGATCCCGCTTTCATTGCTGATCCGCAACTTATTCGGTTTTTTATAATAGACCTTTACGGTGGCGATCGGCGCTTTGATAAAAACAACATTGGTCTTCATCTTGCCGCTGGCCTCATAATCCTCCACTTTATCCAGTTTGGCCCGCACCGCTTTGATCACGTCTTCAGCTGTCTGGGCCCTGCCCAACAGTGCTGCACCCAAGAGAACGATCAACCCTAAACTCTTTTTCATTGTATTAACTATTTATGTCAGGATATCTTTCCGGCGGAATACCCAGATGGCTGTGCCTACAAACCCGGTAATATATATAAGCAATATGGCCAGGCTTCTCATTATTGCCGGCAGGTTCTGGATGGACCCGTCGATCGTCCGGTTTTCCGCATCTGCCTGTACATAGAAAAATCCTTTCCAGGCCACCATATGGGTAGTGAATAAATAAGGTTTTACATTCTCGTCATACAGCGGAATATTGAACTCCGATAAGATCGTAAATACAATAACGATACTCATTGTGGCAATGATCGGACCGATCGAATTTTCCGCAAATACGCTCAACAGGAAAGCAAGCGCGGCGATCGTTGTTAACGCTACCGCCGCATAACCAAAGGCCGCGACATACCGCCATAGCACATCAAAGCTGTTCATCATGTGAATTTCCGATGAACGGAATACCACCAGGTCATTGGTTCCGAAGATCAGCATACTGCCCAGTAAAGCAATGACTGCCAGCCAGAGTAATAAGAGCACCGTATAAATAACAGACGCCATGAACTTCACCAGCATATACTCCGTCCGGCTCACCGGCCGGGTAAGCGATAGTCGAAGGGTGCCCATATTGGCCTCACCGGCGATGGAGTCGCCGGCAATAAGCGCTACCATCAGCGGCATTTGTATCAGCAGGACATTCAGGATCGCAAAGCAAATAAAATACCCATTCAATAATTTATGTTTAAACTCATCGCTTACCTCAAAACTATCCTTTACGTCATTTAATATAAGGTCCACATAGGTTGGTCCGTCAAACTTCATCCCGATCTGGAACAATAGTACGATCGCGGCCGTGGCACCAAAAGCAATATAGGTGCGGGGACGTTTGAATATCTTGAACAGCTCAATTTTTAATAGCTTCCACATGCGGAGGGTGCAGGGTTCAAACCTTATTTGTTGTTAATGATAAAAAATAATCTTCCAGTGAATGCTTTGAATGAAAAGAGATGACATCAACGTTCATCTGCACCAGCACTTTTAACACACCCGGTATCTCATTCCTGTGCAGCTTTAACAGGATACAATCGTTTCTTTTACCCTGTATCATGCTGACCAGCGATGACTGCTGCAGCTTTTCAAAACTGGCCGTATCGTCCGTCGTTTTTAATTCAACCACTGTTTCCGACGGGTCGAAGAGATCATTCACTTTTCCTTCTACCACTTTTTTCCCTTTGTCGATAATGATCATTGAATCGGCTATCAGTTCCATTTCGCTCAGCAAATGCGAGGAGATCAGCAAGGTTTTGTTCATTTGATCCCGCAATTGCAGGATCAGATTCCGGATATCGGCTATTCCCTGCGGGTCCAATCCATTCGTCGGCTCATCGAGTATGATCAGTTGGGGATCATGCACCAGCGCCGTAGCGATCCCCAGTCGTTGCTTCATTCCCTGGGAATAGGTCTTTACCTTACTGTTGGCCCTTTCTGCAAGACCTACCATCGCCAGCTGATCCATTAATTTTTTTTCCGAAACCTTTACCCCGCTCATCACGGCAAAGATCCGGAGGTTTTCCAGGGCGGTGAGGTACTTATAAAGATCAGGTCTTTCAATGATCGCTCCTACCTGCCGGAGGATC
>DASYLC010000221.1:0-6289 GCA_036009775.1 Chitinophagaceae bacterium
CCAATTGGGCAACACGGTAAACTATGGTGGCAGTGCCAGCGGCAGTAACGTAAATATTAAAGTACTGGATGCTAACCATGCTGTTTTTAAAACTCCGAAGAGTATCACGATACCGGTCAGCCAACTGCTTACATTATTTACAGCGAATGCTACTTTCCAGGGATTTCATGCGGCAGCACTGCCTGTTGCGAATGTACTTTTCATCTCGCAGGATCCTGTGTCCCCGACCTACTATCCCATTTCGTACGAGAATAATAAGTATGGCATATTTGGATATTATGGAAGCCCGGTGGATATGACCCAGGCCGGGAAAGATTTTCTGGTGAATCTTGTCTACTTCACAGGTAAATTCTGATGGTCTGTTTTTTTCATCAAGTGTTGTAAACCATCTTTATGAAAATAAAAATATTCCTGCTGCTGATCATAAGCTATCCGTTATTAACAGGCAACTTATTTGCCCAAAATGTAGGTGTTGGCACCGGTACACCTGCCGAGAAACTGCATGTGGCCGGTAATATCAGGGCCGATACTATAAAGCCACAGGCAGTAAAGCTTATGCCCAATGCCGGTGCTGGTAAAATACTTACGAGTGATGCTTTTGGTAATGCAAGCTGGCAAAGCACTGCAGCAGAAAACGGCAACACTGGTTTTGGAGTATGGGGAGATTGTGCCACCAACGGGAATATTAGTGAATATAATCCTGTAGCCAGCGTCACCGGTGCTGCTGATGATATGTTGGGGTACAGTGTTTCGATCTCCGGCAACTTTGCTATTATCGGGGCTTACAGGGACGATATCGGGGTGAATGCAAACCAGGGTTCTGCCAGTATTTATCAACATAATGGAAGTGATTGGATCTTCCTGCAAAAGATAACAGATGCTACTGGTGCTGCAGGCGATTGTTTTGGGTTCTGTGTTTCGATCGACGGTAATTATGCTATTGTGGGTGCCCCTTTTGATGAAGTAGGTGGTAACTCGACCCAGGGGTCGGTCAGTATCTACCAATACAATGGCAGCGCCTGGGTTTTGATGCAAAAACTAACGGATGCCACTGGCCTTGCATTTGATCGTTTTGGTCAAAGCGTATCTATCTCGGGTAATTATGCAATAGCGGGAGCTCCCGAGGATGATATTCCCGGAAATACAGACCAGGGATCTGCCAGTATTTATCATTATAATGGCAGTAGTTGGGTGTACCAGCAAAAAATGATCGATCCTGCGGGTGATACAGATGATGCTTTTGGTTCTTCCGTATCGATTGACGGTGATGATGTAGTGGTGGGATCGCCGGAAGATGATGTTATTGCAAATAATGCGCAGGGTTCATCCTGTGTTTATCATTATACCGGCACCAGTTGGGCTTATCTTCAAAAGCTGACAGATCCCCTGGGAGCTGCACTGGATATTTTTGGCAGTGCTGTATCTATTTCCGGTAACTACATTATAGCCGGTGCCCATAATGATGATGACGGCGCTAATTCTCACCAGGGCTCGGCCTGTATTTTCTGGAATAATGGTACAAGCTGGGTTATCATGCAAAAAATTACCGACCCGGGGGGAGAGGCAAATGATGATTTTGGGAAGAGTGTCGCCATCTCCGGTAACTATGCTTTTATCGGTGCATGGGGAGATGAAATCAGTTCCGGTCCGGGCCACGGATCGGTAAGCATTTTTATAAGAGTGGGACCTGGCTGGCAAAGACTTCAAAAAGTAACCGACCCGGGTGGCACCAGCTATGATAATTTTAGTTTCTCCGTTGCCATAGACAAAACAACCAAACGTTTTTTAATAGGTGCATATGGGTATGCGGCTTATAGCGGGAAAGCAGTTTTTGGAAAGATAAGGTAAGAAGACCTGACAGTCGGTGTGTATCAATACCAGGAAATGAAAAATTAAAGCAGTCATTATGAAAAAAATAAAGATCATACTGTTGCCCGTATGTTGTTTGTTACAGGCAGCAATATTATTTGCCCAGAACGTCGGCATCGGAACTTCAACACCTCTTTTTAAACTGGATGTAAAGAACGGTAGCATTAATACGGACTCGGTATACAGGATCGGGGAATCCGTTGTGCTATCCATCAAAGGATTGAATAATCTTTTCACGGGCAGGGATGTCGGCCCGATCAATACAGGATTCGAGAATTGTCTCGTCGGGTATGAATCCGGGTTTTTCAATACAAGCGGCAGTGCCAATACGTTCCTGGGTTATGGTTCCGGGCGGGAGAATACAACCGGCAACTCCAATACTTTTTTGGGAAATGAAGCAGGATATCATAACGGCACCGGCTATTCGAATGTAGCGATAGGGGTGCATGCCCTCCGGATCAATTTAAGAGGTTCCAATCTGGTAGCAGTGGGTGATTCGGCGCTATTCAACCAACGGGTGAACCCTTCGGGGTTTTATTTTAATACGGCTATCGGCTCAAAAGCGATGTACGAAAATACGACCGGCGCATCGAATACAGCGCTTGGGTACAGTTCGCTTTTTAATAATCTCACCGGCAACGCCAATACAGCTACAGGTAATGGCAGTTTATACAACAACCAGGATGGGGATGCCAATACGGCGAATGGTAACCAGGCTTTGTTTTCCAATACCAGTGGGCATAATAATGTCGCTATCGGCGCTGGAGCATTGTTCTTTAATTCCACCGGTTTTTTAAATACGGCTATTGGTTCCAACGCGTTAAATGCGAACACGTCAAATAATAATACTGCAGTGGGCGCTTTTTCACTTTTCCAGAATACTATTGGTCTTACCAATACTGCTATCGGGGTGGATGCACTATTTTCCAATACAACCGGGTACGGCAATACGGCTATCGGCAATAAAGCTTTGCGACAGAATATAGAAGGCGATAACCTCGTCGCGGTGGGAAATTTTGCTCTGTACAATAACAGCAGTGGTATAGGCAATACAGCTATTGGAAGCCATTCTCTTTACCTTAATAATACCGGAAACTTTAATACTGCTTTAGGATTTGAAGCACTTGATTCCAACAGTAATGGTGCCCTGAATACTGCGGTAGGCGGACGGGCATTGTATGCCAACAAAAGCGGGAATTATAATACTGCCATCGGTTACCTTTCACTTGGTTTTAATATAACAGGACAATTGAACTCAGCGATGGGGCAGTCGGCCTTGCGGGCAAACAGCACAGGGGACGGAAATACTGCAAGCGGCGCTCTCAGCTTAGAGGGCAATACATCGGGTAATGATAACACGGCCGATGGCCGGGGTGCTCTGACTACCAATAGTACGGGTTCGGGTAATACCGGTCTTGGCGCCGGAGCACTTTATTTTAACACAACAGGTTATTCCAATGTAAGTGTTGGTATTCATACCTTATTTAATAATACAACGGGTAGTAATCTTGTTGCTATTGGTGATTCGGCATTGCATCATCAAAATGGTGGATTGGGTTTGAACACGGCCATTGGTTCAAAAGCAATGTATTCGAATACCTCCGGGGGCTTTAATACTGCGATCGGCTTCAAGGCCCTTCATTCGAATACAACGGGCTCGGGTAATACGGCTATTGGGTACCTGGCACTCTATTCAAGTCCCGGGTTAAATGATAATACCGCGATCGGCTCCGGTGCTTTGTTTTCGACACTATCGGGAACACGTAATACTGCCATAGGGGCACATTCGCTGTATGACAATACATTGGGCGACAATAATACCGCGATCGGTTATTATGCCAATGATGGTGGCACGGCACAGGTCAATACCATTGCGATCGGTTATCAATCCGCCACGACCGCCAGCAACCAGGCCCGCATAGGAAACAGCGCAATTACATCCATAGGTGGCTTTGCCGGCTGGTCCAATATTTCGGACGGAAGATTCAAGAAAGATATCCTTGAGAATGTGAGCGGATTGGATTTTATTCTCCAGTTGCGCCCCGTTACCTATACACTTGACATCAACGGGATCAATGCTATTTTATATAAAGAGCAGGAGAAGGGATTCTTCAGCTCAAAAGACCTTGCAGCTATACAGGAGAAATCAATGATCCGTTACACCGGTTTCATAGCACAGGAAGTAGAAGCGGCTGCGCAAAAACTGGGTTATGATTTTAGCGGAGTGGATGTCCCAAAAAATGAAAAGGATTTCTATGCCCTGCGTTATGCTGAGTTCGTGGTACCCCTGGTGAAAGCCATGCAGGAACAGCAGGGACAAATAGAGCAATTAAAAAAAGAAAATGAACAACTGAAAAAGCTGGAAAAGGAAATAAACCAGTTAAAGCAAGCTATAGAGGATATTAAAAAGAGCCGCTAATAGCGTTTGTCAGATCTCCATCCCCTTATCAGGGTATAGTAAAGCCCCGGGAAAGCTATATTTTGTACTTTTAAGAATATAGTTCCCTGTTGGATCTTTTACGACCGATACGAGCCTTCTTAGCCATAACCTTCTTGTTCATAGGGGGTAACAGCCATGCCCAATTGTATTTCAAAGCTAAGACCATCACCACCGCCAATGGTCTCTCCGATAACCGGGTCACCTGTTTTCATAAAGACCGTAAAGGATTTATGTGGATCGGGACCCGTAATGGGTTGAACCGTTATGATGGCCATTCATTTACTTTGTTTCGTCCCGCTGCAGGGAATTCCATTTCGAATGAGGTGATCAACGATATCGCCGAAGACAGCCATGGAAGGATCTGGGTGGCTACGATGGAAGGACTCAATATTTATAACCCCGCTACCAATACCTGGGAATGCATGCGCCCTGATACTGACCGGAGCCAGCATTCTATTCCCAACTTTATAATATGGGATATAGAGATAGATAAGCAGGACAGGGTCCTGATCGCCCCGGATGTATTCGAGTTCTGCCAGTATGATATCCGTACGAAGAAATTTATTTTTTATGACTGGCCCGCTTTTGCAAGATCGCAACCGGTGCTGAAAGCGTACGGCTACCGGTCCATTCACAAATTTATTGCTAAAAGCGACCATGAACTCTGGTTGGGAGCAACCAATGGCCTGGTGAGCCTTGATCTCACCGATCATACATTTCGTTTTCATGGCGGCGGGTATGCCGGTGATGTCATTGACCTCCGGTATGATGCTGAAAACAAACAGGTCTTCCTGTCGGCAGAGAAAGGAAAACTGTTCAGGTATGATGAACAGGCAGACGGCTTTACTGAGATCGTGGCAGAACCTGAACCTTATCCGTCTTCCCGTTTCACATTTCCGGGACAAAATGAAATATGGATGGCCTCGCAAACGGGGCTTATCAAGATCAGCGATGACCGAAAAAAAGTAGCGCTTGAAAAAAATATACCACAATTGTCGGGTTCAGTATTACAGGGAGGTACCCGTCGCGTGTTCGAGGATAATAACCATATACGCTGGGTAGGAACGACAAACGGGATATCCATTTACGATCCTTCTGTAAGCGCATCCGCATTTCTCCCCCTGTTACCGGTCTCCGATAAGGAAGGCAGTAATGTAATGGCGGGTGTATATTATGACGAGATCAGCGCCTGTTACTTTGTATGCGCTATTGAACCGGCTGCCGTATTTATTATTCATTCAATGACCGGGGAAATAAAAAAGATAACAACTGATGCAGCCGGGAAAAAACTTTCTTTTTGCACGGGGATCAAACCTGACCAGGATAATAATCTCTGGTTACTTACCGGTACGGAGGTTTATCGCTATGATCGTTCAACAGAGCGATTCAATTTGTTTGCCATGCCCAACAAAGGGGCGCTGGCTGCATTCCGGGATATGGTAGGTGATGCCGCAGGTAATTATTGGTTCAGCACCTATAACAAAGGGATCTATTCTTATCGCCAGCAGGAAAAAACATTTCGCCTGCTGGAAGATTCTTTTTTTAATGGGGGTGGCTCCGTGACGGGACTTGCCCTGGATGAGATCAATGATAAGATCATCATTGGCAGTTTTGGGGAAGGAGTTTATATATATGATATCCGGACCGGTAAAAACACAGGGTTCCAGGAGACAGACCAGACAAAGGATTATTCGCCGCTGTTACTGGTAAACAGTGTGTCAAAAGATAAAACAGGAGTAATATGGTTGTCAACCTATTCCGGTGGCATTTTCCGTTATAATCCCGGTATGCCATTTGAAAAAACATTCACCCGTTACGATATGCGGGGTGGATTGAGCAATAATAATATACTGTCTTGCAGCCGTGATGATGATTCCACACTCTGGTTATTATCCGGTAAGGGTTTGTCGGCCATGAGTATACATGGAAAATTCCTGTACGACCTGGATGGGGAGCAAACATTTAATTTTTCATCCTGGG
>DASYLC010000222.1:0-5122 GCA_036009775.1 Chitinophagaceae bacterium
TTACCAACCTGATCAACGCGGAAGCGACAATGGGTAGCAGTGCTTACCAGATCACAGAGTTATTAGCGGATGTTAAAAAAGGAATATGGAGCGAATTGCCTGGCCGGAAGCCCATCGATGTATATCGCCGTAACCTGCAGAAATCGTATGTTGGCACGTTGAGCAGTTTCCTGGGGGGTGGGGCATCTGTTATCAATCTTGGAGGTGTCACCTTGAACATATCATCCCCGACAGATAAATCAGATATCAAGAGTGTGATCAGCGCCCATCTGGCTTCGCTCAGAACAGAAATAAATGCAGCGGCGGCCCTTTCGACCGACCCGATGACGAAATATCACCTGCAGGATGTTTCAAAAAGAATTGATAAAGCCCTGAATCCTAAAGACTAACAGGGTTCAGTCCAAATACTGATCACAAAAGGAAGATCCGGTCCGGGTCTTCCTTTTCTTTTCCCAATGGCTTTGCCGGCAAGCTTCCCCTCCTTATCTTTGCACTCCGTTTGAAAAAACGTCCCTCGTTCATTCGGAATGACAATTGTCATCCCGAACGTAGTGAGGAATTGCCGAAGAGGTTCAATAAGGGTTCTGCCAGTGCAGGAACACCTCAAGGGTATCATTCTTAATACTGGGTAAAATGCCTAAAGTAAAAACAAATTCCAGTGCCAAAAAACGCTTCAAAGTGACCGGCACAGGGAAGATCATGCATCAGAAAGCTTTCAAACGTCACATCCTGACGAAGAAATCCAAAAAACGTAAACGTAACATGCGGAAGGACGGACAGGTTTCCGATTCACACCTGCATTTTGTTAAACGTCTGTTACGCCTGAAGTAATTCTTGCGTTTGAAATCTTCAATCTAAAATCTAAAATTATTAAGACATGCCTCGTTCAAAAAATGCAGTTGCTTCCAAAGCACGCCGCAAAAAAATATTAAAACAAGCCAAAGGTTTCTATGGCAAACGTAAAAATGTACTGACGGTTGCCAAAAACGTTGTAGAAAAAGGGATGACCTACATGTTCGTAGGCCGTAAACTGAAGAAAAGAGAATATCGTTCTTTGTGGATCGCCCGTATCAATGCGGCTGTCCGTGCAGAAGGTATGACTTATTCACAGTTCATCAACAAACTGCAAACAAAAGGTATCGAACTGGACAGAAAAGTCCTGGCCGACCTGGCAATGAACAACCCGGAAACTTTCAAGAGCCTGGTTGATTCTGTAAAATAAATTCTTCCGGTGATCGGAAATGGAAAGTCTCCACCATATGGCGGAGACTTTTTTTATATGGTCTTTTATCCTCCCAGGCTTACTCCGAACTTCCGTAAGCCCGGGCCAGAGAAGAGTTTGATTATTTTATTCCCAGTTTAGTTTTTACAGCGGTCATCAGGTCTTCGCCGCCATCAAAATATACCATGCCTGGTTGTGAAACATCAAATACATAAGAAAATCCTTTTTCTTTGGCTACAAGCTTCACGGCATCCTCTGCTTTTTTAAAGACAGGCTGGTAGATTTCTGAACGTTTGGCAGCAACATCCTCCTCCGAACTTTGTTGCTTATCCTGGAGCGCTTTTTCCATATCCTGGATGTTCTTTGATAATGCAACAAGCTCTTTTTCCACTGTTCCTTTATTGGCTTCCGTCAATGTTTTCTGTTTAGCCTGGAACAGGGCGATTGTTTTGGACCGTTCTGTATCCATTTGCGTCAGCACTGCGGTAGCTTGCTTTGCATATGTTTGAAAATTCGCGTCGGCGGCTTTCATCTCGGGCATGGATGTCAACAGATCACCGGAATTGATATGACCGATCTTTTGCTGCGCATGTAAGGCAACGTTTGTTAACATGACCGCTGCAACCAGTATTATTTTCAGAAGACTTTTCATTGTGAATGGGTTAGTGTTTAAGGATTAAAAATGTATGTATCAAAAGCGGCAAGGAATTAACAGGTAAATATTTTAAATATAGCCTATTGCATCTGCAAGCGGGGTTTTATATTTCCTGGCCGGCTTACAAGACCGGCCAAATGAATTTTGAGAGGCAGATAAGATTACTGGCCAAAGCTCTTTTTGATCTGCTCAGAAGCGCATTTGCTTAATACGGCATTGAACTCATCCGCTTTTTTCATATCGTCCTTTACATCGAGCCAGGCTTTGCCCTGTTTGGCCAGGCAGTCGGCCTGGGCCGGGGAACGTTTGGGGTCTGATGCGTCCATCGCATTTGCTTTCTTTGAGCAGTCGCAAATCTCTTCTGCGATCTGTGTGGCGGTTTTACTCTTACCACAGGCAATAAAGAGAGGAGCGGATAAAAGGATAAGCAGTACTTTCTTCATATTGATGGTGATTTATTTTAATCGCCTGTTTGTATCCTTTTAAAACCTGATTTGTCCCAGTAGAGTACAAAAGATGCTTTTTCAAAATACTCGACATTGATCCCATCGCCTTTCATCTTCACTTTTTTTGTTTTCTCACCATCCATCCCATCGATATCCGATTTAGGAACGGTGGAAATAGCGGCATCTTCCATAATATCTTCATCCCAAAGCAGGATCTTGCTGGTATCGAGCAGGATGGCGACCCTGTATTTTTTCTTCAGGCTGTCGGTAATAACGGCGGCCATATCTTCTTTGCCATCTCCGTTGAAATCTCCTTTGGCGATATAAGGGTAGTTGGGTTCTGTTTTCCGTTTGGGGACAATGAAATAATCGAATGCGTCCTTCATCCAGTGTGCCTCCTGGTCGTTCAATACATGCCACTGGTTTCCCCACTTTTCCTGCAGGGAAGTATTGATGACGGCTTCATAAGGTGCAGTGTATACGATCGGTTGATCGGGTTGCTTTGCGGCGGTATCCGTCGTCTTCGCCGTTGTGTCTGTTAGCAGGGGTTCTTTTTTTTGTTTCGAAGCATTTTCTCCGCAGGAGAGCAACAATACGGTTGCCGCAATTAAAAGCGTTCTCATCATTTAGGTTTTGGTGTGTAGTTCGTTCCGGCGGCCGGATTGTGGTTTCGGATCGGAAGTTAATATTTTTTACGCCATAATTTCTCCAATCATATACTTTTGTCCCTGTAAAAGATTTACTGGCTAACCCATTGATCCCAAAATGACAAATTCTTACCACGATCTCGTAAAGCAGACATTTAATTTTCCCCAGGAAGGTATTGAGGTTGAGGAAGGCAATCTCTTTTTCAATGGGCTTGACCTGAATGCCCTGGTAGCCAAATACGGCACACCGATGAAACTCACCTATCTCCCCAAGATCGGGATGCAGATCAAAAAGGCAAAACAGATGTTCGCCGCGGCATTTAAAAAACACAAATACGAAGGGAAGTATTTTTATTGTTACTGTACCAAAAGCTCGCATTTCAGTTTCGTGGTGGAAGAAGCACTGAAAAGTGATATCCACCTGGAAACCTCCTATGCCTACGATATCGAGATCATCAAGAAACTGTACGCCAAAAAGAAGATAACGAAAGAGACCCATATCATCTGTAACGGGTTCAAACAAAAAGGATATACCCGTCGTATCGCCAACCTGCTGAATTCAGGTTTTACGAATGTGATCCCTGTCCTGGATAATAAGGAAGAGTTGAAAGATTATGCCACGTCAGTTAAAGTTCCTTTCAAACTCGGGATCAGGGTAGCAGCCGAAGAGGAACCCAATTTCCCTTTTTATACTTCAAGACTTGGCTTCAGGGCAAAAGATATCCTTGAATTTTATGTGGACAGGATCGAGGGGTATGAAAGTAAGTTCCAGCTGAAGATGCTCCATATCTTTTTGAACAAGGGTATCAAGGACGATATTTATTACTGGAGCGAACTGAACAAAGTGATCAATCTCTATTGCCAGCTAAAGAAGATCTGTCCAGAGCTGGATTCGATCAATATCGGTGGAGGTTTTCCCATCAAGCATTCACTGGGTTTTGAGTACGACTACCAGTTTATGATCAATGAGATCGTGCGCAATATTAAAACAGCCTGCAAGAAAGCCAAAGTGCCGATGCCGAATATCTACACCGAATTCGGAAGCTATACCGTAGGAGAGAGCATGGCGCATATCTACAGCGTGATCGCTGAAAAGATCCAGAACGACCGGGAGACATGGTATATGATCGATTCCTCTTTTATCACCACCTTGCCGGATACCTGGGGTATCGGTGAAAAATTCCTGATGCTCCCCGTGAATAAATGGGACCAGGATTACCAGCGTGTGGTATTGGGAGGCATCACCTGCGACAGTCATGATTACTATGACTCGGAAGAACATATCAATGAAGTGTTCCTTCCCAAAATGAACGGGGATAAACAACCTTTATGTGTAGGCTTCTTTCACACTGGGGCCTACCAGGACCAGATCAGTGGTTATGGCGGTATCAAACACTGCCTCATTCCTTCGCCCAAGCATGTGATCGTAGGTCATGACCGGAACGGAAAACTGGTGGATTGGGTGTATGCGAAGCAGCAGACGGCGCAGAGCATGCTGAAGATATTGGGATATAAATAAGAGCTAACTAATAGATAAAAACTAAAAGATAATAGTTCCTGGAATGTAAAAGTCTTCCTGAAAAACAGGAAGACTTTTACATTTTGAAGAACTTTTAGTTATTAACTATTATCATTTATCTATCTCCTGCTATAATATTTCCATTCATCATACTCCCGCTGGCTAAAGCTTACCCTTTTCAGGTAGTTCCTGTCCAGGAAGAAGTGGTTATCCTGTCCTTTCCAGTATAACAGGCCCTGCTGGTTGCGGTGATAATATCTTCCATCGGGATATTGGTTCATTACAAACCCGGGTGAAGGAATAATGACTAATCTTGTTGACGCATAGCGGGGTGGGGGCGGTGGTGGTACCGGGTCATACTGGTCGTTACGGTCGTCCCTTTCATACCGGTCATCCCGTTCGTACCTTTTTTCTTTTTTGTCGTCCTTGTCCTTTGTTGCCCATACCCGGCTGGGTTTGCAACTGGTGAAGGCAGCAGTGATAATAATGGCCAATGCGGCCGTTAAGAGTGGCATTCGCTTCATAGTGTAGTATTTATGGTTAAGAAAAAGATGACGACTTATTAATGGTATTATTTATTCGTCCCGGGTCCTTTTGGTTCGTACTTCTTCACTGTTGATATTTTTGGCAACA
>DASYLC010000223.1:0-14333 GCA_036009775.1 Chitinophagaceae bacterium
AAATGTCCGCTCTACAATTTTAGATAGTATTTCTTTATCATAATTCCATTGTAACGTTTCAATTGAAAAACCGAAATGTTTGGTGAAATGCTCGAGCACCCGTTGGGTAGGTCGGATAGTCGTAAAAACGTCTTCGAATGAAAAAATTGCTTTTTCTACTTTGTTTTCATTCAACAATTCAAGAAAACGGGACACAACCGGTACGGCTACCTGCAGGTTAAATTCACTCCTGATTTGTCTGTCCTGTAGAGATTGACGGGCATTGTCTTTCCCAAAAAAATCGAGAATCAATTTTGCAATGCCTGCCTTGCCCATTTTTTCCAACTGCTTTTGAATACCTGCATACTGTCCTTCAATGATAATCTGACGTACCAACTCCTTCAACATATCATCACCTGCGACATAGAAGCTTTCCCAGAATAGGGGTACGGGTGTCAGTGTGCATTGTCCTGCATCATCGTATTTATAAGCGGCAATCATTACGTCGGTTGTACCTGCGCCAATATCCACTGACCCAATGGTGAGCGACTTTTTGTTGTAATCACCCAGATCTTTTCTCATTTTGCCATAAAAATCAAAATACTCACCACAGTTTTTCCGATAACGTTCCTTCACTTCGGCATACAGGTATACAAATTGAGCGCTGGTAGCTTCATCATAAATCCATTCCTGCCGGTTTTCCGTACTTGACAGGTTTTTAACCGAAGGAATAATCTTAATCTGGGAGCGGGATTCACGCTCATCAGCTTCATTGTAATAGGTGGCGGCATAAAAGCGTTCCAGGATAATAGCGGCATCTTCGGCACATCCCCGTAAGGCGATTTGTTCCACCCGCGACATCGCTGTTGGACAAGTAACAATAACACGTCCAATCCGGCGGGGCGTATTTTCGCTTCCCCATTTATGCCGGAATTCATAACTGTTTATTTGCATTTTTGCCTGCGCCAGGATTTCAAGAAATGCAAAGGTCATTAATGCTTTACGTGAGTACTGAGTAGTAATTCCGCCATTTCCGTCCGTATTCAGCGAACCATCAAAGTTCAACTGTTCCGAAATACCTTTGATCCAAAGCGATTTGCTTTTCTCGTCTTGCAGGGTTATAAATTCCCACTCATTTTGTTGTGGTTTGTTATCCCATAAATAGCGTTTCGGGCTTGAAAATGTTGTAATTTTTTCTGTACCCGTATTCAGATTGGTTGCTTTGTGTATCAGTTCATTTGCCTCTCCTCCTAATCGTATCATACTCGGAAAAACAAATTGAGAGCTGCCTTCTATTAAATTTCCTCCAAAATCTGCTTCGCGGAAAGCCAGGCGCATATCAAAGGAATCGGCAAACCGGTTTAATTGTTCATTTTGAAGCGGAGTAGTAAAATTCTGCAACTTCAGTCGTTCGACTCGGGTAAAATCACTATCATCGAATAGCACAGCACAGGTGCGAGAATTGCCGATATCCACAACCAGGTCAACATTTCCAAAGGCTACATTTTTATCAGAAAACAAAGTAACCCTGGGCAGCACATTCAACTGCTGGATATATCTTATTATGTATATGTATTGGGCCAGGTAGCTTAGTTTCGGTTTTTTGAGTTTCAAATCGCCAAAACTCCTGGCATTATGGAAGACGTCAAGTATGTATTCGTCCACCCACTCGCAATTTTTAGATTTTGAGCAAAAATCAACCAATGAAAATTCGTTGTTGCACAAAGCAAAATTCTTTGTCCTGTCATAAGTATTTGCAAAAACAGGTGTTTCCAGCAAATCTTCATCTTCAAAATATTCTTGTTCGAATTTTGTGCGGGTATCGAAAGCCAGTAACAAACTGTATTTTTTTGTAGTGGCGTTTGCCAGATCGGGAACCAGTTTGAAGCGGCACCAGTTAATGGGGCCGAACTCCGATTTATCGTTGCTCCCCAGTGTAAAAAAGGGAAAGGGTAACCATCGGTTTTCAAACCTTTCCCACCGACAATTATTCATGCCAATTTTAAAACATCCTGATTCTTCCGGTGATTCGGTTTCGATCGAAATTTGTTTACGTCCCTCTGCGTAAAAATCTTCTTTGATTTCTTCCCATTTTGCTGTTACCGTTCCTTTTTTGATAGTTTTATCATCCTTTTCTTCGTCCTTAATTTGCAGGTATCCTAAATCAGCCAAATCGTGTTTACGTACCCACGCCTCGTCGTCCGAAAAATTGTGTGCAATTTCCAATTTTAGTTGTTCGTCTTCTACATCAAACCATTCGTGGAAATACATTTTGAAACTGTCATTTAAGTTGATTTCCGACGGAATAGTAAAGTATTGAATGCCTGAGTTTGCTATCAAATTCATATAACTATGCTTTTTTCTCTATTTAGTTGAAATGAAATTTATACTGATAAAGGATTTATATTTTTTTAGTTGGTTAAAAACCTTTCGAAAACTCAGTATGTACTTCAGAACAGTTGGGTCCAATATGCTTTTTTCTATTCGGCCCCATCCATGATTTTACTGAGCTTATCAGGCGTAAAAGCGAATCTTCAGGACCTGTTCGATTTTTAATACATGCTTGCTTTTTAGTTTTTGCGATTAACAATCTACAATTGATTGTTGTCGACTAGATGGATTCCAAATTTTCCTCGGCTTTATTGGAAGTAATTGTTCAGTTTTTTAATGATGCAAAATTTATGTGCAGAGTTTCCAGCTGATTTTTACCACACACAATACTGCGCTATTAGACGAAATGCTTCGACGTGATCAAATTAATTATTGTGATTGATAAAAATGAATTTGATAAATCTATTCTAAAAAAGGCTCGCTCTCAAGCAAATCCTAAAATGTTGAAGCAGGCCTGTTTCAATTGAGGTAACACGAGAAAGTAACAACGTTATACGTGTCTAGCATTCCTGGAATCGTTCTACTCAATTGAGCCCGTTTCGACTTAAAACTAGGCAGAAAAAAATATCCTGTCATCAGTATTAATACGGATAGCAGCAAGAAGAATTCGTTTTGAATTTTTTGGGGTTTATAGGCCGGTCACAGCGCTTACCGTATAAACACCTATAGCATTGGTTCAAAAGCTAAAGTAATTCAAAGTCAGATTGGAGCATATGGCAAAGCGGATTTTGTATATCGGTATATTTTTTTTCGGAAGTGTTAACACAAGCACAACAGCAGCAATTCGCAGTATTACGGCAGATAGAACCACCTTCATTAGTGCTGCGCACCATGCAGTTCTTATGGGAGCGACTTCGGCATTTCTGGAACAGTGCAAACAACCGTAGAAGGATGGATACTCCCAATCCACACTTTACTTCAAGAAGGTCGGGGCACAAACGAATAATAGCGGTGCGTTTGAGATTCAATTCAAGGTAAAGACAGGGAACTAAATTTAACGGTATGAAAAATTATGGAATTTTCATTTACGTTCTGCATATGCATGATCATGGCGAATGCACAAAGCGGCCGCTTCGCCGTCGTTCGTTCGGATTGCTATCACCTAGGTTACCAATTCTTAAGACAGCCCTTATATCAAGACCAGGACAGGATAGGATAATAAGTTTAGAATTAAACACGTACCATCCGTATTTCCACGGATACCCTCAATTATTCACTCTTAATTTCATTTCAATCCAAGGAAGAGTAAAGATTACTTGGGAATTACCCAAAAGGATTTTACATTTAAAACAGCCTTCCTCGCCGGAAAATTACTTTTGTTTAATTTCCCAGTTCTGATGTAATGGTGCTTAAGGGCAAGCAGCCAGCATCTTCCATCTTCTAAAAGTTTGATAAAAAGTGTTGATTAAGATTGTCCACGAACTAATAGAAATTAAATTCAGAGCGATAGCTAAATTTTAAACAATGAAAATCATTTTCATCTTACTGGCTCTACATTCATTTCTGCAAATAAATGCGCAGGACGAAACTTTCTATTTCATTCCGAGACAACAGCTTCACATTCCTGCTAAAAATTGTTGCTTTGATTACCCTTGATCTCGACAAAAACTGCCTTGTCGTTGACTACCTACTGGCGGATGCAGTATTTAAACAATCAGAAATGAAACAATACAAAATACCAGCCCCAAAAGAATTCAAGAACACTAGAATGCCTAATGATAAGGCCATTAGAGTTTTAAGAAAACACGGAGTAATTGTCACCAGTGACGAAGCCACTTTTATTTTGGATTTTCTCTATCCGTTGGCTAAAAAAACAAGGCAACATGAAATACGAGAAGAATGTGCTACAGACCCCTTAGGAGATATCGAACCCAAGTGAGATGAATCTCAGAGGTTTGACCACGTAGGAGTCGGATATTACTATATATCGAACTACTATTTTCATAAGGACAACTCTCCGTAACATTTTTACTATGAGAAATTTATGAGCAATAAAAAAGGGAATGACTGGAATTAGTCATCCCCTAAAGAGGTCCCTAGCAGATTCGAACTGCTGTAGAAGCTTTTGCAGAGCTTTGCCTAGCCACTCGGCCAAAGGACCGTATTTTTTTAAGCTCTTGAAGAGCTTTGCCTATCCGCCAGCTGGCGGACAAAGGACCAGTTGAAATAAGAAACAAAAAATAAGGAATGAGAAAGTAAGCTCTCAATAATCTTGTATCCAATTTTCTATTTCAAAATTAAGCCTTTAGATTTGAAGACCTAAAGGGACGCAAATATACGTTTTTTAGTCAATTTTGCAGTACTTAAAACTTCAATAATGAGCCGCATTGCCGAATCAGAACTGATCATCAACCCTCGCGGAGCCATTTATCACCTGGATCTCCGCCCCGAAGAGATCGCCGGGACCGTAATAACCGTCGGTGACCCCGACAGGGTGAAAGAAGTGAGCAAACATTTTGATTCTGTTGAAATAAAAAGACAGCACCGCGAATTTATTTCACATACCGGTTATGTTGGCAAGAAAAGGCTGACCGTATTATCATCCGGTATCGGCCCCGATAATATCGATATCGTGATCAATGAACTGGATGCACTGGTCAATATCGATTTTGAAACAAGAGAGATAAAAAAAGAATTACGTTCGATCAATATCGTTCGTATCGGCACTTCCGGTTCTTTACAGGCCGATGTACCCGTCGATAGCTTTGTCGCCTCTACGCATGGACTGGGCGTCGACAACCTCCTGAATTTTTACCGGCATGAACAAAATGACCAGGAAAAAGAACTGATCCAGTCGTTTGTCACCCATACACAGATTCAGGGACAAATCGGCAATCCTTATATCAGCAGCGGTGCCGCATCACTGATCAAACATTTTGTAAAAGATTTTCACCAGGGTATCACGGTAACCTGCCCGGGCTTTTATGGACCGCAGGGAAGGATACTACGCCTCGGCATCAGCAGCCCCAACTTTGTGAACCGCCTTACCGATTTTCGTTTTGGCCAGCATCGTATCACGAATTTTGAAATGGAGACATCTGCCATTTATGGATTAGGGAAATTGCTGGGACATCATTGTCTTGCGGTAAATGCAATTGTTGCAAACCGGGTGAAGAAAGAATTCTCTAAAGATGGAAAATCGGCGGTGGAAAACCTGATCGTAAAGTTTTTGGGGATATTTGCGGAGAGTATTGGATAGTGGCAAGTAGCGAGTGGCCAGTGGGGAAAAGAACGGTGTTTTTAAGATTTTACACAGGGTTGTCCGGCTGGAGATGATCATCGTACAATTTGTCAAATCGATTAACTGGAACAACAAATGGAATCTACCTTTAAAATGCTTAGTAAAATGATCAGTAACCTGGAACAAAACCCTACTCGTCACTAGCCCTTATTATGTTGGGTATGGCATAATGATATATTTAAACTATGCAACTACGATTCTATAAATACCAGGGTACTGGCAACGATTTCATACTGGCCGACAACCGAAAAAACGAATACCAATTATCGACTGAACAGATCCATCATCTCTGCGACCGTCGCTTTGGCATCGGTGCGGATGGACTGATGCTGCTCCAGGAAAGAGCGGGTTTTGATTTCGAGATGAAATACTATAATGCCGATGGCCGCGAAGGAAGTATGTGTGGGAATGGCGGGCGTTGTATGACAAAATTCGCCTACCAGCTCGGTATCCATCGTGAACTGTACCGTTTCGTAGCTTCTGATGGCGTCCACGAAGCCGAGATCGATATGGACGGGATCGTTTCCCTGAAAATGAAGGATGTAAAAACCATCCGCCGCTTCCACAACGATTTTATACTCGACACCGGCTCTCCCCACTATATAAAAATGGTATCGAACGTAGCCGATATAGATGTTTATAAAAAAGGAAGCGAGATCAGGCATAGCCGCGAATTCGAAGAAGAAGGGATCAATGTGAATTTTGTGGAACAATTACGGGAAGCCGATAAGATCTCCGTGCGGACCTATGAACGCGGCGTGGAAGATGAAACTTTTTCCTGCGGCACGGGTGTCACCGCTGCGGCACTTGTTTGTTATCACAATGAGAATGGCTTCAATGATGTGGAGGTAAAAACACTGGGTGGTATGCTCACCGTGGAATTCGACCGGCTGGATGATAACAAGTACGAGAATATCTGGCTCTGCGGCCCTGCCGAAAAAGTGTATGAGGGAACGGTTGACGTAAAATAAACCATGGCACATTTATCGAAAGAAGAAATAATGAAGCAACCAGAAGCCGTCAGTAAGAGCGATTGTAGGAATAACAAGTGGCGAGTGGCGAGTAGGGAATGTAACAATGCGTCAATGAAAAACGGGCCATGGACTATCGACTATGGTCTATGAATCTAAAAGAACTTTTATCTATTATCTTTTAGTTTTTATCTTCCCTCCCGGCGTACCTTTGATGGCCCGACCGAATAATCATGAAGGCCGAACCTTTCTATGATCCAGTACTTCAAAAATATCAACCAGCAAACAGTAGCTATTGACAAGCCCGAGAACGGTTCATGGGTCAATGTATTGCCGCCGCTGAAACAGGAAGAATTCACTGAACTGTCCACCAGCCTTGACATCCCCATTGACTTTCTGACCGATTCGCTCGATATCGATGAAAGAAGCCGTTTTGAAGAAGAGGATAACGTGAAACTGATCGTGATCAAAACGCCGACGGAGAATAATTCCTTCAATGAAAGCGATGCCTATTACATCACCATCCCGATCTGTATCATCCTTACACATAACCAGGTGGTAACGGTGAACTCTTTTGAGAATACCGCCATCAAAAAATTCCTGAATACATTCCAGAACCGTCATCCTGATAAACGGAATATGATGGTGCTGAAGATCTTTGAAAAGATCGTACAGAATTTCATGGAACACCTGAAAGAGATCAACCAGCGCCGTAACACGTTTGAACAAAAACTCTATGTCGCCAGCCGGAATGAACATTTACTGGAGCTGATGCGAATCCAGAAAAGCCTGGTCTATATCGTAACAGCACTTCGTTCCAACGAAATGCTGATGATGAAAATGGAACGCACCAATTTCCTTGGACTCACGGAAGATGAGAAGGAATTCCTGAATGACCTTATCGTTGATAATTCACAGGCCCTGGAGATGGCCAATATCTATACCAATATACTGAGCAGCACACTGGATGCTTTTGCCAGTATCATCGCCAATAACCAGAACCAGGTGCTGAAAAGACTGGCCGTGATCACCATCGTACTGACCTTTCCTGTCCTTATCGCCAGTTTGTTCGGGATGAATGTACCCAGCGGTTTTGAAAAATCGAAATACGCCTTCTATATCGTGGCCTTTTTATCCCTCGGTATCGCCCTGGTGATAGGTTGGTATTTCTTCCGTAAAAAAATATTCTGATCAGCATGTTCAATCTCAGAGTCTATGGTGTTTTGATCAATGACCGGCAACAGGTACTGGTGAGTGATGAATATATCCGCGGCAACTATATCACCAAATTTCCCGGCGGCGGGCTGGAGCCGGGAGAAGGAACAAGGGATTGTCTTCGCCGTGAATTCCTGGAAGAAATGAATTTAAAAGTGGAAGTAAGTGAACATATTTACACCACCGACTATTTCCAGGTTTCCGCATTCAATCCTGATCACCAGATCATTTCCATCTATTATTTTGTAAATGCGCTGGAAGCGATCAGTGTCCCGTTGCGGACACAGCCTTTTAATTTTGATGAACAGCAATTAAGAATTTATGAAACCACCGGCGAAACGGAGACCTTCCGGTTCATTGACTGGAATGATTTTTCTGAAGAAGAATTGACATTACCGATCGATAAGATTGTTGCACGACTATTGAAAGAGAGTAACTCTGGTACATAGACCATGAACTTTATCACTCCCCCATCGCCGCCCTCTTCATTTCTTTCGCCACATCATGACCCAGGTAATTTTCGATGCGGTTGTGAACCAGGTAAATGACAGGTGTCAATACCAGCGCCATAAAGAATTTATAGATATAATTGCCGATGCAGATGGTCATCACCAGGCCCAGTGTCCAGGGTTGTCCCTGGTTGGAAGAAACCCTTGGCCCAATGTAAAACGCGATAAAAAGAACAACAAAGCTATCTACCAATTGTGATACGAGTGTGGAACCCGTTGCCCTCAGCCAGATATTCTTCTCTCCTGTCGCTTTTTTTATCTTATGAAAAATAAATACATCGAGCACCTGCCCGACCAGGAATGCCACGAGTGAACCGACGATGATCCATTGACTTTGCCCGAAAATGGCACGATAGGCTTTATCCGCATCGGGCACACCCTGGCCTGCATAATTGCCCACCCAGAAACCGGCAGGGGTAAGATGGATAGCTCCCTGGAACATGATAAAAGCATAGATGATGAGCCCGATCGCCAAAAAAGAAAGGAACCTCACGCCCTTCATCCCGTAATACTCGTTGATAATATCTGTCATCACGAACACCACCGGCCAGAGCAGCACACCGGCCGTAAGGTTGAAAGAAAAATCATTCCCCAGTATATTCAAATGTGCCGGTTTACCGCCAAAGGTCTCTTCGAGAGAGAACAATTTTACACCCATCACTTCGGCGATCAATGCATTCGCGATAAAAAAACCACCAAGGATCAGGAAGAGCCGGGTGGGTTTGTTTTTTATGATGGTATGTATCATACTTCGATTTGAGCGTACAAATAATTGATATAATAAATATACCCTAACAGGATCAGCAATACGATAATATTACCAACGATCAGCCATTTCGGGATAATGGACGCGGGTTTCTTCCCGGCGATCCATAATACGAGGTAACATAATAAGGTAATGGGAACAATGATCAGTCCCATGAAAAAACCGATCGTAATAATGGTTGAGACCATGCTTTCATCCTTTATCCAATCCTTCACCAACAACGATAATGTCAGCAGGAAAAAAAGGCCGCAGATAAAGGCCAATCTTGACAAAAATAAAAGCCAGCGCATGGGTATTTTAGTCTAAAATAGCATTATTTTGTCACGCTAATATTGAAGTGTAATGAAATGGGCCATAAAACTTTTGGGACCAATTAAATCAGAGCCCGGAGAAAAGTGTATGGCGAATTACAGGTGGCAAAAATATTCGATAAAAATTAACACATGAAAAATCCCCTGCTGAAAAAGATCCTTCCACATCTGATCGCCGTTATTGTTTTTATAGTGGTATCAGCTCTTTTCTGCAAACCTATACTGGATGGAAATGTACTCAACCAGCATGACACCGTGGGCTGGAAAGGAATGGCGCAGAATTCCTTTGAATACGACGGGAGAACGGGTCATTATCCCCTGTGGAACCCTAATCTCTTCAGCGGTATGCCCAATTACCAGATAGCAATGGAAGGAAAAACAGTTTTACCCGATACCGCAAAGCTCTTTGCGCTGGGATTACCTAAACCGATCAATTTTTTCTTTTTAGCCTGCATCTGTTTTTATATACTCTGTCTTGTATTAAGGATTCGGCCCGTTATCGGGATCCTGGCTGCACTGGCATATTCATTCTCTACCTATAGTCCCGTCCTGATCGCTGCCGGTCATGATACACAGGTGCTGGCCACAGCTTTTATGCCCCTGTTGCTGGCCGGTGTGTTATCGATCTATGAAAAAAAATACTGGCTTGGATTTGCCCTTACCTCTTATGCTACCTATCAGCAGATCGCATTCAATCACCTGCAGGTGACTTACTATCTTTTCCTGGTCGTGGTGGTGATCACGATCGCTTACCTGGTAAAATGGATCAATGAAAAAGAATGGAAACATATGGGCATCGCGGCAGGCATTGCCATAGCAGCCGCACTGATCGGTATCGCCGGGAATGCACTCACACTAAAGACCACGGCTGAATACAGTAAGTTCACCATGAGAGGCGGTAAAGACATTACCATAGAAGGAGATTCAGTAAAAGCAGCGAAAACCTCCGGTCTTGATACATCCTATGCCTTTGAATACAGCCTGGGCCAGGCCGAAACAATTACATTCATCATGCCCAATGCATTTGGCGGTTACAGCGGAAAGAGCCTGGGTGAGGGTTCTCATGTCGCCAAAAAATTAATTGCCAAAGGTGTTCCTGAAACCAATGCGGAGCAGGTCGCACAAAGTATGCCCGGTTACTGGGGCAAATTGTCAACCGGTGGTCCTGCTTATCTTGGTGTGATCATTTGTTTATTGGGATTGATCGGTTTTGTCCTGCTCAAATCACCTCTTCGCTGGGCTTTACTGGCAGCGACCGTGCTGGGTATATTCATGTCCTGGGGAAAATATTTTCCGGGCTTCAATACATTCCTCTTCGAGCATCTTCCTTTATATAACAAATTCCGCTCCCCTCCTTTTGCGCAGGTGATTCCCCAATTAACCATGATCGTGAGTGCCGCGCTGGTACTGCAACAGTTATTGTTTGACGCCAAACCGCAGAAAGCAGATCTCAAAAAGATACTCTATACAGCCGGGGGCTTATTTGCATTGCTCGGTATCATGTATGTAACCCTGCCTTATAGTTCTCAGTATGACGGGCAGATCGCCCAAAATATTTCGGAACAGTCACAAAGCGCTGAGCTCGGAAGAACCGTTATCGCGGGATTGAAAGCGGACCGGCAGGCGATGTTTGGCGGAGAGTTGCTAAGGGCCCTGGGAGTTGCTTTGCTGGGACTGGGAGTTCTCTTTGCATTTTACAGGAACTGGATCAGGGGTTTTGTTGCTGCCATCCTTCTGCTGGTGATCAGTACGATCGACATCACAGTGATGAGCCATAGCTATTTCACCAATGAAAAAGAACCTTATCTCAGTGAAACGGATGACCGTAAATTGTTTGTCCCCGCTGATCAGTATGATAACAGTAATTTTGGGAAGAGCCCGGCCGACAACCAGATACTGGCCGACAAGGATTCAAATTACCGCGTATTTAATATGCTGGGCACTGCCAATGCCAGCCCGTTCAGCGAGTCCCGCACCTCCTATTATCACAAATCCGTAGGTGGTTACCATCCTGCCAAACTGAGGATATACCAGGATATCATTGAGAAATATTTAATGAGCAACCAGCCCAACCCGGGCATATTGAATATGCTCAATACAAAATATGTCATTACACAAAATCCGCAGAACCGTCAGCCTGTCGTGCTCTCCAACCCGGCGGCTTATGGCCCCTGCTGGCTGGTGAAGAATGTAAAAGTGGTGAACGACAGGATCAGGGCGATCCAGGATATCGGGATCACCAATTTAAGAGATACCGCGATCGTCGATCAGTCTTTCAGCAAGGAGGTGGTACAACCGCAATGGGATTCGGCCTCTTCGATCAGGATGACCAGATTTGATAATGATGCCATCGACTATGAAGCGAATTGCAACGGACCACAGTTCGCTGTGTTCAGCGAAGTCTATTATCCCGCGGGATGGAATGCCTATATCGATGGGAAACCTGTTGCATATGTGAATGCCGACTATGTGCTGAGAGGTCTTTCGATCCCTGCCGGTAAACATACGATCCGGTTCGCTTTCGAACCGAAGTCAGTAAAAAAAGGGACGTCCATTATGTTTATCGCATCCATACTCCTGCTCCTTTCCTTTTTGGGTGGACTATTCATGCATTTCAGAAATGAGATGCAGGCCGCGGGGCGTAAAAAAGATCCCGGGGGCAAGCCGCATGGAAATGATATTGCATGAAAAAAGTATTGGCGATAGCCCCTTACTACTACCTGCCTTTTTTTTCAGGAGGACAAAAATCCCTTGCCCGTTTCTTCGAACACCTGGGTAATGAGACGAGCCTGAAAGTGATCTCCGTACCGGAGAACGATCCTTCGCTGACCGGGTCTTATACGATCCTGCCATTACTCAAAAGTTCTTTTTCCCGGTACATCGACCGCAGTCTTATCGCAACCATTACAACATTGGTAAAAAAAGAAGGCATTGATACCATCATTTGCGAACATCCTTATTTTGCCTGGTTGGTCTTTGCCATAAAAAAAAGGACCGGGATCAATGTTGTCATTCATGCTCACAATATCGAGTACCAGCGTTTCCGTTCACTGGGCAAATGGTGGTGGCCAGTATTGAAAGGGTACGAAAAAAGAAGTTTTAGAAAAGCCGACAGGCTTTTTTTTGTTGCACCGGAAGACCGTGATTTTGCCACCGGCAAATGGGGTATCGCGAAAGATAAATGCGTGATCGTTCCGTTTGGTATCGATATCAGCAGTTTCCCGGAAGACAGGGCGAAAACCCGGGAAGCGATCGCCTCCCTGCATGGCATTGCACCCCGCGAAAAAATATTATCCTTTAATGGCCTCCTGGATTACAAACCCAATACGGAAGCGCTGAATGTTATTTTAAATACGATCAACCCTCTTTTACTCCGGCAAAATTCTTTCCGTTACAAGATCATCATCAGTGGCAAACGCCTGCCGGTAGAATTCAATTCACTGGAAGAATATACGGATAAGAATATCATTTACACCGGTTTCGTGGAAGACATTACGGCTTATTTCAAGGCCACGGATATTTTCCTCAACCCGATCCTGAGTGGCGGTGGAATCAAAACAAAAATGGTGGAAGCGATCGGTTATGGCGCCACAGTTGTTTCCACGGAAAACGGGGCAGCCGGTCTGGACAAGAATATATGCGGGGATAAATTACTGACGGTCCCTGATAATAACTGGGATCTGTTTGTGAAGACCATCATTGAAAATATCGGCCATATCAACCCAACCCCTTCATCCTATTATAATATGTATTACTGGGGAGCCATAGTAAAGAGGCTTTTTACCTGATCCTTAGCGGCTTACTGCCAGGAATTTCTGTCCGGTAAATATGTACAGTCTGCGAAACATCCAAAACTGACAATAACTTACCAATAAGCCGGTAAGAAAGGTGTATTTATTTTTTAAATACTTTCCTAACAAATTTTGTGAACAGTCTCCAGTTGATCTGGAAGAAGATCATGATGGCAAGAGTTCTCCTCGTGATGTAATTCAGTTTTTTATTTACGACAGGATCCGTAAACATATTCGCCGCCACGACATAGGCAGTATACGTTTCAAAAAATATATTCTTCAATCCTTTCAGCCCGAATTTTGTGACCATTTTTTTTCTTGTTTGAGAATTGCCTTCTGCAGAACGGTGATAGGCCGCCGTGTCCACATAACCAAGCTTCCCCAGGATGGCGAGCTTTCCCATAAAGGACCAATCGCAACCAACATGTATGCGGAAAGGAATTTCTGAAAGCATTTTATTCCTGAAGACACCATAAAAATTCCCGTTCTTTTCCACGTTGCCAAAGTACTTCCACAGTCTTCCTGCGATACCCGCCTGTTCCGTTTTAAACATAGGTTCGGTGAAAATATAATTGTTCCCGGTATAGTACTTTGCAACACCAGAGCACAATACATAACCGGGGTTTTTCTCCAGGAAACTGACACATTCTTCCACGTAGTTCGGCTCAAAGAAATCATCGTCGCTCATCCAGATAAAATAGGGAGCATCAGATTGCGCATAGACGAAGTTGAAATTATTTTCGAGTCCTATATTCTCCGGTTGCCGGAATACTTTTATACGTTTATCCCTGGCCGCAAACTCCGCCGTGATTTGCTGCACTTCGGCTTTGGTGGAACAATTATCAGAGATAATGATCTCGAGCGCGGGCCAGGTCTGCTGCAGGATCCATTCCATCGCTTTGCGCAGCCCTTCCGGCCGGTCATAGGTAGGAAGGCCGATGGTTACGAGTGGTAGATTCTTCTCAGTCATTATTGCAGCAGCCGGTATTTGTACGGGCTGTAAAATACTGAATATCCTGCAACCGCTGGTAAAGGAGTATGGGCGGGATCGGCCTTTTTTTGCAACGAAATGGGCATAACTGCAATGTTCCGGGAATAATCGTAATGCCGGTCGCGGTCATACCTTTTCTCCGTCCGGTGACTCTTTGAAATATATCTT
>DASYLC010000224.1:0-9100 GCA_036009775.1 Chitinophagaceae bacterium
CGGGATCGGGTCAAAATTCCCATCGGGACCGTTGAATACACCTACCAGTTACCAGTTCGATGATAATATCCTCGGGTTGCCTTCGGCAACGATCGTTTACTACCGGATCAAAGCGATGGATAATGACAGCCGTTTTGCCTATTCAAATGTTACAACAGTAAAACTGGAGAAAACAACTGGTGTGCAGGTATGGCCCAATCCCGCCGGAAGTTTTGTCAATATTGCCTATAACGCCGCAAGCAATACAACCATTGATATTAGTTTGATGGACGGCCAGGGAAGGTTGGTACGCCGGGAGAGCATAAAGGTAAGCCGCGGTCTTAACCAGTTCTCTATAAATAGCCTTGGAACATTGCCCGCGGGTATGTACCTTATTCGCATCACGGATAAGAACACCGGTAAAATATATACAGAGAAAATTTCAAAGTAATTCCTTCTCTTTTTTATACGGAGTCTTTTCATTATATCTGACAGCGGGAATATCTTCTTCCGGGAGGCTTTTTAAATTTTAATGACGGTAACTTCATTAACAATTGCTTAATTTAGGTTATCAACTGCTGTAAATTTTTTTGAATGGCTTCCATTGGCGAACGTTTGCGGAATTTTCACCCGGTAAGAAAAGTTGTTTATTTTTTTGTCGGTCTGTTCTCTTACCCGGGACTCGTCATTGTCAACAAGCTGAAAATATCGGGCACAGAGCATCTCAAAAAATTGCCCCCGAAAAAAGTATTGTTTGTCAGCAATCACCAGACCTATTTCGCGGATGTGATCACCTTCCTTCATATTTTCTGTGCAATAAAATGGGGGAAGATGAACCGGTTAGGTGTTCCGTATTACCTCCTGAATCCCTTTACCCGCGTGAATTACGTGGCAGCGGAAGAAACGATGAAAGGAAGCTTTATCAGCCGTTTGTTTTTACTGGCCGGTGGCTTAACGGTTAAACGTACCTGGCGGGCTGAAGGAAACGAAGTAAGAAGAGGCCTGGATCCTTCCGATACGAGAAAGATCACCAGGGCCCTGGACAATAACTGGGTCATTACTTTCCCGCAGGGAACCACCAAGCCTTTTGCCCCCGGCAGGAAAGGAACTGCACTCATCATCAAACAGACCCGGCCTGTTGTGATCCCTGTTGTGATCAGTGGTTTCTGGAGAGCTTTTAATAAAAAGGGACTGAAGTTTAAAAAGAAGGGGTCATTACTTTCTATAACATTCAAAGAGCCATTGATCATCGATTATGATGCACCGGCAGAAATAATAATGGCACAGATCATGGATTCGATCGAGCAAAGTAAAAAATTCATGATGATGGGGAAGCACCATTGGGAAACGCAGGATAAGTAGAAGGGAAGATCTAATATTTACGATTAAAGATTGTTAATCTTCAAATCAAAAAATCTTCAATCTTAGATGGTCTTAGTCTTTCACGAACAAAGCCTTCAATTCCGTCGCATCATTCGGTTTTAATTTTCCTCCCAGTATCAATCTCAGTTGTCTTCTGCGCAGGGCTCCGTCAAACAATTTTTTCTCCTCTTCTGTTTCAACGACCAGTTGCGGAACAGGACGTGGTTTGCGGTTGGGATCGAGTGCTACAAAGGTGTAGTAGGCTTCGTTGCTTTTGTATTTATATTGCTGGGTAAGATCTTCACCCCAAACATTGAGGTGAACTTCCATCGAAGAATTAAAGGAGCGGGTGAGTTTGGCTTCAATATGTACCACATTCCCGAGTTTGATAGGATTTTCAAAAGAAATATTATCCACAGAAGCAGTGACCACAGGCGCATTACAATGCTTCTGGGCCGACAGTGCCGCTGCAATATCCATCCAGTACATCAGTCTTCCTCCCATCAGGTTACCAAATACATTGGTATCATTGGGCAAGACCAGTTCAGTCATGATCGTTATGCTGTCAGCCGCTTTCTTTGACTCCATCACTTAAATTTGGTGCAAAGGTAAGGGATGGGAGCTGGTAAATTGACCCGCTGTTCGATGCTGATCTTCATCCTATCTTTGCCCGGTTATTTACAAACGCTATATGGAATCATACCCCGTAATTTCTTTTGACAATACAAAGTTTGCTTTTGAATACAAGACCGGCAAACAACTCAAAAAAGCACGTTTTCTTTTTTCCATGATGGGAAAACCATGGCTGGTAAGGATTGGCACCCGCCTGGCTCCCTGGTCGATCAGGGTGGGACTTCCTGTAAAAGGAATGATCCGCAAAACGATCTTTGCGCAATTTGTCGGCGGAGAAACATTGGAGCAAACGGCAATCGTCGGGAAGATGCTGGGGGAATACAATGTGAAGATCATCCTCGATTATGGGGTGGAAGGAGGTGATGACGGCGAACAGGGCTTTGATCTTTCCACGGATGAGTTCATCCGGGTGATCGATTATGCGGCCACGCAGCCCAATGCTCCTTTTATGAGCATCAAGGTGACCGGCTTTGCCCGTTTTACATTGCTGGAAAAACTGGATACCCTGATGCATGCGGCAGCCGGAACACTGATGAAGCGTTTTTTAAAAGCGGTAGATGCATTAAGTACGGAAGAAAAACAAGAATGGCACCGTGTCCGTCACCGCATGATGCGGATCTGCGAAACAGCAGCCAATAAAAAAATAGGCGTACTGGTGGATGCGGAAGAAAGCTGGATACAGGACCCCGTGGATGCCCTCACCATCCTGATGATGGATACATTCAATAAGGAAAGAGTGGCTGTTTATAATACCATCCAGCATTACCGTCACGACAGGCTACAATTCCTAAAAGACTCTTATGCCGCGGCCAATGAACGGAATTTCTTACTCGGTGCTAAACTGGTAAGGGGAGCATATATGGAGAAAGAGAGAAAAAGGGCCGTCGAAAAAGCTTATCCGTCACCGATACAACCCGATAAAGAAAGCAGCGACAGGGATTATAATGCAGGATTGGAATTTTGTGTAGAGCATCTCGATCGTATTGGTTTGATCGTGGCTTCGCATAACGAATACAGCAATCTCTATGCTACACAATTGTTGCAGAAAAAAGGATTATCACTCAATCACCCTCATATACACTGGAGCCAGTTGTATGGTATGAGTGATAATATCACTTTTAACCTTGCCCATGCAGGATGTTCGGTAAGCAAATACCTGCCATTCGGCCCCATCAAAGATGTGATTCCTTACCTGATGCGGAGGGCACAGGAGAATACGTCAGTAAAAGGACAGACCGGGAGAGAGTTGGGGCTGATCAAAAGGGAGTTGAACCGGAGAAAGGGAGAGAAAACTTCTTAAAATACCGTCCCCGCGGTACTTTCCTTTTTTTTATTTGAAGTAGTTTTAGAAAAAATAAGTCATGCGACTATTATTAATGACCCTGTTCCTGGGCAGTCACTTGTTAGTTTTCTCACAACCGGAAAAGGAAGTGAAAAAGCAGATCGACAGCCTGGTCAACTTTATTAAGAACAAAGCAACCGAATCTTTCGCCGAAAACACCGTGTATCGCGGCGATGACGAGAAAAGAAAATGGAAGGATGTGTATGATCCTGCGAAAGCCGGGGAATTACAAGCTGCCAAACAAGTGATGGAAGAGATGAAGAAAGCACTGGCCGGCTGCACTTATAAAGAATTTGACGTTTTTCAGCAAAAAGCACAAAGCGAAGGGATGTGGTACGTATACACCTTTGCCTGCGGCTCATCTAAAAGAATAAAATTTTCATTTCTAAAGATCAAGGGTAAATATGCATTGGGGGATATCGATGTGGAAAAAGATGACGAGGAGGAATGATATCACTTATCGAAATTCATTTCACCGGCCCGTATTTCGGCAGTAAGGGTATTTTCTTTCGGTGGTATCGGGCAATTATAGCCTTTACGAAATGCACAATAGGGATTGTAGGAACGGTTAAAATCAATTACCAGTTTATTGTCGCTGATATCGGTTGTTGAAAAGTCAATGTATTTCCCACCCATATAACTATCGGTCCCGGTAGTGCCGTCCGTAAAAGGGATAAAGAAATCATTTTTGTATTTCTCTGTTTCGAGCAGCGTGGAAAGCTGGTAGCCATACAGAATATATGCTTTGCCATCCAGGGTAAATCTCAGTCTTGCATATTTGATGGCCTGTTTGGTGATTCCGCTGGAAGTGGCCATAGGAAAGAATTTCTCACCGCTTAATTTTTCCACGAAAGCCGTGACCCTGTAGACAGTTTCTGCAGGATAAAATTTTATATGCGCCGTATCATCTTTAATGATAGAATAAAGCTCGCTTTTGTAATGCAACTGGAAGACCGCTATACTGTCTTTATAGGAAGATTGCGCTGTTGATGCAATTGTGGCAATGCAACAAACACCGGATAAGATATTCTTTATCCTGTTCACTTCACGACTTTTATGGCTTCCACGATCTTTGCCAGCTCCTCCACGACTTCTTTTTTATTACTAAGCATGGCCACATGGAGTATAAGCCCTGTTTCAATAGTGTCAGAAGGAACGAATTGTTCTTTCAGGTAAAAATGCTGCGCATCGTCTTTGAAATATAGCCAGTCAACCGGCGCCTGCAGGAACAGGCCTTTTAATTTCGTTGCCTTGTCTTCTGTGTATCCATATTCCTTGTGGAAATAAGTGGGATGATGACCGGTATAAACAACAAGGCTGGTATAAGTTGTATCCGTAAGACTGTTCCTGAACTTGTTTATCTTGAATACGCCGAAATCATATTTTTCGTCTACGGTAACAAAATAGTTTTTGGGTAGTTTGAAAATGAATTTACTGCTTGTTCCGAAGATGGTGTACGTCTCTTCTTTTGCATTGAAATTGATACGCCGGTTACCCTTGGTCATTGTTTTAAAAACATTCTCTGTCAATCGGGCATATTCTCCTCTCAGTGCCCAGCCATCGGGATTGATATAGACATCGATCCGGCTGACGGTATTGTCCGGTGAACGTACCAGCAGGCTGTTGACCAGTATGGCCGCAGCCGTAGAATCGAAACGGGTAGGTGTGGACAGGATGGCCTGTACCGAATCATTCTCTGAAAGTATTTTCCGTTGGAAATCATATTCCTGCTCATTTTCTTTCGATATTTCCCCGAACAGATTATTGCCGAATACATAGAGCTCCTGGGCAAAGAACACAAGCCGTATAGAACCATTATCCACGATGACCCTTGTCTCTTTGTTCACATTGGGATCGGCTGCCATTATATCCGCCACCCTCGGGCTGTTGATGGCTCCTGTAGGAAAATCAAAGAATACCTTGCCGTTGAGTATAGAGATCTTCTTTTCGAGCTTTGTGGTATCGGCCAGTCCGCCTCCCTGGGAATAAACGATCTTATTGGAGGCCAGGAATACGATCAATAAAAGGCTAGCCTGTTTTACGCTGAATTTCATGCTTATTGTTTAAAACTAACGGTAAAGATACAATCAGGACAGCATCAGTTGCATGAATGCTGCAAATCCCAGATCCGTAAAGAACGGCATTCCTGCAACTTAGGTCCTGTTCCCGGCGAAATATCACCTTAAAGAGTATTAACAAGATGCAGGATATGGCAAGCCTGCATATTATTATATTAAGTTTCCATTGTATTGATCCGGCTCAAATCTTTCTTTGTGGTTTATTTAAGATAGATAATGGGGAAAGTATTATCCGTTTCAATATTGATCATCCTATGCTTTGGTATCATTATTGAGTGTTAGTGCTGCCCCTCTCTCACCCATGCAGGTCATTCTGTTACAACCAGACGTCCCTTGAAAGTATGATCCATCTTTACGTTTAATTATTAAAGATACTGATGCTGATAGTGATTGGCCCGGCGGGTCCTTTAGCTGTTTTTTTGCAGGTACTATGCTGGATCATTTTACCGGTATTGTTACTGGTTTTCCTTTTCACGATCCTGCATCATTATGCCCGGAAGAGAAAGAATGCGACCACCCCACTTCAAAAAGAAGATCTGACCCGGCTGGCCCTGGATGGAAACAGTGGTGAGGGGGCTTATCTTTTCTTTGATCATACTGGTCTTATACGTGATTACAGGAATAAGTTGTCGTATTCACATGCACGTTATGCCGCTTTGAAGAAGGACTTTGAAAAACTGGAAAAACGATATCAACAGGCAGCAATTGTTCAAAAGGGCCGGCCTGTTCACTCTAAAACAAAACAAATGGAAACTACCCATGATCAGGTGCAGCTAACGGCCGTACCGGTACCGTCAGAAGAGCTTTTTTTGAAGGACTTGGTGGAAGAGAAAAAAGCTGAAGTGGCTTTTTTACAGGCTCAGCTGGAACAACGTGTGCGTAAGCAACATGAAACGGAAGCAGAAAAAGAAAAGTTGAGAACTGAACTGCAAACACAGTTGACAGAAAAAGAACAGCTCATCAGGGCAAAGGAAGATCATATCGCTTATGCAGATATACAGCTGGCAGAGTTTAAACAACAAAACGAACTGCTGCATGCGGCTGTGGCGGATGGGCATGATAGAACCAATTCCCTTCAAAGCCAATTGGAGGAAGAGCAGTCACGGGCAATTGCCATGGAACAGCGGCTGGAGGCCAATAAGCAATTGCTCCAGCGATTGTACAGGGAATTTACAGCCTGCATGGAAGAGGACAGGGGATTCCCGGCTGTGGTAACAATGCAACCTGCTTATCTCAACAGCACTGCTGTGGATTACAACCCGGTTGAGCCTACTTCACAAATTGCCCACAGCGAATGGTGATTGCGGTCATCTACACTGCTTTTCATTAATTTGCAGTCATGCAGCAATACCTTGGTCTTCTTCAGCATATCCTGGATACAGGGGTCCATAAAACGGACCGTACGGGCACCGGGACCCAAAGTTGTTTTGGCTATCAGCTGCGCTTTGATCTGCAGAAAGGGTTTCCGCTGGTCACTACGAAAAAGGTGCACCTGAAGAGCATTATTTATGAGTTATTATGGTTCCTGAAAGGGGAGACCAATATCGCTTATCTCAAGGAGCATGGCGTAAAGATCTGGGATGAATGGGCTGATGTAAATGGGGAACTGGGGCCGGTCTATGGAAAACAATGGAGAAGCTGGGAAGGTAAAGATGGAAAAATAGTAGACCAGGTATCCGATCTTATCCAGCAAATAAAAAAGAATCCTGACAGCCGCAGGCTGATCGTGAGCGCATGGAATGTGGCGGAACTGCCAGAAATGGCATTGATGCCCTGTCATAATATGTTCCAGTTCTATGTGGCCGATGGAAAGCTGAGCTGCCAGTTGTATCAGCGATCCGCAGATGTCTTTCTCGGTGTTCCTTTTAATATTGCATCGTATGCTTTACTCACGATGATGATCGCACAGGTCTGTGACCTCGAACCGGGTGAGTTTGTGCACACATTCGGGGATGTACATATTTATAGCAATCATATGGAACAGGTGAAGTTGCAGTTGAGCCGCGAACCGTTCCCGTTGCCGACAATGAAGCTGAACCCTGGGGTGAAAAATATCTTTGATTTCCAGTACGAAGATTTTATGCTGGAGAATTATCAGTCCCACCCGGCTATAAAAGCACCGGTGGCGGTATAGGAATGGTAAGTGACGAGTGGGAAGTAGGTTGTGCTGAGATATTGATCTCTGGCTCTATTATGTCATAACTTCCTTATTCCTTATTTTTAATTCCTTATTTCTTATTTCCATGACAATTTCCTTTGTAGTCGCCGCCGCCACCAATAACGCCATCGGCAAGGATGGAGTAATGCCCTGGCATTTGCCCAATGATATGCGGCATTTCAAGAATGTGACATGGGGGATGCCGGTGGTAATGGGACGAAAAACATTTGAATCGCTGGGTAAAGTTTTACCAGGAAGAAAGAATATCGTGATCACCCGCCAGCCGGGCTGGGAAGTAGCGGGCACGATCGCGGTGCAAAAGATCGAAGATGCATTATTTGTCGCCAAACAGACCGATGCCAATGAAGTCATGGTGATCGGGGGAGGAGAGATATATAAAACACTTTTTGATAAGGCCAGCCGTATTTACCTCACCCGGGTTGAAGCGGAACCGGAAGCCGATACTTTTTTCCCCGCCCTGGATCCCAAAGAATGGCATTTGATGAGCCAGAAAGATCATGAAGCGGATGAGAAGAATGCATTTAATTATTCCTTCCAGATATGGGAGCGGCTCAAGTAAAATGAAAAATAAGGAATACGAAATAAGGAATGAAAAAGTCCTGAGCATGGAGACAAAATGACATTGAAATAGAGGCGTTGCGCTCGTTGCGAGAAACAGAAAAATAAGAAATTAGAAAGTACATCATGTTTTCAAAGTGGCAATTAGCTGCAAAATATCTTAATTATTATCTCACCGCTTCCAATGGTAAAGGCCATGGGATGCACTCTCCTTTTATATTTCATTTTATCACGAAAGTGCTGAATGATAAGGAACATTATCCTGCATATGATAAAGTAGAAGGATTACGCAATGAATTACTGAAGGATGAAACGCTACTGGCGGTGGAAGACCTGGGCGCCGGCTCTTCATTGAGTAAAACCAATAAAAGAAGCATCGCTTCCATCGCAAAGAATGCGGCCAAGCCTAAAAAATTCGGGCAACTGTTATACCGGATGGTAAAGGCTTATGAACCCGCCCATATTCTTGAACTGGGAACTTCGTTGGGTATCACGACATCCTACCTGGCATGGGCCAATCCTGGTGCATCTGTTATTACAATGGAAGGAGCAACTGAAGTGGCAACTGTCGCGAAGAGGAATTTTCAGCAACTGGGGTTAACGAGTATTGCAATGGAGGAAGGGAATTTCGATACCGTATTAGCCGGGGTGATCAGCAGACTACCGGAAGTTGGACTTGCATTTATTGATGGCAATCATCGCCGGGAACCGACGGAAAGATATTTCCGGGACCTGTTACCCAAAATAAATAATGATTCCATAATGATCTTTGACGATATACACTGGAGCGGAGAAATGGAGCAGGCCTGGGAGACGATCAAAGCCCATCCATCCGTACGGTGCACCGTTGATCTTTTTTTTATCGGGATCGTTTTTTTCAGGGCAGAATTCAGGGAAAAAAGGGATTTTAGTATACGATTTTAGGCTAAGAGCTCGAAAGAGGAAAAAGAGAAGAAAGAGGGAGCTTGA
>DASYLC010000225.1:0-2754 GCA_036009775.1 Chitinophagaceae bacterium
GTGGGGACAGGGAAGGGTAAAATGAGATCGTGATACTGTTTCCTTTTTTCTTACGGCCCCAGTATCGGTAATTTGTATCGCCTGACGTATTTTCAATCTCAAAAATAAAACTTGTATCAGTGATAGAAAGAAACTCGCAGGTATCACAACAGCCATTTCTTTCGTTATACCGGATAGGATACTCAGAAACAAGATTATTATAGGCGAGACTATCACTGAAATAGATAACCTTATAGTTCCCTACATATTTGTCATTATTAAGATGCATCGTCTGCCCTGTTGAAGCCAGGCCAATCTGTATTCCCATCAAGAGTAAAAGAATTATTTTCATTCCTGCAATTTAATGTTGGATAATATACATAAAAAAACCCATCCTCCGGGAGAATGGGTTGTATACACTATGAACTTCTTTTATTTTTCCCGGGATCTATTTCTCCTGTTCAGGTTTACCCTGTATCACAAGTCCCAGTCTCAACATAGACGCGGCAATCGTGCATTCCTTTTTCTTTTCCAATTCTTTTATCATCTTCCAGACGCTTTCCGTTTCGTCAGGCTTGAACTGCTCCGTGTACTTTAATTCTACCTTCTCAAGGCATCTCATTGTACCGGGATTTGTTTTTTCGTCTACTCTTGAAGCCCGCATTTCCCGCCCTACCTGCTGTTTTTTTTCTTCGTTGAGCGAACCGAGGTACTTGGTAATATATTCTCTGGGCTCATTTGTATGTGCGGCACCGATCACCATCTCCTTTGTTTCCGCACTGAGGTTAGCAACGATCCCCTGAAAGCAATTACAAACGTCATCAGCCATATTCCCGGGTTTACTGTCAGCCGGCTTACAGGAATGGAATATGCATGCAACGATGGCTATGACCAACGGAACCTTTCTTATCATGATCCTTTTTAACTGGAAACTATGAAGTTTTCTTCTTCCCCTTCGGCGCAAACATCGCCAGCATCCTTCTGCCTTCCATCTTGGGCATACTTTCCAATATTCCCACTTCCGCCAAACGCTCGGCAAATTTCAGCAGGAGTAATTGTCCCCTGTCCTGGAACTGGATCGCCCTTCCTTTGAACTGCACATAGGCTTTTACTTTATTGCCGTCCTTTAAGAACTCGACCGCATGCTTGGCTTTGAAATCGAAGTCATGGTCATCGGTATTCGGCGTAAAGCGGATCTCTTTTACCTCAGAGACCTTGCTCTTGGCCTTCATCTCTTTTTCTTTCTTCTTCTTATCGTAGAGGAATTTGTTATAGTCAATGATCTTGCAAACAGGCGGATCGACCGTTGGAGAAATTTCGACAAGATCCAGTTGCTGGTCCTGTGCCATTTTCAGCGCTACCTGTGTATCATAGATGCCTACTTCCACATTGTCGCCTACCAGTCGTACCTGTGGTACCCTGATAAAATGATTGATCCGATGTTCTGCTTCTTTGCGGGGAGCAAATCTGCCCCTGTTAAATCCGCCCTTGTTAAATCCACCACCGCCTGGTTTAAAACCTCCGCCTGGTGGTCTGCTGAACCCGCCTCCGGGTTTTTGTGGTACTGCCATTTACGTTGTTTAGTTAATAATTGTGTTTGTTATAAGTCCGGAAAGACCGGAAGTACTATACTGCTATGATAAACTTTCTTTCGGACTTCCGGACTTTCTGTCTATCCTGACTATTCGCTTCTTCTTTCTTTTATCTCTTCGAGTATCTCACTCATGAACTCCTCCACTCCTTTCACACCAAGATCACCTTTACCCTGTCTCCGGATAGCCACTTTGTCTTCGTTCATCTCCTTCTCTCCTACGACCAGCATATAAGGTACTCTTAATAATTCGGTGTCGCGGATCTTCTTTCCGATCTTTTCATTCCGGTCATCAACTTCGCTACGAATATCTGATTTTTTCAGTTTATCTGAAACAGATTTTGCATAGTCCAGGAACTTATCGCTGATCGGCAGGACTTTCACCTGAACCGGAGCCAGCCAGACCGGGAATTTACCCGCATATTGCTCCAGCAGGAAACCGATAAAACGTTCATGGGTACCCAGTGGCGCCCGGTGGATGATCAACGGGGTTTCGGATTTATTCGACTGGTCGGTATATTCCAGTTTGAAACTCCGCCCCTGTGAGAAATCCACCTGGTTGGTGGCCAGGGTAAATTCTCGCCCGATAGCGCTGTATATCTGCACATCGATCTTGGGACCGTAGAAAGCGGCTTCATCCATCACTTCCACGAAAGGAATATTGGATTCGGTAAGTACATTCCGCACCATGGTCTCCGTTTCCTTCCACAGTTCCGGCTCATTCACATACTTCACACCGAGCTTGTCGGGTGAATGCAGGGACAACCGCATCACGTATTTATCAATACCGAAAATCTTAAAATATTTCAGGTACATATCATTCACTGCCCGGAACTCATCATTGAACTGGTCTTTGGTGCAATAGATATGTGCATCATTCATGTGCAGGCAACGTACCCGCATCAGTCCAAATAATTCACCGCTCTGTTCATAGCGATACACCGTTCCATACTCGGCAATACGATACGGAAGATCGCGATAGCTCTTCGGCTCTGCCGCATATATCTTATGATGATGCGGGCAGTTCATCGACTTCAGGTAATATTTCTCCCCGTCCATTTCCATGGGAGGATACATACTATCCGCATAATACGGCAGGTGACCACTGGTGATATACATGCTTTCCTTGGCGATATGCGGGGTCACCACTCTTTTATATCCAGCAGCCTTTTCAGTCTCTTTGG
>DASYLC010000226.1:0-6387 GCA_036009775.1 Chitinophagaceae bacterium
CGGCTTCCGGAAAATATCCCTGCCAGGTCATGATTCTGTTACGTTATATGCAAAATTGGATTTTATAAAGACCTATAATAATGCCGTGAGGCCGCGGCTGATCAATGAACATTATTTGCAGGCTTTTATCGCGGAACTGCACCGGGGTTATCACCAGACCGACACATTCACCTATGTATTCTGCGGACTGCTGATGATGATGATGCTGTTTTCCATGGCCAATTTTTTGCAGGGCGCCAACCCGGACTTCTTATATTATTCCGGTTACGCTTTCTTTCTTGGCGTCATGCTGTTCATGCAGACGATATTTCATTTCCGCAGCAATGTTTTCAGCTATTTCCTCGAAGGCTATCTCGATTTTATCCTGCAGAGCGTTGGTATCATTTTTTATATGCTGTTCATGCAGCGTTTCCTGAACACGAGGGAGCAACATCCTTTTTTATTCCGGTTCTATCGTGCGGGTATATTCATGCTAATGGGCTCCATGCTGGTATACTCGTTCCTGCATTATTTTTCCGATAATTATAATGCAGAATACCTGGTGGAAAGCGCGACAAAATTCCTGTTGCTGCTGATGATCCTGATCTTTCTCATTTATAGTATGCGCCATTGGGCAGATAAACTGCTCCGTTATTTATTCTGGGGCAATCTATGTTTATTCATCTTTGCACTGGTCTCTCAACTGGCGATCGTACTCAATCCTTTATTCAAAAGTTTTCCCGGTATTTTCAGTTCCTCCGTCATTTATTACGAGATCGGTCTGTTGCTCGAACTGGTCTTCTTCCTGACAGGATTGAATCATAAGAATCGCCGCCAGATCATTGCGCAGACAAAAGAGCGGGAAATGCTGAAAGCGCAGAACCAGTTGCAGGAATACGAAAAAGAGATCGCGGTGTACAAAGCGCAGCAGGAAGAACGGCAGCGCATCTCGGCGGATATGCATGATGAACTGGGATCGGGTATGACTGCCATCCGCCTGATGAGCGAGATCGCCCGGAATAAGATGAAAGAGAACACACCTGTTGAAATTGACAGGATATCTTCTTCCGCGGATGATGTGCTCAATAAAATGAATGCCATTATCTGGAGTATGAACAGTGGTAACGATACCCTGGACAACCTTATCTCCTATATCCGTTCTTATGCGCTTGAATATTTTGAGAACACACCGGTCAGTTGTAAGGTCAATACACCACCCGATATTCCTGAAAAGGAATTAACGGGTGATAAGCGGCGCAATATCTTCCTGAGTGTAAAGGAATCGTTGAACAATGTATTGAAACATTCAAAAGGGTCCGGTGTTACCATCACTATTGAAGTCAATCATGTTCTGAAGATCGTGATAGCCGATAACGGGCCCGGGATCGATATGCAGAATCTTCGTCGCTTCGGGAACGGGTTAAAGAATATCACCCGGCGAATGGAAAGTATAGGTGGTATATTCAAAATCGAGAACCGCGAAGGCACGGTCACTACTCTTGAGCTTCCGCTCTGATCAATTCCTGCGCATGGCGGCTACCAAAAGAAATATCCAACCCAGGATCAGGAAAATTCCTCCCAGTGGCGTGACCGGACCCGCAAATTTTATAGCGCTGCTTCCCTGTATCTTTAAAAAAGTAAGCAGGTACAATGAACCGGAAAAAAGAAGAATGCCAGTAATGAAACACCTGGCCGCCCATTTTACAGATGATTGAGGAAATTTATCATACAGGCCGGCAATGACAAGCAAAGCCAGCGCATGATACACCTGGTATTGCACACCTGTACGAAATCCCTGGAGAACTTTTTCGTCTGTGGTGATACGCTCCAGGCCATGAGCACCAAATGCACCCAGCGCAACAGCCGATCCGCCGAATACAGCAGCCATTGCCAAAAATTTTTTATGCATGGAATATCTTGTTGATCAGTTGATCCAGTTCGACCGGTTCTTCATCCACCACCATATCGGCCTGCTCATAGTAGATCTTCCGGTCGGCAAACTTTTTATAGATAAAGCTCTTTAGCTGATCGTCCGATAGTTCTTTTATCAGCGGTCGCTTTGTTTTTTCTCCCAGCAGCCGGTTATAAAGCACATCCAGCGGGGAATTGATCCAGACAGTTGTACCTGCCTGGTTCATATACTCTATATTATTAAAATAGCAGGGTGAACCGCCGCCGCAGGCCATCACAAAGCTTTCATGGCTTTCGGTAATGATATGCAGGACATCTTTTTCCTTCAGGCGGAACTGCTCCTCTCCTTCTGATTTAAATATTTCAGGGATCGATTTACCGGCGTGTTCCGTTACCTGCTCATCCAGGTCAAAGAAAGGTATTCCGAGCTTCTGACTCAGTAAGCGCCCCCAGTGTGTTTTGCCGGAGCCCATGAAGCCGATGAGGAAGATTCGCATACCCCTGTTTAAAGTTTTAAAGAATATAGTATCCTACTCCCTAAAAGGAGATATCAAGTAGTCTGGTCATGTAAGAGTTGTTAATTTAATTTCCTCTCTTCACTTTCCAGTTCAGCAGAATTACCGGAAGCCGAAGTGTGCGACGCAACCAAAATCAATCAGGGAACTTCAGCTGGGCAACATCAGCAAAAACCAAATACTTTAAAGAGCTACTTCAAGAGAAATGACTATTACACTTAAGTACCCCTTTAGGAGACAGGGGTTTTACTTAAAAGCATTCAACCCCGTCACATCCATCCCCGTTATCAGCAAATGAATATCGTGTGTTCCCTCATAGGTGATCACACTTTCCAGGTTCATCATATGGCGCATAACAGGATACTCACCGGTGATACCCATACCACCGAGCATTTGTCTTGCGTCGCGGCAGATATTGGTGGCCACTTCGCAGGCATTTCGTTTGGCCATACTCACCTGTTGGGGTGTCACCTTCCCTTCGTTCATCAATGTCCCGAGACGCCAGTTCAATAACTGTGCCTTGGTGATCTCGGTGACCATTTCCGCTAATTTCTTTTGCTGCAACTGGAAGCCACCGATCGGTCTGCCGAATTGTTCTCTTTCCTGCGAATAACGAAGCGCTGTATCATAACAATCCATAGCAGCGCCGATCGCTCCCCAGGCAATACCATATCTTGCTTTTGTCAGGCAACCCAACGGGCCTTTCAGTCCTTTTACATTCGGAAAAATATTTTCTTTCGGAACTTTTACATTGTCAAATACGAGTTCGCCTGTTGAAGATGCCCTCAAACTCCATTTACCATGCGTAGTAGGAGTACTGAAACCTTCCATTCCTCTTTCTACGATCAGTCCGTGTATGTCACCTGCTTCATTCTTTGCCCATACAACCGCCACCTGTGAAAAAGGAGCGTTACTGATCCACATTTTGGCACCATTGAGGATCACATGATCACCGGCATCTTTGAAATTGGTCAGCATGCTGCTGGGATCGCTGCCATGGTTGGGTTCGGTCAGACCGAAACAACCCAGCCATTCCCCACTCGCCAGTTTGGGTAGAAATTTTTTCCGTTGTTCCTCGTTTCCGTATTGATAGATCGGGAACATCACCAATGAACCCTGGACGGATGCCGTGGACCGAACACCGCTATCACCCCTTTCGAGTTCCTGCATCATCAATCCATAGGAAATATAATCCAGCCCGCCACCACCGTATTGTGTGGGAACGGTAGGTCCGAAACAACCCAGGTCACCCAGTTGTTTTACGATCTGCTGTGGAAATTCTGCTTTCTGCGCATATTCTTCAATGATGGGAGAAATCTCTTTCTTGACATAGTTGCGTACCGACTCACGGACCAGCTTATGTTCTTCGGTCAGTAATTCATCTACATTGAAATAATCGGGACTTTGAAAATTATCTGTACGGGCCGCCATCGTTATTTAAGATTTTTGATTGAAGATTTAAGATCACCGGTATTTGTTGGCGCAAAGGTAACAGATTGAGGGGAAAGGAATAAATACTGCTTCCCCTTCAGCCCAGCCGGTTTCGAAACCAGTTTATAATTGTATTTTTAATCCGAACACAGGTTATGAATGGCTGGGGAAGCTTTTCTGCTATATATCAGTAGGATAATACATGGTCACAAGGGAAATAGTGCTCGCTGTTATTTCATTAGCTCACTAACAGCCGGTTTTTTTATGGGAGCAAGAGTCGCTATCCCGATCAAAAAAAGCATGCCCGGCGTAAAGAAATGGTCGAAGAACTTCTCGCGACGAAATAAATTAATTGCAGCATGAGCTACCCGGTAAAAGAAATAGTCAGGAATTTTTTCTGCGTCTTCTTTGGCGTTGCAGGCTCCGTAAGTGTTTTCTTTTTTCTTTTCCTCGCGACCGCTTTATTACCTCGAACATTGAACTCGACAGGCTTCCTGATGATCCTGCTGGGAGTATCCTCTTTTGCCGGTGGATTTTGTACGGGAGCGCTTGTTACAAGACATAAATTGATCCTGGTCATGATCACCACGATCGTTCTGGTGATCTCTTATATTTATTTTTTTGATACTAATTTCACCGACAGGAACTATCCACGGGAATATCTCCAGATAAGTATCGTTGTTCTGTCATCTGTTATTGGCGGGATAGCCGGCGCCCTTCCGTCAAAGGTCAAAAAAAAGAAAAACGACCCCGCTTCCCCTTAAAAGATCATAGCCCCGCAATGGCTGCCATCCGACCCTATTTTTAAGCCAGTCATCCATCAAAAGCTGCAAAATCCCGGTCATTATGAATTTTGGTGCAACAAACTTCCTTAACCTGCGTACTTATTTAAAACCTGCTGTTTGGAACTTACCGCATCTGTGTATTATGACGAATTGGTAGCCCGGTGCAAACAAGGCGATGCCCCCAGCTATGAAAGGCTGTACCGCCAGTATGCCAAAGCTATGTTCAATACCAGTCTCCGCATCGTGAACAACGTGGCGGATGCGGAGGATGTGTTGCAGGAATCATTTGTAGCGGCTTTTCAACTGGATCGTTTTGATTACTCGTCAACATTTGGTGCCTGGCTGAAAAGGATCGTCATCAACCGGTCGATCGACCTGCTTCGCAAAAGAAAATTACAGGTGATCCATATTGAAGATACACCGGCTGAAAACATAGCAGAAGAGATCGCAGAGGAGGAAAATGTACAATTGAAAGTGGAAGAGATAAAAAAAGCAGTAGCAGGATTACCCGATGGTTATCGCACTGTTATCAGCTTATCCCTGTTCGAAGGATATGATTATGAAGAGATCGCTGAAATAATGAATATCACTGAATCAACTGTTCGCACCCAGTACCACCGTGCCCGTCAAAAAATACTACACACACTGCAAAAAGGAGGACAAAATGGATCTTAAACAATTTATCCATGAGAACAGCGCCGCTTTTAACAGCGAAGAGCCCGGTTCTCATGTATTTAAAAAAATACAGGAACAATTACCCGGAACAACTGTCAAAAAAAAACCGGTTTGGCAGCAGTTCCGATGGGCCGCCATGGTAGCCGGCATCCTGCTTGTATCCGCAGCATTCTTTTTCTTTTCAGGAAAAAATAAAAAGCCCGTGACTGCTGAAGAACCTGCAACCTATGCTCAGGAAATAAACGAGATCGGTGACCCGCAATACGCCAAACAGATCTATCATTTCAAAGAGCTGATCGGGTTAAAACAAAATGAATTAAAACAACTGGAGAAAGAATACCCTGAACTCTACCGGCAGTTCCTCGGTGATATCCAGCAGCTGGATAGTTCTTACCAGTCGTTAAAGATAAACCTGGCAAAGAATCCCAACCGGGAAATGCTGCTGGAAGCCATGATCCAGAATTTGCAACTGCAGAGCGACTTACTGAACAGGCAATTATTGATCATTAAAGAAATAAAACAAAAAAGTATAACCAATGAAAAAAGCACTATTTAACACCGTATTCCTGCTTACCGGCCTGCTGTTCATCAGCAGCAGTTTTGCACAGGATAAAGAAAGGACAGAACCCAAATTCAAAAAGAATAAGGCCTATTCAAAATCGTACAGCCTTAGCAGCAGCGATAAGATCAGCCTCAACAATCAGTTTGGCGAAATGAAACTGATCACCTGGGAAAAGAACGAGATCAAGGTAGACATCAGCATTACCGGTAAATCTGATGAAGAAAAACGTGCACAGGAGATACTGGATAAGATAACTATCGAAGATGACAAAAGCGGAAATACCGTTTCTTTCAAGACCAAATTTGCTGATGACAACTGGAATAATCACGACGAAAAAGGGAAAAGAACTGACAAGGACTGGAATGGACACCAAAACGAAGGCATGGAGATCAATTACGTCGTCTATCTTCCTTCCGGTAATGCGCTCAACGCATCGAACCAGTTTGGCAAGATGATCATCCCTGATTACAAAGGCCTGGCGGAGATCGAATGCAAATTCGGCTCTCTGACTGCCGGCAGGATCAGCAAT
>DASYLC010000227.1:0-13741 GCA_036009775.1 Chitinophagaceae bacterium
TTCAGTGCTTCAGTGGCAAATTCTTTTTAGTAAATTCGTATATTATTGCTTCTATATGGAAACTTACGGAAAGATACTACTCATCGCCATCCCAGCCTTCTTATTGCTCGTGCTTTTTGAAAAATGGTACGGATGGAAAAAAGGAAAGGACACCGTCCGCAATATGGACATGGTTTCCTCGCTCAGTTCCGGCGTCACCAATGTCACAAAAGATGTGATTGGCCTCTATCTCGTGGTACTTTCGTATCCGTTCTTATTAAAGGCGCTTGCCATCACAACTATTTCTAATACGATCATCGTTTACATTATCGCATTTTTTGCACTCGACTTTGCCGGCTATTGGGTGCACCGCTTGCAGCATGTCACCAATTTTTTCTGGAACGGTCACATTGTACATCACAGCAGCGAAGAATTTAACCTTGCCTGTGCATTGCGCCAAAGCGTTTCTTCGATTGTAAAAACATTCGCCATCTTTTTATTGCCCGCTGCCATTCTCGGTGTGCCACCGCAAGTGATTGGCGTTGTTGCGCCGCTGCATTTGTTTGCACAGTTCTGGTATCATACACAGCATATCAACAAGATGGGTTTCCTGGAACATATTATTGTCACTCCTTCCCATCACAGAGTGCATCATGCAATTAACAAGGAATACCTCGATAAGAACCTCGGGCAGATCTTTATTTTCTGGGATAAATTGTTTGGTACTTATCAAAAAGAATTAGAAGAAGCGCCACCAGTGTATGGTATTACGAGACCGGTACGTACCTGGAACCCCATCAAAATCAACTTTCAGCATCTCTGGCTCCTGTTCCAGGATGCATGGCGGACCAGCAACTGGAAAGACAAACTCTTTTTATGGTTCAAACGCACCGGCTATCGCCCTGCTGATGTAGTAGAAAAATATCCTGTTTACAAGATCGATGATGTTTATAATTTTGAGAAATACGATACCAAAACTTCTGCTGCATTGAATATCTGGAGCTGGGTGCAACTGATGATGATCCTTTTCTTTGTCAGCTATTTCTTTGGAAATATCGCGTTGATCAATGGTCTCGGTACCTCTTATATCTTTTGGTACGGTGGTTTTATTTTTTTATGTGTTTATTCACTCACCGAACTGATGGACCGCAATCCCCGGGCGATTTTCTGGGAAGCGTTGCGGAGCGGAACGGGGATTGCATTCTTATTAATGCAGGATGATTGGTTTGGGGCAACGAGCTATCTTACCACGGTAAAATATATACTGGGAGTTTATTTTATTTTATCAATTGTAACTACCGGGTGGCTGGTCATCAAACATAAGAAAGAAGACAGTTTGGTCCTGGCATCCTAGATCTGTTATATATTAAGCATTATACCATGCTCCAGCCGATCGAATTAAAAAAAGATTTCCCCGTTGAATTATCGGACGGAGTGTTGTCATCCACCGGGAAAGTATGGGAAATACTTAGTGCAAGTAAAGAAGGCAACCTGCAGCGGGTAAAAGAATTAGTAACGGAATATCCGGCGTTGGCCTATGCGCAGTACAACTATACTCCGCCCATCCATTTTGCCGTTCGGGAAGGTCACAAAGAATTGGTCAGCTACCTGCTTCAACTTGGTGCACATGCTCCATCGTACAGAATCTACCCGTTCCTGGATACTCTCCAAACTATCGCGGCCGACAGGGGATATATGGATATCGTTTCGCAACTCGATCTTTATGCATCCAACCCGGACCTGCATGTATACAGCGGCGACAACGGAGCTATTCATTATAACAGGACTGAAACAGAGGCCGCATTTGAGGAGGCAGTGGGCAGGGGTGATATTTCAAAGGTGGCCGCATTATTAAAAGACCACCCAAAACTGACAGAGGATGAGACTTTTTTCTGGGGCGAGGGTATACTGATGAGACCTGCAAAAGAGAATAAGCGGGAGATGGTGGAGTTATTGATGAAGCACGGTGCGACTGTCCCTTCCTTATTAAAATGGACACAGTTTTATTATTTTGAAAACTATGAAATAGCCGCATTCCTGGTGGATAATGGAATGAATCCGAATGTACAGAGCTGGCACCATGTTACCATTTTACATGATATGGCGCAGAAAGGAGATATCGCAAAAGCCAAATTATTAATTGAACATGGGGCTGATATCAATCGTATTGATGAGGAATACCAGTCAACCCCGTTGGGCATGGCCGCCAGGTGGGGTCATGAAGAAATGGTAAAATATTTAATCGGGCAGGGAGCTGACCCCAATACGTCGGGCGCTTCCTGGGCGACCCCGCTTGCATGGGCCACAAAAAAGGAACATCAGGTCATTGAAAAACTTCTTCACAAAGCAGGTGCTCAATAACCACCGGAACTTATCCCCCTGCTTCCTGACATATTTCGTTAATATCACTATAACCTGTCCTTCAATTCTTCCTTCGATCTGTTCTGTATTTCCGGGCACGAGCGGATATTCCGAACCACTGTTCCCATTTTTGCATTGAAGGCCAGGTGTCACCTCTTAAGAGGTGTCACCTTTCGAATTTGGGAAAATTTAATGTTTCAACATCAACAATTCCTCTCCCGGGTTGTTGGTTATCATTCAATCATTAATTCAAACTAAACAACAAATCCATGAGCCAGGAACTCAACCAATTGTTCAGCCCTTATATATTGGGCAACATAGAACTCAAGAACCGGGTCGTAATGGCCCCGATGACCAGGAGCCGTGCTATCGGCAATCTCCCCAACGAACTGGTGGTGAAATATTATGCCGAACGTACAGGTGCCGGTTTACTCATCACCGAAGGCACATCCCCTTCGCCCAATGGACTGGGCTATTCCCGTATTCCGGGTATTTTCAGTGATGCCCAGGTTGCAGCCTGGAAAAAAGTCACTGATGCCGTACATACAAATGGCGGTAATATCTTTATGCAACTGATGCACACCGGCCGTGTTAGCCATCCATTAAATATGTCGGAAGGCACTGAGATCATCGCACCCTCAGCCATAGCCCCGCCAAAGACACCTATGTGGACCGACCAGCAACAAATGCAACCGATACCCGCACCCCGTGAACTGACAACGGAGGAAGTGGAAGCGGTGATCAATGAATTTGTACACAGCGCTGAAAATGCCATCAAAGCCGGGTTTGACGGGATCGAGATCCACGCGGCCAACGGATACCTGCCGATGCAATTTTTAAACACAGGCTCCAATAAAAGGACCGATAAATATGGTGGCAGTATAGAAAACAGGAATCGTTTTGTACTTGAATTGACAACTGCTATTGCTGCCGCGATCGGCAAAGAGAAGACCGGCGTCCGTCTTTCTCCATTCGGGACCTACAATGATATGGAAAATGACGAGAGCACAGAAGAACAATACAAAGCCTTGGTAAAAGGGTTGAATGAAATTGATCCCGTTTACCTGCACCTCGTGAGCTTCGCCATCCCGCCCGCAGTCCTGGATGAGCTGGTTACTTTATTCGACGGAGCGATCATGCTGAATGGGGGCTATACCGCTGAAAAAGCGGAAACCGATATAGGATCCGGTAAAACCGATCTTGTTTCATTTGGTGGTTTGTTCATTTCCAACCCCGACCTGGTAGAGCGTTTTAAGAATGGAGTTGAATTAGCAACCCCTGACAATACCACATTTTTTTCGGCGGATGAAAAGGGGTATACAGATTATCCCTTCGCTAAATAAATCATATGTTTCCGGAAGCTGCAGCAACATGATCGCTGCAGCTTCTTTTATTTTTGTTTCCCTTCTATCCACTTCTCCACCATCGTTTCCAATATCGACAATGTCACCGATCCCTGTGAAAGCACAAGGTCATGGAACTCGCGGATATCGAATTTCTCTCTTAATTGTTCTTCCGCTTTTTTACGGAGCTCTCGTATTTTCAATTCTCCCATTTTATAGGCCAGTGCCTGCCCGGGCCAGGATATATACCGGTTGATCTCGGTATTTACTTCGTGTAATGACAGCGCCGTATTCTCCGACAAATATTTTACTGCCTGTTCTCTTGTCCACTCCTTCGTATGCAATCCAACATCGATCACGAGGCGGCAGGCCCTCCACATTTCATAAGTGAGTTTGCCGAACTGTGAATAAGGATCAGTATAAAAACCCATTTCGGTTCCCAGGAATTCGCTGTACAAGCCCCAGCCCTCGCCGAATGCATTCACATATAGATTTCTGCGAAAACGGGGCAGGCTGTCGAGTTCCTTTGTCAGTGAGATCTGTAAATGATGGCCGGGAACGGCTTCATGTAATGTCAATGCTTCGAGTGCATATAAGGGGCGGCTTTTCAGTTCATAGGTATTGACCCAATAATTGGCTGCCCTTTTCGAATTAAGCGGTGCACCTGAATACCTTCCGGCAGTATAGATTGGTGCTAAATGCGCAGGGACCGGTTCAACTCCGTAAGGCTGTCTTGGCAGCTTTCCAAAGAACCGTGGTAACCAACTATCCGATCTTTTGGCGATATAGGATGCTTCTTTTAATAATTGTTCCGGTGTGGTGGCATAAAATTTAGGATCGGTACGCAGGTAAGCAATGAATTCCTGCAGGCTGCCTTTGAAATTCACTTTTTTCAGCACATCATACATTTCATTCTTTATCCTCGCCACTTCAGAGAGACCCAATTCATATACTTTCTGATACGTGATATTGGTTGTGGTATAATGCTGTGTCCTGTCCTGGTAATAATCCAGGCCATTGGGAAAATGAGAAACCCCGATCGTGGTCCTTGTTTTGGGCAGGTATTCTGTATCAAAGAATATTTTGATCTTTTTATAGGTAGCGACCGCATCATCCTCTACCGCGGTCTTTCCTTCTGCCTGTATCGCTTTCCATTCATTATCATTGATCGCAAACGGTTTTTTGCTGAAGGGCGTCCAGAAAACACTTTTCTGGTAATTATCAACGATATGCTGCTGGTAAGTATTCTCATACCCGTTTAAAATGATCCTGGGCTGGCAGATCCCCAATTGCAGGCCTTTCCGCATCAATACCAGGTATTCATCAGTTGCCCGGGGCAGGTCCTTCAGTCGTTTAATATAATCTTCAAACTCTTTTTTTGTCGTTAATACCTGTGAGCCCATTCCCGCAAAACTGGTATGAAATCCTTCATCGGCCAGGATCGGGTTGAGATAAGATTTGAAAATATAATTGGAAAGATCTTCTTCTATATCATATTCGAGCAATGCCAGGTTGATCTGTCCGTCATTGGACAGGCCTGATGCTGGTATGCGCTTTATTACTTTGTAAAGAGAATCATTGAAAGTATACCGGCGCAACTGGTCCTCTTCACTATTGGAGCCTAACGGATGATTAAGAACACTATCTCTCCTGTTCTCTTTTGTTTGAAAGTTGCTGATAACCTTCAGGATATCGTTGATCACTGGATCCTTTGTTTCCGGGAGCTGGGCGATCAATGGACTGGCATACGCGGATAGCAACAGGAAGATGCTTAATTTTTTCATAACGGCAAATTGAGGTTGGCTAATTTAATCAATACTTTTAGCAGTTAATTATATTGATCAGTTGCGTGATCGTAGCAAAAACCAACAAAAATGCAGAGTTGGGATAGGCTTTGGCTGTGGGCTGTAGGCTTTGGGCTTTGGGCTTTGGGCTATGGGCTATGGGCTGTGGGCTATGGGCTGTGGGCTATGGGCTATGGGCTATGGGCTATGGGCTGTGGGCTATGGGCCTGGAACTACAGGTCATTGAAAAACTACTTTCTTATTTCTTATTTAAAAAGGCTATTTCGTCAATTCATTGTTCACCGTCCTCCAGATCCCCAGCGGATTTTCATCTTTCAATTCATCAGGCAACAACTCATTACTCCAGTTCTGGAAAGCCAGCGGTCTTGCAAAACGTTTGATCGCATCGGCACCAACAGATCCAAACCGTGAATCGGTGGTGGATGGAAAAGGTCCGCCGTGCTGCATGCTCAAACAAACTTCAACCCCGGTGGGCACACTGTTCAGTATAAAACGACCGCAGAGGTTTTTTACAATGTCCACCAACTGTTCATGCCTTTTTATATCTTCTTCCGTCGCCATAAATGTTGCTGTCAGCTGTCCTTCGGTATGTTTGGCGACTTCCAGCATTTCATTCATATCCTTACAACTGATCACCAATGAATAAGGACCAAACACTTCCTGGTGCAATAAAGGATTATGTAAAAATGTTTTCGCCGTAGTAGTGGCGATGGTTGGACTACCCTGGTTGAGTTGCGGTTTTGTTTCGCTGTAAGCAACCAACTCCACTCCTTCCTGTTTTAATACTTCGTCCTTTTTCTTGCGATAGTTTTTGAATATACCCGGATGCAGCATAGTACCGGGAGCGGTTTTAATGATCTCGGCTCCCAGTATATTCCTGAATGTTGCTAGCTCTTTTCCTTCGAGGCCAATGATCAAACCGGGATTGGTGCAGAATTGTCCCACCCCGAGTGTAACGGATCCTGCAACCATTTTAGCGATAGCCGCAGCATCGGTCTTCATTTTGCCCGGTAACAAAAAAACAGGATTGATACTGCTCATTTCGGCAAAAACAGGGATAGGCTCCTTGCGCTGGTTGGCCCAATCGAATAATTGTTTACCTCCAGTGAACGAACCCGTAAAACCAACTGCTTTTGTATGGGAATGTTCAACCAACGATTTCCCTACCTGGAAGGAAGCGCCATGCACATGTGAAAATATTCCCGCGGGCATGCCACAATCAACCGCTGCTTTACTGATCGCCTTCGCCACCAGTTCACTTGTTTGCGCATGCGCGGGATGTGCTTTTACGATTACAGGACAACCGGCAGCGAATGCAGTGGCCGTATCCCCTCCTGCTGTTGAATAAGCAAAAGGAAAATTAGCGGCGCCAAAAACCACCACTGGTCCCAGCGGCACCAACATTTTCCGGATATCCGGTTTGGGTGGTGTCTTATCCGGTATCGCTGTATCGATCCTTGCTTCGAGCCAGTTGCCTTTTTCACACGCATCGGCATAACTGGTCAACTGGTACATGGTCCTTGCCCTTTCATTTCTTAATCTTGCTTCGGGCAGATTTGTTTCTTCACCCGCGACCTTTAATAATTCATCACCAAGGTTCTCTATCTCTTTGGCAATGGCCCGCATAAAACCGGCCCGCTGCTTCAATGAGAATTTGCGGTATATATGGAAAGCTTTCTGTGCATTGTCCATGACAGCGTTTATCTCTTCGGGTGTTGTATCGTTGAACATAATTTTTTATTTGGTGATACTGGATACTGGATTCTGGGTTCTTGATTCTGGATGCTTGATTCTGGATTCTGGATGCTTGATTCTGGATTCTGGATGTTTGATTCTGGATTCTGGATTCTTGTAGCTGGGTGCAAAATGCCTATCTCCTGATAGTTTAGCATAATATCCACCCTCTGGGATCCAGCATCTAGAATCCAGCTTCCAGCTTCGGTCTTTTCGCAATCCCGTCATTTATCACTTTCAAAATTCGCTCTCTTTCTTCGCCTTCCAATATTAATCTTGGTGCCCGTACATTTTCGCTGCCGATGCCGGCTTGCTTCTCCGCCAATTTTATATATTGTACCAGCTTTGGATGTATATCGAGTTCCAGCAAAGGCATGAACCAGCGATAGATGCCTGTCGCTTCAGCGATCCTGCCCGCTTTTACCAGCTTATAAATAGCTACTGTTTCTGCAGGGAATGCACAAACCAGTCCCGCTACCCATCCATCCGCTCCCAAACATAATTCTTCCATCGCCAATGTGTCCACACCGCATAGAATCTTATACCTATCACCAAACCGGTTCTTCAATCTTGTCACATTCGTGACATCCCTTGTACTCTCTTTGATCGCGGTAATATTTTTGCAGGACTGCAGGTCCTCAAACATATCCAGTGTGACTTCGGTCTTATAATCAACCGGGTTATTATAGATCATCACAGGGAGATCAGTAGAATCAGCGATCGTCTTAAAATAGGTTACTGTTTCCCGGGGATCTGTTTTATACCGCATCGGGGGTAATAGCATCAGTCCCTTCGCTCCCCATGTTTTGGCCAGCCCTGCCTGTTTTAAGGCTTCCTTTGTACTGCCTTCAGCGATATTGATAATCACAGGGACCTTTTCTTCTACTTTTTCAATGGCAAATCTTACAAGAACCTCCTTCTCATCTGTGGTCAGTACACTGGCTTCTCCTAATGTGCCGCCGAGTATGATGCCCTCCACCCCGGCCCGGAGCTGGGCCCTGAGATTGGTTTCAAACAGGGTGAGATCGAGTTCATCGGAGGTTGTGAACTTCGTGGTCAAAGCGGGAAAAACGCCCTTCCATTCAAATGACATAGTAATTGATTTGGTGACGCTAAAGGTAAGACATTCACATTGTTACCACATCATGGTCCACAAACGATTGATTGTGGTGAACGGGAGCATTTTGTTTAAAAAAAATACTTATTTTCCAACCTGTTTCAGATTCCTAATCATCTATTAAACTAACTTTTATGACAAGAATTTTTACACGAATTACAAAGCTGTTCATCTTGCTTTTTCTACCGGGGCTTTTATTTGCCCAGGTAAATCAGGATTACAGCATCCTGTTGAACTCAGGAAAATTTGTACCGGCCGGCAATGTAGATAATCTTTCAAGGAGTTCAGCAGTTTTTGAAAAAAGCTTGTTTGACAACAAACACTATGTTACCATCCAGTTCAACGCACTGCCCGACTACGCTTCAAGGGAAAAGATGAAAGCTGCAGGTATCGAGCTGCTGGAGTATATTCCCAATCTTGCCTATACTGCTGTTGTTTCCCCTTCAGTGAGTTCATTTACACTTAAATTATTCAATGTCCGCAGTGTATTCCAGTTCACTTCGATACAGAAGACCATTCCGGATATCTTAGCAAAGAAGATCCCTTCTTATGCTTCGAAACAACCCGGCTATGCGGAAATTGATATCGTTCCGTATGAAAAAATGTCGGCTGCCAAAATACTCCCTTCACTGAGGGCGATCGGGGCCTCTGTTATCAGGGAATATCCCATGTTCAATATGTATACGGTACGTGTACCACAGGATAAAATGCCTGATATCGTTGCCCTGCCATTTGTACAATGGGCAGAATATATCTCACCTCCCAATGTACCTGAAAACCTCCCTGGCAAAACCTCACACCGTGTCAACGTCCTGAGTGAAGGTGTAAGAAACCTGAAAGGAGATGGAATGGTTGTGGGTGCATTTGATGAAATTGTCAGCCAGCATCTTGATTTTTCACCAGCCGGTCGTCTTATCAATGTGGATCCGGGTACCGCAGGTGATCATGGCACGCATCTTACCGGAACAATTGGCGGACGGGGCCTGATCAATCCCCTGGCAAGAGGTATGGCCCCTAATGCCACATTGTATTCTTATAACGGGTATGACGGTCCCGGTGGCGGTGGTCACTTTGATAATAACCTGGCCCAAATGGCAATCGTGATCCCTGCCCTGAATATGATCGCCAGCAATCACTCTTACCATGATGGCTTGGGGGTGCAATGTACCCTTGGTGGTGTAGCGACAGCCTATACGCTTCGCGCAAGAAATGCGGATCTCAACCTGAATGATAATACTTCTCACCTGCATTGTCATTCCGCAGGTAATGCTCAGGGCAGCTGCGGCAGCGGATGGTTTACCATTACGGGAACCGGCAAATGCGCTAAGAATAATATTGTAGTAGGTGCACTTACAAGTTCCGATGCGATGACAAACTACAGCAGCTTCGGACCTGCCAACGACGGAAGGGTAAAACCTGAGATCTGTGCTGTGGGTGATGCTGTTTTTTCAACCAACTTTCCTGCTCTCAATAGTTATGTTACCATGTCCGGTACTTCAATGGCAACACCGGGTATTGCCGGTACCACCACCCTGCTTGCACAACGCTACAAGCAATTGAATGGAAATGTTCTCCCACCTTCTGCATTGATCAAGAATATTGCATGTAACACGGCCCAGGACCTGGGCAATGCCGGACCTGATTATCGTTTTGGTTTTGGCCGCATCAACTCACTTCAGGCCGTAAGGATACTGGAGCAAAACCGCTATACATTAAGTACGATCGCAACAGGTGCTACAAACGATATTACGATCACAGTTCCTGCAGGCGCATCCCGCTTACGTGTTATGCTCACCTGGAACGATCCGGCAGCTGCTGCAAATGTCGCTGTTGCACTAGTGAACAACCTCGACCTCCGGGTAGTCGAAGGAGCCAATACCTACCTGCCATGGATATTAAATCCGAACACTCCTGCAGCGGCTGCAACCCAGGCCGATGACAATATCAGTAATATAGAACAGGTCACTGTTATGAATCCTGCTCCCGGCACTTATACATTGCGGGTAATCGGTGAAGCTATCACCACGGGCCCTTCTCAATCGTATGCATTGACATGGGATGTCAACCAGCCATTTATTGAAGTGACCTATCCGAATGGTGGTGAATCATTTAATACCAGCGGTACACAGGGTATCTGCTGGGACAATTCAGGAGTAACCGGTAACCAAACTGTTGAATACTCGTTGAACAATGGTGGTAGCTGGACAACGATCGGAACAGTGGCTGCGAATGTTACCCGTTTAGTATGGTCTCTTCCTGCTGCGAATACTTCACAAGCACTGGTAAGGATAACAAGCGGTGCTATTACAGACGTAAGTGATGCGAATTTTAAAATATTGGGCACACCAACAGGATTTGCCATCGCTGCCGGCGGTGGTTGCAGTTCCGGTGAGATCAGTTTTACCTGGAATGCTGTAACGAATGCCACGCACTATGATATTTATCGTCTCGATCCGACCACGGGTGAATTTGTGGTTCTCTCTGCCAATGTAACGGGCACATCGCATACCGCGACCGGGTTAACTCCATCGGCAAATATGTGGTTTACAATCCGTGCAAAAGATAATGGGATAGGTTCTGAAAGCGAAAGAGCTATTGCCGTGAATGGTACAGTATCAAGCGGAGGCGGTGGTTTGGGTGTTATCGGTGGTGTTACCGGACAAACAACAGTTTGTGGTACTCCATCCGGTGTCGCTTACAATATCGCTGCTGTAACAGGTGCGAATAATTATGTATGGACAGTTCCACCCGGTGCGGTGATCGCAACCGGCCAGGGTACTACATCCATCACTGTGAACTATCCGGCGGGAAGTACAAGTGGCAACATCGCCGTTTATGCAAGCAACGGGCTTTGCCAGACGGTTCCTTCAACCACTGCAGTTACTATCGCTCCTGCCGTAGCAGCAGCTACCAGTGGTGGTGATCAACTGCAAACGGTTTGTCCCGGTGGCAGCGTCCCTACTCTTACGGCTACAGCCACCGTACCTGCAGGCCACACAGTGACCTGGTATAATGCAGCTTCCGGCGGATCAGTAGTAGCAAGCCCGACACTCAGTTCGATCGGTACGGTAACTTATCATGCAGCCAGTCAGAATACATTAAACGGTTGTGAAAGTACAACCAGGACCGCCGTTGTCCTGACGATCAGTTCTGTTCCTGCCGCGGCTGCTTCAGCAGGCGGACCCACTACATTCTGCGTGGGCGGAAGCGTGGTGCTTACTGCCACAGCCGGTACAATCTATGCATGGTCAAAAGATGGCATCGCGATCAGCGGAGCCACATCACAGTCTTATACTGCAAACACTTCCGGTTCTTACACGGTAACGGTAACAACGGGTTCCTGCACCAACACAACAACCCCGATCGTTGTTACGGTGAATTCATTACCCGTTGCAACTATTTCAGCAGGAGGAGTCACAACATTCTGCCAGGGCGGCAATGTGGTATTGACAGCTTCCGCAGGCAGTTCATGGCTATGGAGCAATGGCGCTACCACGCAATCGATCACGGCAACAACAACGGGGAATTATTCTGTAACTGTTACGAATGCCAGCGGATGTGTTGCCTCATCAACATCAACAGCTGTGACGGTAAGCCCAAGCCCGGTAGTAAATATAACGGCTTCACCTTATACAAGCCTGTTCCCGGGATTGAGTACTACACTGACAGCGAATGTCACGCCCCCGGGTACATATACCTATACCTGGTTTAAAAACGGCGTAACGGTCGCAGGTGCTACTACTTCTGCATTGACTGGTATCGATCTTGATGACCTGGGAAGCTATACGGTGACCGTAACGAATACAACGGGTCTGCCTTGTACGAATACATCGACGGCAATGGTCATCAAGGATTCCGTGACAACAAAACTGTTCATTTACCCGAGCCCGAATTCTGGTCAGTTCAAAGTGGCTTATTATACAAGCGGGGCCAATGCTGTGAACAGGCTGGTGATCTATGATTCAAAAGGTGCGATGGTGTATAACCGGACCTACCCGATCAGTTCACCTTATCAAACCATGAATGTGGATATGCTCCGCTACAATGCCGGCATTTACCATGTGGTATTGTTTGATAAAGCCGGTAAGAAACTGGCTGATGGAACGGTGGTGATACAATAAGGATATACTCTCTTTGAATATTTTAAAAACCGGGTGATGAGCCCGGTTTTTTTATTTGATATTTGCCATATAATTATGAAAATAATTTTATCCGCTGGCTTGTTTACCTTTTTCCCGTATATGACAAGAACCTGCTTTGGTTTCCTTGCCCTCCTGGTCTCATTTCATTCAAAGGGACAACGTATTGTCATGGACAAGGACCGAAAATTCCTCTATTCCGACAGCGCCGGGGTTACCGCATCTTATATTTCCTATTTCGGGAATAGGTTTGCCATCCCCGGCATTGTAACCATTGACGGCAAAACCATTAACCCTGCAGACCTGCAAGGAAAAACTGTGGTCTATAATTTCTGGTTTGTTGCCTGCAAACCCTGCGTGGCAGAGATCCCTGCATTGAATAAACTGGTAAAAAAATATCAATCCGACTCCATGGTGTTTATCGCCATTACATTTGATAAAGAAACTCGGATCAGGGAGTTTTTGAAAAAAAGGGGATTCAACTTCCAGATCACCAATTTACCACAGGCTGAAATTGATTCGCTTAAAAAAATAGCATTCTATCCATTCACAGCCATCGTAACGAAGACGGGCAAACTATCATTTGCATTGTTCGCCCGGCCCATGGGCAAGAACGACGAAGAAGGGTTATTTGAGTTATTATCCAGCCAAATTGAAAAAGTCCTGCACGAACAATGATCACCAATCCGTCCATGCGCATAGCTTTCGCCATTCCATCTGTGGACTTACTGACCTGTCGAACCAGTTGAGCAGTTGTCCAGCTATCTTTATAAGGAAAGTGTTGATCTTGTAACCACGCCAGGCTGTAAATCAGTTAGCTCCACCCAATCACGCACCACTATCATCTATTATCTTTTATCTATCATCTGACTTATATTCCCATCCCCTTCACATAATCATAAATAGCTTCCTGCGCTGCCAGCCCTGGCTTTCCATTCACTACCCTTGCGTTATCCAGCTGCATATTGACAAGCACAGCTTTTTGGGTATCATTCAGTTGTGTTTGAAGAATATGATCTAATTCCGCCCCGAATCTTTTATCATAGATCGGGAATACCACTTCGATACGGCTGTGGAGATTGCGGTTCATCCAGTCGGCGCTGCCCATAAAATATTGTGGCTCGCCATTATTATGGAATACAAATACCCTTGCATGTTCGAGGTACCGGTCCCCAATACGGTGTACGGTGATATTCTCACTTTGTCCCTCTACTCCCGGTGCCAGGCTGCAGATACTACGGACCAGTAACCGGACCTTCACTC
>DASYLC010000228.1:0-3550 GCA_036009775.1 Chitinophagaceae bacterium
CAATTATTCAGAGATAAATTTACATATTTGTTTCTCGCAACGTTCGCAAGAGGTAAAGAACAAATAACGCAAAGACTTTGTTCTAATGATCTATTGAAATATTGAATCTCCCTCTCTTTTGCTTCGCGTTGCTTGCAATGACGGAGAGGGAGGCAGAGGGTGGAGGTTTAATAACCATATTTATCTTTCCACAAACTCTTCAAAAACTTTCGTAATTCTTCTTCCCTCGCATTCTTCCCCGGGTCATAGAATTTTTTGCCGGCGATCTCTTTGGGCAAATATTCCTGTGCTGAAAAATTATTCTCATAACTATGTGAGTATTCATAGTTCTTCCCGTAGTCGAGGTTCTTCATCAGTTTCGTTGGTGCATTGCGGATATGCAATGGCACAGCCAGGTCGCCCTGTTGGGAAACAGCATTCATCGCGGCGCCGATGGCCACTGTAGAGGAATTGCTTTTTGGGCTCGACGCAAGATAAATGGCACATTGCGAAAGGATCAGGCTGGATTCGGGGTAACCGATCTTGTTCACCGCATCAAAAGTAGCATTCGCCATGATCAGCGCCGTAGGGTTGGCATTGCCGATATCTTCACTCGCTAATATCAGCAGTCTTCTCGCAATGAATTTTACATCTTCCCCGCCTTCGATCATCCTGGCGAGCCAGTACACAGCGGCATTCGGATCGCTCCCGCGGATGGATTTGATGAACGCGGAGATGATATCATAGTGTTGTTCTCCTTTTTTATCGTAGATGGCGATCCTTTTCTGGGCGACGTCCATGACCAGTTTGTCGGTTATTATTAATGTGTCAGACGCTCCTGCGGAGACGTCAGACACCCCTGCGGAGACGTCAGACACCACTTCAAGCAGGTTAAGTAATTTTCTTCCATCACCGCCCGAAATATTCAGCAAGGCTGTAGTTTCTTTGAGTTCGATCTTTTTTTGTTTCAGGAATTCATCTTTTTGAATAGCGGTATGCAATAGTTTCACCAGGTCCTTTTCCTCCAGCGGCTTCAGGACATAGACCTGGCAACGGCTGAGCAAGGCGCTGTTCACTTCAAAAGATGGATTTTCAGTAGTTGCGCCGATCAATATGATAATGCCTTTCTCTACAGCACCAAGCAGTGCATCCTGCTGTCCTTTATTGAAACGATGGATCTCATCTATAAAAAGAATGGAGCCGGGTTGGGTCTTCGCTGTTTCAATGATCTCTCTTACATCTTTTACACCCGCGCTGATGGCGCTGAGCTGAAAGAAAGGAGCATCGAGTGTATTGGCAATGATATTGGCGATCGTTGTTTTGCCTGTACCCGGTGGTCCCCAGAAGATCATCGACGGTATCCTGCCATATTCAATGGCTTTGCGAAGTATACTTCCCTTACCCACGAGGTGTTCCTGTCCCAGCAATTCGTCCAGTGAATTCGGACGAATGCGTTCCGCCAGCGGCATATTCGGATTCATGCAATGAAGATAAAAGATAAAAGTGAATAGATAAAAGTTCCCCTGTGCGGGCTTCTTGCATTGTGGTAAGATTTTCCAAGTCCAGATGATAGATGAAAGTGGATAAATGATAGTTCTGAAGGTGCAGAGTCTCTCAACTATCTCAAACTGCGTGTGGCCCGGGAAAATTTGCTTTTCCACGCAAAACTATCATCTATCAGTTATCCACTAATTGACGTTTGCGATAAGGAACGCCACGATCTTATCAAAAGAATCCACCATATTGGATCCCGTCCATCCGTGGTTCTCAGTAGGATAGAAGACATACTGCTTTACCACCCCAAAGGTTTGCAGTTTAGTGTTCAGGTTTGCCGATTGTGAAGGAGCGACCAGTACATCCACGCCTCCCTGTAAAATGATGGTAGGAGGGCTTTGAGCAGTAACAAAATTGATAGGACCGGATTGCTGGTACAGGGTCAAATTGGTAGTGGGGGTTGCCCCGACCACAAGAGCCAAGGCGGCAGGCGGTGCGGAAGCCGAAGCAGGATTATTATACATATCCACGAGGTCGGTAGGTCCGAAGAAATCCACCACCGCTTTGATCTTTACCGGTGCCGTATATTTATAGGCATGTAATAGGGAGAGATGGGCACCGGCACTCAGCCCGAGCAAAACAAATTTATCGCTGATGGTATAGTCGGCTCTCTTTCCGTAAATAAATTCGATCGCTGCCTTTACATCATTTTCCTGTGTGGGGAAATAGTTGGCGAAGCCCGTTGCCAACCGGTAGTTGAGATTAAAGATGGCGTAACCGGGCAGTCTTTTTTTAAGTGTATCGATATAAAGAGCAAAATCCCCTTTATCACCGGTACTCCAGCCGCCGCCGTGTATGAGGATAATAACTTTAGTTGTTGTCGTGGTGCGGTCAGCCGGCAAATAAATACCCATTTTTTGCGCGGCATCGGTGCCATAAGAAATATTGATCAGGGTTTGATCAGTCAGTGCACCGGGGTTATCATCTTTCTGGCAGGATGCCAATAAGAAGGAAGCAAAAAGGACAGCCAATATGTTTTTCATGGACCCGTTTTTTGGAAGTTACATAAAAACCGGCTGCAGGAAGCGAACCGTCAATTTTTAACGCATAAAAAACATTTTAGGATGGCTGCAAAGCACTATTCGTTGCAAGCCCCGGTTATTTGTAAACAGCATCTGATCCCCTGTATTCAAACCAGTTGAAATGCACTTTCTTATCAGTTTCTATACCGGAGGAAGTGGCATATAATGCGAACATCGTCCCGACAAACCCGCCCGCGACCTTTGTGCTCAGGAATTTACCATCCAGTTTATCCGCCAGCACCTGCCATGGCTTGCCGGCATATGCATAGTAAAAAGAATACTGGTCTTTCTCCGCTTTTACCTGCAGGCGGATGCCGGTTTTGATGTTATTGGGCAATCCCTGTGATGCTATTAGCTTCATGGATGAGCTGTCGGCAGTTGATTGGTATAAATGCACCATGCAGGTGGAGCCATTGGGTTGCGGAGTATCACCAAATGTCACGGCAATAAAATAAAAATGTTGTTCATTCTGAAAGACGACTAACCCTGCTTTTTCTTCTTCCAATGATGGATCAAAATCCAGCGAAGTGGTGGCGGTACAACTTAAATTTTGCTGACGGTGTGCAATAAAAGAGGGATTGGTTTTTCCGGCACAGGTTCCTGGTTGTAATTGCATGGACAGGAAACCTTTCTTCTCTGTAAGACCATACCATTTCTTACGGGGCGTCCTCAAAAATTCCCAGCGGTTATTCAAAACGGGCTGGTTGAATTCATCCCGGTAAACAAGATTGCCGCTGAAATTATTATTGACGGGTTTTGCCTGCTTTGGAAAAGGAACGGGGTATTTATATTGTACTTCTGTATGACCCGGGTTGATCAATGGCCATCCATCTTTCCATTCTACCGGCGTCATAAAGGTTTCGCGGCCATTATTGTAATAATCACTTTCGTATGGCCGGCATCCCAGGAAAACCGCAAACCATCGTCCATCGGGCGTTTCAACAAGATCGGCATGTCCAGTGGTTGTAACAGGATCTTTTCTTGCGGGATCCAAA
>DASYLC010000229.1:0-21087 GCA_036009775.1 Chitinophagaceae bacterium
CAGTTTAAAATAACCGGTATTGCACCCGAGTCCGTCGACAAAGGAAATATTGTCCTGTGCAAATTCTTCAATGCGGAAATAGTTATTCCGGGGCTCAAGGTTCCGGTAAATATCTATATCGGTGATAGCTGGCTGGTAAGCCGCGCTGATCCTGAATACAATAGTGAACAGTTTATCATCAATGGTAATGGCAGCCCCGGGTTCATTCCACATCGTTTCTATTTCCTCCCTGATCATTTCAGTGATCGATGTACCGGCCGCATTGCCGTAGGTAATGATATGCGAAGAAATGATAAGCTGGGACTCCGTTGTTTCGACAGATCCCATGGTATTATTCTGTCTTAGAAATTTTTACAGACGATTTCTTTATCCAGCCATACATGAATTTCCCCGAAGCCGTGATGTACTCTGTATAAATGGAATTCTCTGTTTGTACAATACCGGGCATGGATTCGCCTTTTGAGAAATATTGCTTCGGGGTAAACGGATGTTGCATATTCTCGTCCTGGAAGACCTCGGACCTTTCCGTAGTAATGACGATAGTGGCTGCTTCAGGATACTCTTTTTTTAACCATTGATTATTGAGGGCTGGTTGTGTTGTCAGTTTGGCATAATCTCCATCTGCATTGACACCATTCCCAAAACCGCAGTTGAAAGACGTGGACATCGCATTTATGTTGATGACATTAGAAGCGATCTTAAATTTCAGGATACAGGGTTTTTCCGCGCCTTCAAATGTATTATCAAAGGAAGCGGTATCATTGACAAATACGATCGTTCCGTCAGTCTCCCCGACATTGTAAGAAGGCCAGCCCATGGTCACATCCAGCCAGAAGCGGTATTTGTTATTCTCCATTTTCAGGAGTACCAGTTTCCCGGATGGACCGGCATTGACAGCTTCTTTGGGTGGGTTTCCTTCGGGTTTGAAGGAATAACCCCAGGTGCCGGAGAGATTTGTTTGGGCGGAAATGGCAATAGCGAAAAAAAGAAGGACGGGAATAAGGAATATTTTTTTCATGTCAGTTGTTTATGGAGGGTCTGACGGTTTCCGTCAGACCCTCCATAAATTTAGGGAAAAAGATCAACAAGCTTCTTATCTACTAATTCATAAGATTTATCGATAAAATCGATTGGATCATAATTGCAATAGAGAGTTGCAAGTTCCTTTTGGCAAATACCGAATCCATCCAAACCTGCATATTCCCGGAAGGAAGAGAACTCCCAGTCTTCAAGCCTGCTGACCAATTTTGCTACAACCGGATTTTGATGGATATAATGGAAGCAATTGATATAGTAATCATTGATCAGGGGCATATTATCTGGTCTGATTTCAATGTCGGAAAGGGATTTCGCTTTTGTTTTTTGTCTGAATAGAGAACCAGTTTGCTGATATTGTGAATTAAATATCCGGGCATAACCACTCAGCAGTTTACGTATACTGTTAGTGATGGGGTCAATATAGAGCCCGCCTTGTTTTATTTTAATATTGCATCGTTCATCAGCATACATCATAAAATGAAAATGATTGGGCATCAGGCACCATGCAATAGTGGAACAGCAGCTTCCGAATAACCTTTTATAGAGATTAAGGAAAATCAAATAATCCTTTCGTTGATAGAAAATAGTTTGCCTGTTGTTTCCCTGGTTATAGACGTGGTATATATTGTTTGGAGAAAATAACACCTATCATGATTTGGTGCTAAGCTATTCAAACAGCTATCCATAGTAATGGGAAAAAGGCCAGTAGTTGGCGGGAAAATACACGATAGAAAACGGGGGATCGACGCAGCGGTGGGTAATTGAACGGAACAAGGACCGGGCGGAAACCGATACTTCGGTGAGTCAGGCGGAACGATAACGGAATTAGGGTCAGACGGAGACCGTCAGACTCTAATTCCTAACAGGTCGCCCACTCTTCAACACACTCTGTATCCTTTCCAGGGTCTTCTTCTCTCCGCATAGGGAAAGAAAAGCTTCCCTTTCCAGGTCCAGCAGGTATTGTTCGGAGACAAGGGTGGGTTCGCTCAGGTCGCCGCCGCACATGACATAAGCGAGTTTTTTTGCCACTACTGAATCATGTTCAGTTGCATAGTTGGCAGTGCGCATCGCATGGATACCCGAGTATAAAGCGCCGAGCGCTGATTGTCCCAGCACTTTTATATCCTTTCGTTGAACAGGAGTTGTATAGCCACTGTCGTATATCTCGATCACCGACTTTTTTGCTTCGGACACCCGTCGTCCCTGGTTCATGACTATCTCATCGAGCCCCTTCCGGTATACACCCAGGCCAAAACCTTCCTGTGCCGAAGTCGCCACCTTAGCCGTAGCGATCGACAGAAATCGATTCTTCAGCGTGATCGTTTCGGGTTCGTCTTCATGCATTTCATCAGATGCCCTTAATACGAATTCCTTGGTACCACCGCCACCGGGGATCAGACCAACACCCAATTCAACCAAACCCGTATAAGTTTCAGCAGCCGGGCAACATTTATCGGAATGCAAACTCAATTCACAGGCACCGCCCAGGGCTAAACCATGAGGAGCAGTAACAACAGGGATCGATGAATAGCGGGCCCGCATCATCGTATTCTGGAACATCCGGATCGCCATGTCCAGTTCATCGTATTCCTGGTCAATGGCCAGCATAAAGATCATGCCTACATTGGCGCCGGCAGAAAAATTAGGGCCTTCATTGGCGATCACGAGACCCTTATAATTTTTTTCAGCTTTGTCGATCCCGGTTTGAATGCCTTCGAGTACATCTCCGCCGATACTTCCCATTTTGGTGAACCATTGCAAACCGAGCACATCGTCACCCAGCTCATACAAACGGCAGCTGGCATTCTTCCAGAGTTGTTTATCGGTTTGATTGCTCATGACGATGAATGCTTCACCACCCGGCAACAGTTTGTAAGTTTTAGAAGCAGGGTCATAACAAAATTTTTTCCCGCCTTCTACTTTATAGAACGATTTATTACCGGCCGCCAGCATTTCATCCACCCATGGCGCTACTTTATACCCGGCCGCTTTCATCGCTTCCGCTGTTTTGGCAACACCCAATACATCCCAGCTTTCAAAAGCGCCGATCTCCCAGCCAAAACCGGCCATCATCGCGTCATCCACACGATAGAGCTCATCGCTGATCTCCGGGATACGGTGTGAGATATATGAGAAGAGTCCATAATGGAAAAGACGGTAGAATTCGCCGGCCTTATCCTGTCCCGCTACGAGCATTTTTAAACGGGTATACAGGTCATCGATGGGCTTGGCTGCTTCAAGAGTGGCAAATTTTGGTTTTACCCTCGGGCCATATTCCATGGTCTCGAGATTCAGTGTCAATATTTCTTTTTCACCACCGGCTCCTTTTGTTTTTTTGAAAAAGCCCTGGCCTGTTTTATCGCCCAGCCAGTTGCTGGCAACCATTTTATCCAGCCAGGCCGGGATATTGAATTGATCCTTCGCTTCATCATCGGGGCAATTATCCGCAACACCTTTCGCTACTTTCACGAGGGTATCGATACCGACAACATCCGCCGTTCTGAAAGTCGCCGATTTGGGACGACCAATGATGGGCCCGGTCAATGCATCGATCTCATCTATGCTGAGTTTCAATTTTTCCTTGACATTCATGATCGCCATCATGCCGAATACACCGATGCGGTTGGCGATAAATGCAGGTGTGTCTTTACACAGGACCGTTGTTTTGCCGAGGTAAAGATCCCCGTAGCTCATCAGGAACTCAATGATCGCGGGATCGGTATGCGGCGTGGGGATTATTTCCAGTAAACGTAAATAACGGGGAGGATTAAAGAAGTGCGTACCGCAGAAATGTTTTTTAAAATCATCTGACCTGCCTTCGGCCATCATATGGATGGGAATGCCGGATGTATTGGAACTGATCAATGTCCCCGGTTTTCGGTATTGCTCTACCTGTTCAAATATTTTTTGTTTGATATCCAGCCGTTCTATCACCACTTCGATGATCCAGTCGTACCCGGCAATATCTTTCATATTGTCCTCGAAATTTCCGGTCGTAATTTTCTTTACTACATCTTTATGATAAATGGGAGAGGGGTTTGATTTGATAGCAGCCGTTAGTGCATCGTTGACGATCTTATTTCGTTCAGCGGGTTTGGCATCGGCCGCTACATCCTTCGGTACGATATCCAATAATAATACCTGAACACCGATGCCCGCAAAATGACAGGCGATCCTTGAACCCATTACACCCGAACCTAAAACCGCTACTTTTTTTATGCTTCTTTTTGACATACCGTACAGTTAGTTAGTTATGCAACTATTTCCTGAATCGAAGGTAAGAGATTTTGGGAAAGGGTCGAAAGAGAAGTAACATTTTAGTTTTTAATCGACCCCAAGATCGTCAGTGAAGCTTTTTTCAGGAGTGATCTCTTCCAGATCAACACCGATCTTGTCAACAATAACCTGGTTGATCATAGCTTCAACATCTTTTCGATTGGTGCCGAATTTTTCTACAAAGAAAGAGTAGTTAAGCACAAGCGTCTTTTTTGTAAAATCCTTTAGCAAGGGTGGGGTAATATGTATCTTCTTAGGGATCAATGATAACGAAAAGAGCAAGGTGAGGATTATACCGGCGACAGGATATAATAGCATCCAGGCGCTCTTATTTGAAAAAATTATTAAAGATAAAGCATATACTAACCCTCCAAGAATAGTTACAAACCCAAACGAATTAAGGACTGTTTGCCAGTATCCCGATAAAGATAATTTCGGGAGTTCGAGTTTTATTTTGTTTTCAAAAGTGTCATATTCTTTTTGCCGGTTCTTCCAGGGAATGATATCATTGAGTGAAGTCGCTGGAGTGATCCGGTCTTTTGGCAAACCGGGCTGATCAGAAAGATATTTTCTCAATTTGTAAAAAAGTATTTGCGAATTACATTTATTTGTATGCTTTTTTTCAATGTGATCCCATATCCAATCATGCACTGATTCCACTGTTGTCAGCTTTTCGGCCACTGCATCGGGAATTTTTATATCGAAGGTTTTTTCAAATTCCATTATTAGTTCTACACTATCTAATCCCATAGAGAATAAATTTAAGAAATAAAACCGGTGAGTAAATTACTGAAACCCGAAAAGTGCGACGCAAGGGACGATGCCCAAAGAACAGGAAGCCGGAAACACAATAATTTACTAACCAGAGAGTGCCGTGATCGGGAAAGTGAATAGGGTCAGACGGAGACCGTCAGACCCTATTCCCCCATCATCACAAACGCTCCCCAATAATACGGATGAATATATTTTTCCCTGATCGCTTTTTGAGCAATGCTAAATGCTGCTAACTTATCCTTTGTTTTTAAATAATGCTGGTAAAATGCGATCATAAAATCTTTGGTAGCCATGTCATCCACTTTCCAGAGACTGGTGATCACACTCTCCGCACCCGCCGCACGGAAAGCTCGTTGCAGGCCATAGATACCTTCACCCGCATCCATGGCACCGAGACTGGTTTCGCAAGCAGATAAAATTACCAGTGCTGTATTCTCCAGGTCAAGGTTCTGTGCTTCGTAAGCGGTCAATATTCCATCATAAGTATCGGGATAAACGCCACTGGTATAATAGTTGGTAACACCGGACAACAACAAACCCGAATTCGCCATTGCATTGAATACACGATAACCCTCTGTTGCTGTTTCGCCCGCAGCTGACCAGTAACCATGGGTAGCAATATGTAAAATACCCGGGCTATGGAGTTTATATAATTTATCCTCTGTAGCCTGGTCCTTCAGGTAATAACTCACTGCGAATTTATTCTGGTCCATTTCTTTTTTTATACTCATCACTTCTTCTTCGGTGCCGGGCAGATCGGGAATGACCTGGTTTTTGAAATTATTTACAAAGGATCTTGTGGCCGGTTTTATTGCTGTACCCGTGGAGATCGCTTCATCGGTTTTGTAGGAAGGTCTTCCCATCAACACCGCCGTGCGAATGTCTTTGGCGGGATCATTATTGATATCAGTACCCGATACCGTGTATTGCACCTCCATCTCATCCAGCAGGAACCGGTTGCTTTCCAGGTTCTTCAATGTCGAAATATTGATAAGATGATAGATGCCATCCGGTGAGAAATAAATTTTTTTGATACCGCTTCCACCGGATACTGCGGATAATTTCTCAGCAATAGGTTTCCAGTAATGATCATAGGATTCTTTGTCCTCTATTTTCAGCTTTACATAATTCTTATAGGCCTTATAATATTTATTATCGAGATCGGCTGCTGTTGCCGGCAGGTAGACCACTTCGGGGTGCTGGCTGGTTTTGGTGATGATATAGGCCGCATAATAGACCGTATCCGAATAATAGACCTGGTCGCGCCACTGGAATTTGATGATCTCAATGGCAGCTTCACCATCTTTTAACTGGTCCCTGACCTGCTTCCAGTCGGGCGCCGGCAGCTTTAAATACTTTTTAAAATCTTTTGCTTTATCGGTAAGCTCGTTTTCCAACTGGCTTACTTCATCCTGTAATTTTTGCAGGAATTCCTGGTTCAGTTTATTGGCCGTATCGGGCCCGGAGGGACTGTCTGTCTTCAGGTACTGCCGTATCAGTTGTTGTTTTTTCCCGATCCATTGCTCATACAACCGGGTGATCGTGGGATCGTTGGCATTGAGAAATGCATCTTTCCGGCGTTGCGTTCCCTTCAGCGAAATGGATTTGGTGAATAATAAATTATTATAAGCCTGTTGCGCCAGCTCCGGGAACAAAGCCGGTTGTTTTTCTTTAGCGATCCTGACGAAACTATGGTAGTTATCATAACCTTCCTTCAACTTCGAGTTATAATATGTGGCAAATGCCCGCTCTCCAAACGAAAAGATGATATCATTCATCCAGTCCACATTTATCCTGAACAGGTCCGCATAAGTCTTCCTGGCCTCTTCCATTTTTTTATCCCGCATACTGAAATAAGCGTAGTTGGCAAAAGGAGTGGTTGACTCCCGGAAATTGCGGTTGTTCTTCACCTGCTCCATCAATGGTTTAAAAATTTCAGGGTATCGGGGGCTTCCCAAGAACGCCAGTTGCGTGGCTTTCATAAAATTGACGCTGATATCGGCATACTGGCTGTAACTATTGTAATGGGCTTCAGTTTCATTAATAAAAAAAGATGCTGGTTTTGGCAGTTTGGAGAATTTACCCCGTTTGATAAGATAAACGGGATACATGGAAACAGGAAAGTACTGGTTGTTGGGATATGTTTTATTATGACAATTGACCCAGATATAATTCACCGAATCACGGCTTTTCCATAATCGTTCCGCTGCATCGTATTCTCTCAGCATTTCTTTACCGTAAGCAGATGTGGTAAAATGAATACCCGGATAAGGATCACAGGGATTTGGATTATTCTTATGCCAGAGTTCGGATGAATAGGCATTGTTCTTTTCTGCCGCTTCGATATAGGATTTGTAATCACCTATATTGAGATAATACACTACTTTGGCGCCCATCGCTTCGGCTTTATAGGAATTCCTGAACATCTCGCTCCCTGTCAGTGATTGCTGATCCATTTTCCGGATATATTCTTCTGCTTTCAGGTAATCCCCCGACTTGGAAAGGAAATTGGTGTAAAAAAGATAAGTGTGATAGACATCTTTGCCTCCTGTGTCCAGCGAAAGCGCTTTCTCATAGTTCTGCCGGGCTCCTGTAAAATCGCCTTTTCTTTCAAACGCAAACGCGATATAATAATAGCTGTCAAAATTTTTATACTCGGGATATCTATCGATAAAAGCCACAGCCTTGCTGGCTATATCGGGATCACTGTTGCTAAACAGGCCCGGGTAGATCACATAATACCATTGGTTAAAAGGGTTAGCAGTAGTATCGCCAACCGAAGCCGTTCCTACCGCGCCATTCAGGATCTTCGTCGCTTTTTCACCGGAAGTCTTTGCCAATACGGCATCGGGAGCCTGGGCTTCAAAAATGGTCTTTAATAAATAATAATTGGCGTAGGTCTGCAGGTCCTTTTTTTTCTCAACCATTGTATACAGCTCTTTGGCGATCGTCAACGCTTTTTTCTTATCGGCCGCATTGGTGTATACATCAGAAAGTTTATTATTAAAATCATCCTGTGTCTGGGCGTGCACAATGACAGGGAGGAAGTAAAGCAGGCAGGCAAGGGCCAACTGCTTTGAGATAGCTGGTATCATAGTAGAAAGGTGTAATGGTTAATTCAAGATACTACAAAAGCATGGAAATCTCAGTCCCTGGCCTCTGCCGGCTTCTTCTTTTCGTTCTCTTGTTTATAACGCTCCGCCTTTTTCTTATTGTTTTTAACGCCGACGCTGCTGCTGACGCCACTCATAACGATCTTCACCAGGTAATTGATGGCTGAACGGTCCCGCTGACGAATAAAGAATACGTTGCCGGTACGGGATTCGTTTTTATTCCTGACGATCATATTGACCAGCCAGGTGATGAATTTATTCTTTTTCTCTTCGCCTTTTTTCAGGATGATGACCTTCAGGTCGTGGTAAAATAGTTGCATTTCTCCCCAGGCAAGGTCATCCCTTCCAATGGCGGTCACTGCTAAGCTGTCCAGCATGCCCGATTTGATCTTTGCACCCGCCAATGGTAACAGTACCGGGTTTAAAAATTGAAGGTCCGCCGCCCTGGCCTGCGCGGTCATAACAAAACCACCCAGTGAATCGGTGTAGGATTCTTTTACAGTCAGCCTGATCCAGGCAGTATCCAGCAGGTAGCCGGTCGCCTCGATCTGCAGGCTGTCGGCCGGGCTTATATTGAAGTTCCTTACATTCATCAGCCGGGCATTCATCCGTGTAATAGGAATGACCCCTTCGCTCTTTGTCTTTTCCGGTCTTTCTGTATACAGGATACCCGCATTGGTAAGGCGGATGGTATCAACTGATAAGGGGACAGATATTTTTTTGACCATATTCACCGGTAAAGGTTTGATGATACCGGGATTGAAGGGAAGTTGTTTGTCTTTATAATCGGACAGGAAGAATTCATCCACCAGCAGGGTGCCGATCTTTATTTCATTGTTTTTGATATATCCATCCAGGTCGAACGGTCCTGCACGGATAGCGCCCGTCCGGAAATTGATATAGTCCTTCTGGAAAGATTGTTTGGCCATGAAGGGATCTTTTTCCAATACATGTGCAAATGCAAAAGAATCGGCAGATAAAATATACCCGCTGCGATTAAAACCGGCATTGTACCAGCGTAACTGTTTTTCCTGGTCCGTATAGTCGCCGGTAAATTGTTTCAACCTGAAATGTTCATTGGCCGCGGCCAGTTCGCGGAGATTGGTGATGGTAGAGGAATTGATCGCCAGGTTCTCGAGTGAACCGCTTTTCATGTTGAAGCTGCCTTTTGCCCGGCCGGTATTGTCCAGGTGAAAATCTTTTGCATCCAGTGCTGTGATACGGGCATCCCATTCCAGTTCCCCCTGTTCATCCTCTTGCAGGTCAAACAAATTTATTTGTGCACTTATCTTTCCATTACCTGTGCTGAATGATCTGCCTTTGGGATTGACCAGGTCCAGGTTAGCGAGATAAAATTGAAGATCGTTGAAACGATATTTTCCGGGGCTGGCATGCAATTCGCCGGCCTGTAAGTAATTCGATGGGTCTTTATTGCCATACCAGTCAAAGGCAAGCATGCCACTGTCTTTGGCTTCCGTAAAATGAATGACAGGCTGGATCAGTTTTAACCCGCGGATATCAATGGCCGGTAAATTTTTAGTTGCTCCCCCGGCATCATTATTTTTTGCGGCGATCGCAATACGGATCACCGGTTTTTCCATGCCCACCGCGTCGAAGGAGATAGCGCCATTGATAAGGGGCTGTATATGTGGTATCAGTGTAAATGATGGGATGGAGATATCGGTTACGGTTTTCCCGGTATTGTTTTTATAGTGCAGTTCCCGGAAAGAAGAACTTTTATTGTCGTTGATGGCAAAAGAAGCAACGGAGAGATCGATCCCGTTATTTTTTATGTTTAGTTGCTCACCATTCGTGACCAGCCCTTTAAGGATCAGCTTTGCTTCCGGTCTTTTCAGCAGCTCATCAAAAGAAAGGTTATCCAGTTTTGCTGAAATGGCTGTATTCCCGCCGATCGCCCGGAAGGAGGTATTCGATCCTTTCACATTGCTAAGTTCAATAACAGATGCATCCTTATTGTTTTCCATCGCCCAACCGGTTGTATTGATGACGACATCTGCTTTTTGCCAGTTCAGATCATTGGCGAAAACACTTCCTGTTATTTCATCTACCAGCATTTTTTTGATGGCCACATCATGTAAAGAGATATCCATTTTCTTTTTATCGCTTTTGACATGCATATTGCCTGCCTCGAATCTTCCATTGGGACCCGCATACCGGATATCGTCCAGTTCGATGAGCAGGTCGCCCGCCTGTACACGTCCTTTTTTGAAATTCAGGTTGGTCAGCGAATTTTTTATACCGGATAATTTGGTGGAGGTCAGCAGGGAATTGCTTTGCACGGCCACATTGGCATTGTCCAGTTGTACCCGGACATTATTTTTCAACCGCAGATCGATCATGCCCTCCCTGATATCTAGGAATTGAAGATCCATATAATCATTGACGATCCCGAGCGAGACAAAAATATTTTGCCGCCCGGGATTGGATGCCGAAACCGTGTAACTGATATGCGGGTTGAACATAAAGGCCTGTTCCGCTTTTAACCGCCGTTCAAATACCAGGTCATCCCAGGAAAGCCCCTGCAGGTTGAATTGAGGAATGCTGAATGTATTCAGGATCTTCCCGTTCTCGAGTTTTTGAAAAACAAAATTACTGAGTGTGATCCGGTCATCTTTCAGGATAACACTGTCGAAACGGATACTGTAACTGCTGTCCTTGATAAAATTCTCGTAATTGCGGATCGCCATCGCAAAGCTTTTCACTTTGATCGGCTTCGCAGCTCCCTGGTCAACGCTCAGGCCCTGCATTTCAAAATTATTCTTGCTGAACGTGAATGTACTGGGCCGGCCCTCCTTTATTGTTTTAATATTAAAATCGGCATTGGTTACCACCACGTATTTCAGCAGGAGGTCACCCGTTAATTGCTGAATGATATTCTCCAGTTTGGGTGCAGGTTTAGCCGCGCCTTTCTTTTTACCGGCATCCACTTCGAGGTTGAAGTTGGGGTTGATGCAATACACTGAATCCGCTTTGATCACTTCCGATTTATAGAGCGTGTCAAAATCAATATTGGTCAGGTCGAGCGCATCAAAAAATACATTGAACGAGGCATTTGCACTGTCTTTCCGGGTAGCGGCGATAGTGCAGCTGTCAAAATGAACGAGTTTTTTCTGGAGGTTGATACTGAAATGGCTAAAGCTCAGCCGGTGACGTCCATCCGGGAAGAGGATGTCCTGGTCATGGCTCCGGAGGGTCACATTATCGCTGAACAGTATCTTGTCTTTTCCTTTTATGTTACTTGAATCCACGACAAGATTGTCGATCTGGAAATACAGGTTGGATATTTCCATGGGCAACTGGTTAGGAATAATTTTATTGACCAGCCGGAAAGTGCCTTCCTCGATCACGAAGCGCTTTACTTTAAGCACAGCCAGTGCATCCTGTATGGATGTATATACTTTTCCCATTTCCTCCGGGATCGATACATCTTTTTTCTCTTTTCTATCGGGTTTGTTCACGGTCCGCAGGCGTGTTACTTCGATATGTGGCCGCGATAATTTTAATGAATCGATCAGTATCCTCTTTTGGAAAATTATCGGGAGAATGGCTTTGGTCCGGATATCGATCTTCTTCACGCTGAAACGATAGGCAGTACTGCCGGTAGCTGTATCCGTATTATAAAAGACAGCATCGTCCAGTTGTATCTGCCTGTTGAAATAATTAAAATGGAAGGTCCCGATCTGTAATTTTATTTTGCCATGGGAGTTCGATTCCACCATGTCCTCGATCAGGCGCTTGGCGTAGGCCTTGAACCAGAAGTGAAAACCGGTCAGCAATACCAGGATTATCCCGAAGACAATCCCAGTGATCTTAAAGAATTTTTTTGAAGGAAGCTCTAATGCCAAGGTGCGGAAAAGATTTATGCATGAATTTACTGCAATTCAACCGCTTGTAACCCTTCGGCTTACCCGGGGATGACAAAAAAACCCCGTTTCATAAGCTCAAAACGGGGGTTCGTGTAATTTTTATCGGTTAGCTAACATTTGAGCCGGGTGAAACAGGTTCTTCCGGTTTCAATAACCGGAGTTTTCCATCACTGTCTTCCGCTGTTAATATCATTCCCTGGCTTTCGATGCCTTTCATTTTCCGGGGTGCAAGATTGGTTACGACGATAACCTGTTTGCCTACCATCTCTTCCGGTGTATAATGTAATGCAATGCCGGATACGATCGTTCTTTTTTCATGACCAAGATCGATCTCCAGTTTGAGCAGCTTATCAGCCTTGGCTACTTTTTCACAGGCAATAACCGTTCCTGCCTTTAGATCAAGCTTTGCAAAATCATCGTATACAATTTCTGGTTTGCTCATTTCAGTTGTTTTTACAGAAGCTGCCGTTGCCTGTTGACTATTGCCTGTTGCCTCTTTTACCAGGCCCGTTTTTAATTTTTCGATCTGCTCTGTTATTTCGCTGTCTTCTATTTTCCTGAATAATAATTCAGGCTCTCTTAAACTATAGCCTACGCTTAATAACTTTATTTTTCCCGCATTCTCCCAATCCAGCATTTTGTCCACCACCTTCATCATGTGCAGCATTTTCTTCGCAGTGTTTGGTAAAAAGGGATTGATCAATACTGCAAGGTTAGCTGTCAACTGCAAACAAAGGTGCAGGCAGTTATCGATCTTTTTTTGCGCGGCAATTGCCTCATCACCACCAGCAGCGAGGGATTTTGCCACTATCCACGGCTCTTTCTTCTGCATATATTGATTGCCTTTGCGGGCCAGGTCAATTACCTGGAATAAGGCATCTTTAAAATGATAATATTCCAATGCCGATTGTACTTCCGCTTTTGTGCTTTCAATATCTGCAATTAATACCTTGTCATTGTCATCGAGTATGTCTTCGTGCAATTTCGGAACTTTACCGTTACACAGTTTGTGCATCAGCACAAAAGTTCTGTTTACAAAATTCCCGAAGATATCGGTTAGCTCACTTCTGTAGGCTGTTTGAAATCCTTTCCAGGTAAACTCACTGTCTTTTGTTTCGGGTGCGATAGCAGTTAAATAATAACGTAATGCATCCACCATTTGCCCGCCGCCAATTTCCCCAGCGGGCCCCGTGGGTTTCTTCACAAAATCATTAATATAATCTCTCATTTCCAGTTTCCAGTTGCGGCTGGTACTCATCTTATCACCTTCCAGGTTCAGGAATTCATTGGCCGGAACATTCGCGGGTAAAATGTCTCCATGCAATTTCAGCATGATAGGGAAGATGATGCAATGGAAAACTATATTATCCTTTCCTATAAAATGTACCAGCTTCGTGTCTTTATCCTGCCAATAGGGCTTCCAGTCTTTTTTATTATCTATCGCCCATTGTTTAGTGGCACTGATGTAGCCGATGGGGGCATCAAACCATACATAGAGGACTTTTCCTGCTGCATCCTTTACAGGAACCTTTATTCCCCAATCCAGGTCTCTTGTTACAGCTCTTGATTGCAGGCCGCCATCGATCCATGCCTTACATTGGCCAACTACGGTAGCTCTCCAGTCATCTTTATGTTCTTTTAATATCCATTCCCGCAAAAATTCTTCATGCTTTCCTAACGGCAGGTACCAATGCGTTGTTTTTTTCTTTACCGGTGTTTCACCGCTTAGCGTGCTTACCGGGTTGATCAGTTCATCAGGACTCAATGTAGTTCCGCAATTTTCACATTGATCTCCAAAAGCCCTGTCGCTGCCGCAATTTGGGCAGCTGCCTTTTATATAACGGTCGGCCAGGAATGTTTTGGTAGCCTCATCAAAATACTGCTCTGTTTCTTTTGTTTCCAGTTCACCGGCATCATTCAGTTTGGTAAAGAATTCCTGTGCCGTTTCATGGTGCAGGGGTGAACTGGTACGGTGATAAATATCAAAAGAGATATCCAGGTCGGCAAAGTCTTCCTTCATGGCCTCATGGTACTTATCAATAATAGCCTGCGGTGTGCTGCCTTCTTTCATCGCCTGTATGGGAATAGCAGTACCATGTTCGTCGCTGCCGCATACAAATACTACATCTCTTTTTTGTGCCCGGAGATAGCGCACATAAATATCAGCCGGGATATAGGCACCTGCCAGGTGGCCTACGTGTTTCAACCCGTTGGCGTAGGGCAGTGCAGATGTAACTAAATATCGTTTGGGGTCAGTCATAAAAGCTTCAAAAAAAATGAATGAGCAGCAAAAATACCGGAAAGGATGCCATTGCCCAAACATCGCCGAATTCAGTAGTGTCCTGGTTTTAAATTATTTTGAACCACAGTAGAAGAATAGGTACATAGATTTCACATAGAGGCCTGTGTGTTTGACTATGGTTCAGCACCCTTATTTATACGGCTAAATTTCAAACTAGGACACTATCCCGAATTCTGATAACTTTATTGCTTACATAATATAACGTATGACCCAAATCCCTCCTTACCTGCAAAAAGGCGATACGATCGGGATCGTTTGCCCCGCAGGGTATATGGCCGCCGAAAAGGTACAGACCTGTATCAGCACATTGAAAGAATGGGGCTATACCGTGAAGCTGGGTAAAACTATAGGAGGGGACTCTCCAACTTATTTTTCCGGTACGGATGAAGAGCGCCTGGCCGACTTTCAGCAGATGCTGGATGATGAGGAGGTTAAAGCCGTGCTTTGTGGAAGGGGAGGCTATGGAACCGGCCGCATCATTACTAAGATCAATTTCAAAAAATTCAGGAAGAACCCGAAGTGGATCATCGGGTACAGCGATATCACGGTCATCCATTCGCATTTATATTCCAATTACGGGATTTCTTCGCTGCATTCGCCCATGGCAGGTGCTTTTAATGAAGAAGGATTTAAAAATGAATTTGTGTTGTCGCTTAAGAACGCACTCGAAGGACAACAGGCAAAATATAGTTGTGCCGTGCATGAATTCAACAGAACGGGAAAAGCGAGTGGTGAGCTCGTAGGCGGAAACCTGTCGCTGTTGGCGCACCTGACCGGCACGGGCTCCGATATAGAAACAAAAGGAAAGATACTGTTCATCGAAGATGTGGGTGAATACAGTTATAATATTGACCGCATGCTCTACCAGTTGAAGAGAAGCGGTAAATTATACAAACTGGCAGGACTGATCATTGGCGGGTTCACCGAAATGAAAGATACGGAGCGGCCATTTGGCAAACCGGTACCGGAGATCGTGCGGGATATTGTTGCCAGCTATGATTATCCTGTTTGCTTTGATTTTCCCGTCAGTCATACGGATCGCAACTACGCGTTGAAGATCGGCGTGAAGTATAGATTAAAGGTTGGTAAGAAAGCTGTCCGGCTGGAAGAATGATCATTCCCACCTTTCCGAAAGTATAAAACGTCCTCCCTGATTGATCCTGTAACTCGTCATATCATCATAGGATCTCTCGTTCACGGAGATCCTTGAGTCCAGCACAATTTTATAGTCTTTGTATAGCCAGGACGAGATATTATACGTTGATCTCTTTTTTAAGCCCATTGCGGCTGCTTCGATCGAAGCAATATAATGCCCGTCTTTCCGGGTACTGACGAGGTGCACCAACTGTATACTATTACTTACGGAGTCCTGCGGACTGTCGGTCTTTTTCTTTTCTTCCAGCAGGACAAGCAGGTCAAAATTCTCATTACCCGTGATCTTACCGGCCAGGTAATAATTCCTGTTCTTTAAACGGTTATTCTTTGCGAGTCCTAAAATAGGGGCAAACCATTTTTTTACCGTAATGCTGTCCAGCAGGTTCATCTGGGAAGGAGTAGCATCGATATGCAAACTATCGGTCAGTTCAACCTCGTTAACAGGTTTTAATAATTCTTCGTAACTGAGTTCCTGTTGGGCAGTTGCGCTGAAACCGGCGAAGAGTAAAACGATAAGCAGATTGCGTTTCATGTGAGCAAGGTATATGACTATGGACGCAAAGGCAATACCGAAAAGGTGGTACGGATTGTTAAGTATTTGTTTAACAGTGTCTCATGCGCAGACTATTTCACGCATATGAGGTGTAAATGCCGGTATTAACGATTTATTAGAGGTATTGTCAGCTGAATTTTGGGTGGTTCAGGTCCGATATGAGGGGGTGCCAGGGCAGGCAGCGAGGTCGGGTTGGAAGACCCTGGCGGCTTTTGCCTTTTCATGTAAATGTTTTAGGTGTAAACAAAAAAATATTTACAAAAATACTGTTTACATGGACAGAGGTCAGACCAGGATGATGAACGTTACAGCTAACAGCCTCGGGAAGTTATATGCAAGTGGAGAGCCTGGATGGAGTATTTGCTGCTATCTACCAGTTTTTTAGCCTGGTCAATCCGCCAGCAGGGAATCCAGTTTATGCTGGAACAGCGGGAACTGCGCCAGGTTATTATGTTTCCCTTTTTCGATAGTGATCAGCTCTGTTCCCGGTTTTTTTGTCACCAGCCATTTGGCATGTTTATACGGGATAACAGCATCGCTGGTTCCATGAAAAATAGTGATGGGCGCCTTTATGTAGTTGAAATATTGGTATGTCGGCAATGAATATTTGGTCATCGGCATCACCGGGTACATAAAGAAATAGTGTTTGGCCAGTGCATCCATGCTGTAATAAGGTGTTTCGAGGATCAGTTTTTTACAATCCCTTACCGATGCCAGTTGCGAAGCGATGCCTGTGCCCAATGATCTTCCATATATAATGATATGTTCAACAGAGAACCTGCTGATCGCCATTTTGTACAACCGGAGCGCATCATCGTAAAGGACCTGTTCCGATCTTTTGCCGGTGGATTTGCCAAAACCGGGGTAGTCCGTCATCCATACTTCGTAACCATTCCTGGTAAAAAAGCTGGCATTGACGGCATAGCGGTTGATATTGGTCCTGTTGCCATGGAAATATAACACAATGCCTTTCCGTACAGAATCCGGAACTGTAAACTGTACGATACTGAGATTCTTCTCGTCATTCACCGGCAGGTCGATCTCCCGGAAGGGGATATCAAACTTGTACTGGTAATCAGCCGGTAGTTTTTTGGGGTGAAAAATGAATTTATCCTGTAAGAAATATAGGGCAACACCGATCATAATATAGATAAGGACGATTATTTTAAACCATTTCCAGGCCTTTTTCAATCTTGTTCTCCTCATGAAACTTGCCTGCCGGGTTTTGACGAAGGCAGGGGCAAAGATGGAAATAAAAAAGGACATGCAATACATGTCCTTGAACCGTCCCTGTTAATTATTTATCGGCGCGATAAAGAAGCATCAATACCTGTTGAAATAGTTTTTGATCCTGTAGATGGCATCATTACTTATCTCGTCGATCATATGCCGCATCACTTCGCTTTCGGAAGGACCATATTCCGGGCGGCGATCGATCAATACTTTATCGGCGGCACTCAAAGCCCTGGCGTCACCGGTATAAGTGGCAAACTCAAGGCTCCAGTTATGATTGCCATTGAACTGGTCATTCCATAACCAGGCGCCATCGTTATCCCGGATATTTACCTGGAGCTGGGCGTCCGATACCATGGTTCTGCGGGTAGTGGTAATATCTGCATATACCAATCCATATTCTTTTACAACGGAGTCGGTTTTCACCACGGTTTCTTTTATCACCACTTCTTTGGATACCCTGCGGGTGGTCTTATAATCATGGTAACCCCCGATATTCAGGTGCGAAAACTGCATATCTACTACCTGGTCGGTCCTTACGTCCTTGCTTCTTGCATCCCAGGCAGAATAGAATTTTACGAATTCATTGCCTGAACTGTACTGCAGGTTACGGATCAGCTGGTCATCCAGGTTGTCTCCGCCTATTGAATACGAACTGTAGACATAACCAGCTTGCTGCTGCATCGGCAGGATAACAACATTGGTCACAGCATATTCATATGCTTCATTCATTTTCATGATCGCATCCCTGTCGCCGGGCATAAAGCTTAGGGCCGACTGGAATTCACGGTAAGCATTCTGGTAGCTCTTCTTATCATAACGCTGCATGAAGCTCAGCCCGCGGTCATAACGTACTTCCCCGGCTTTCTGTGCATAGTCAGCGATATACTGGGAATAGTCAAATGGTTTTACAATAGCATACACCGACGGCACACGGTAGATCGCGTCATACATTTTTTGCAGGGAAACATAGTCAGTGTATAACCATTCCCATTTCAATTCACTGGTACTTTCCGAATGATTGCGGATACTGCTTTCATGGTCGGTTACGGCATAACGATAAGCGTTCTGGATAATGTCGAGCAGTTTGGCATCGTCGGGATCTTTCTGCAATTTTTTGGCAGCCAGTTCCACGGCTTCATCATAATTGCCCTTTTCATACATTTTACTGGCGGTCTTACAGGAGAGGGCCAGCATGCTTAAACCTGCTAAGATCAAAAAGTAAAGTTTCGGTTTCATATGTCCTCCTTTTTCAGGTTAGACGCTTAAATGACAGTCCGGACTAATACTTAAGTAAGCAATTAAACAATCATTAACATTAATCAATGATACCAAGGGCTAACAGCTAATAGCTATAAGCTGTTAGCTTGTATTCAGTATTTCAAAATATCCCTCACAAAATTGTGATACTCATCGAAAGAAGGAAGATTATTATGTCCCCCGCCGTGGATGCGGATCAGGGTGATCATCCGGGGATTGATCCTTTGCAGTGCTTCGCTGTGACGGATCGGTATCAGCCAGTCCCTGGTGCCATGTATAATGTAGGTATGACACTTTACTTTAGGTATCCACAGATCGGTGCGTAAATGAAAGCGCAGCACGACCCGCATCGGGAGTATCGGCATGAAGCGTTCTATCACCCGTAAAAAACTAAAATAGGGCGCATCAAGTACCAGGTAACGGGGTCTGTTATCGCAGGCCAGTTTGGTGGCAAACCCGCTTCCCATGCTCCGGCCATAGACGATCAGCTGGTCCTCGCCATATTTTTCTTTTAGTTTATCGTAAATGAACTGCATGTCACCCAGCATTTCTTTTTCACTTCTTTTGCCCGTGCTTTTGCCAAAACCGCGGTAATCGAGAAGCACGACATCGTAATCATAGCGGTAAAAATCTTTGGCATAACGGGCCCAGCCTTTGATACTCCTGGTATTGCCATGAAAGTAGAGTATCAGCCCCTTGGGTTGTTCACGGTAGAAGTGCAGCCCGTTGATGCGCACACCGGGTTCGATATCAAAAAAATATTCCCGGAACGGGACATCGTATTTGAATTTGAAATCCTGTTTTAATTTTTCCGGCTTAAAGATCAGTCGTTCCTGCAGAAAATAGATCAGTATGGAAAGAACGACGATGCCGGAGATGATATACCAAATAAAAGAAGGCATAGATGAAAGATGATAACTGATAGATGATAGTTACTGCGGCGGTTAGTTACTCTAAAGTAGGGAAGGTAACTTGAACTTAAAGAAATTATCATCTATCATCTGTACACTATCATCTACTCTTCCACCCGCTTCAGCTTCAAATTCGTCACCGGCGCCACGATCAGCGGGAATTTCTCCACCGTAACATTGGCCGCATCCAGCCCGAATCCTTTCTCTTCAGAAAGACTGTGTTCTTTCAACCAGAAGTGGAATTTCATGATCACTCTTTCCATAAAAGGAAGCTCATTATCCTGGCTCAGGTATTTCTCCATTACCATGAACTGGAAATCACCCACGGTATTACTGCTTGCCAGGCTTTCATAGCGGCTGATGATATTGACCTCTTTATTGGCTACCAGGTCTTCCACCACTTTGCGGAACATCAGGTTGATCCGCGGTTCCATACGGAACCCGAGACGGAAATCAACCCGGATGATATCGTTGGGAATGATATGCTCGACCTTGTATTCGCAGGTATAAGGATCATCCACCGTATCCACGTGTACGAACCAGTAGATATCCGCACGTTTTGGTTTCCTGTTCAGGATCGAATAAATGATCTTATGTTCTATCTCCTTGGGATTATTCGCACTCGTGAGATAGACAAGATGCGTGGCATATTTGGGAACCGATTTATCATTGCTCAGCTCCTGGATCTTCGGAACATAATGTTCCATCCGTACAAACTCCACGTAACGGTTCTTGATCTTGCGGGCCCGGTACCAGATATACATGACAAAGAACATCAGCATACCAATGATCAGGGTGATATAACCGCCATGTGCGAACTTGACCATCAGTGCTACCAGGTAACCGAGTTCTACAAGAAGGTAAAAAACAAGGAAAATATAGATCCAGGCCGATTTCACCCGGTGCAATACCAGGTAATTGGCAAAGAGTATGGTCGTCATCAGCATGGTGACGATAATAGCCAGGCCATAGGCCGCTTCCATATTCGATGACTTCCGGAAATACAATACCACACCCACACAGCCAAGGAACATCAGCAGGTTGATAGCAGGGATAAATAACTGTCCCTTCGCTTCCGAGGGATAACGGATCTTCACTTTGGGCCAAAGGTTCAACCGCATCGCTTCGCTGATCAGGGTATAGGCTCCCGATACCATCGCCTGGCTGGCAATGATCGCGGCAGTAGTAGCTATAATAACACCGGGGATAATGAACCACTGTGGCATCAGGTCATAAAATGCATTGATGCTGAGTGATTTTTTTAACTCATCTGTTATAGTAAGCCCGTTCCTGTGAGCCAGCAAATAAGCACCCTGCCCGAAATAGTGGATCAGCAGGCAGATCTTTACATAGATCCAGGACATCCGGATATTGCCACGGCCACAATGCCCGAGGTCGCTGTACAGCGCTTCTGCACCAGTCGTACAAAGAAAGACGGCGCCGAGAAGCCAGAATCCCCCGGGATAATTCTTGAGAAAGCTGATCGCATACGAAGGACTCAGTGCTTTGAAAATGGCCAGATCGTCAAAGACATGAACCATTCCCAATACCAGCAGCATCGTAAACCAGATGAACATGATGGGTC